>JAKPAM010000285.1 GCA_029779435.1 Pseudomonadota bacterium | reverse complement strand
CGAGATCGTGGCGCGCATCAAGCAGGACGACGCCTCGGTGCCGTTCCGCGAACGCGGCTGGTGGTACTACAGCCGCTTCGAGGCCGGCAAGGATTACCCGATCCATGCCCGTCGCAAGGACGCGGGCGGGATCGACGCGCTGTCGATCCTGCGCGCGAACGAGACGGCCGACTTCGCCGGCGAGGAGGTGCTGCTGGACGTCAACGCGCTGGCCGCGGGCAAGGACTACTTCGCGGTGGGCGGGCGCGACGTCAGCCAGGACAACCGGTTCCTGGTGTACGGCGACGACACCAACGGCCGGCGCCAGTACACGCTGCGGGTGAAGGACCTGGCGACCGGCAAGACTCTGGCCGACGCCATTCCCGGCACCGCCGGCTACGCGGTGTGGGCCGACGACAACAAGACCTTCTTCTACATCGAGAACGACCCGGAGACGTTGCTGAGCAAGCGCGTGCGCAAGCACGTGCTCGGCACCGACCCCAAGGCCGACCCGGTGGTCTACGAAGAGGCCGACGATACGTTCTACATGGGCATCGGCCGCACTCGCGACGATGCCTACATCGTGATCGCGCTGGACAGCACGGTGTCCAACGAGACGCGCTATGCACCGGCGTCGGATCCCGCGCAGTTCAAGGTGCTGGCGCCGCGCGAACGGGACGTCGAATACGATGCCGACCACCATGGCGGCCGCTGGGTGATCCGCACCAATGCCGATGGCGCGACCAACTTCAAGCTGGTCACCGCCGCCGACGGCAGCGCCTCGCGCAAGGACTGGCGGGACTGGGTCGCGCACGACCCGAAGGTGTTCATCGAGGGCATCGAGCTGTTCGACGGCGTCGCCGCCATCGCCGAGCGCTCGGGGGGCCTGGAGCGCGTGCGCATCCTCAAGGACGGTGCCGCCGACTACGTGAAGGCCGACGAGACCGCGTACTCGATGGGCCTGGACGTCAACGCCGAGCCGGCCACCGACTGGGTGCGCTACAGCTACACCTCGCTGGCGATGCCGGCGACCACCTACGAACTCAACGTCAGGACCGGCGAGCGCCGCGAGCTCAAGCGCCAACCGGTGCCCGGCTACGACCCGGCGAACTACGTGACCGAACGCCTGTGGGCGACCGCCCGCGACGGCACCAAGGTCCCGGTGTCGATCGTGTACCGCAAGGGCTTCGAAAAGGACGGCAAGGCCGCGTTGCTGCAGTACGGC
>JAKPAM010000280.1 GCA_029779435.1 Pseudomonadota bacterium | reverse complement strand
CGGCGTGAAGGGCTTTCCCACCGACTGGCACCTGATGAACGCCGGCCGCTACGCAGTGGGTGGCGCGGGTCTCGTGATCGTCGAGTCGACCAAGATCGAGCGGCGCGGATGCGGCACCCTCGGCGATCTCGGTCTGTGGGACGACGCGTTCATCCCGCAGTTCACGCGCATCGTCGACCTGATCCATCTGGGCGGGGCCGCGGCGGGCATCCAGCTCGGTCACTCCGGGCGCAAGTCGCGCACCGGCCGGCCGTGGGAAGGCGGCAAGCCGCTGCAGCCGTCCGCCGAGATCGACGACTGGGACGCCTGGCAGCTGGTCGCGCCCAGTGCGCTGCCGGCCGACAGCGGCTCGCCCGTGCCGCATGCGCTGACGGAAGCAGAGATCCGCGAGGTGGTGCAGCGCTGGGGCGACGCGGCGGCGCGCGCCCATCGCGCCGGGTTCGACGTGGTCGAGATCCACGGCGCGCACGGATTCCTGATCCACCAGTTCCTGTCGCCGCGCGCCAACCAGCGCACCGACGGCTACGGCGGCAGCGACGCCAACCGCATGCGCTTCGCGCTCGAGGTGGCCGACAGCGTGCGGGCCAACTGGCCGGCCGACAAGCCCCTGTTCATGCGTCTGTCGGTGGACGACGACGCCGGCTGGAGCCCGGCGCACAGCGTCGAGCTCGCGCGTCTGCTGAAGCAGCGCGGTGTCGACGTCGTCGACTGCAGCGCCGGCGGCATCCTGGCGCGTCCGGTGAGCAGCGCGCCGATCGGCTACGGCTATCAGGTGCCGTTCGCGCGGGCGATCAAGCGCGAGGCCGGTGTGGCGTCGATGGCCGTGGGCCTGATCGTGCATCACGACCAGGCCGAGCGCATCCTGCAGTCGGGCGATGCCGACCTGATCGCGCTGGCGCGCGAGATGCTCTACAACCCGAACTGGGCGATGGACGCCGCGCAGAAGATGGGGCTCGACGGCTTCGCGATGGTGCCGCCGGCCTACGGCTGGTGGCTGGGCAAGCGGGGCGCGTCGGTGCCCGACCTGGTGCCGTCCACCTACGCGCGCAGCGGCGAGGCCGGCCGCTAGACCGGAACGCAGGCGGCGGCTTCGGCGGGCCGCCTGCGACGCACGTCGTGCGTCTCCCTGCGTCCCGCCTGAAGGGACGGCGTGCGTTGTGGTGGAAGTGGCGCAGGGCCCAATAAGACAAAGGCCGCCGGGATGCCTGTGCACCGCGGCGGCCGTTCGGCGTGCGTGAACCCGCCGCAGGCGGGCTCGCACGCTCAGGTGATCACTTCTTGACCAGCGGGCAGGAGCTCACGCTGAGGGGGCGATAGGCCTGCTCGGCCGGGATCGTCGCCTTCAGCTTGTAGTAGTCCCACGGGTACTTGGACTCGGACGGCTTCTTGACCTCGAACAGGTACATCTCGCGCATCATGCGGCCGTCCTCGCGGATCTTGCCGTTCTTCACGAAGATGTCGTTGATCGGGTTGGCCTTCATCCACTTCATCACGGTCTCGGTGTCGTCGGTGCCCGTCGCCTTGACTCCGTTGAGATAGTGGCGCGTGGACGAATATGCACCCGCCTGCAGCATGTTCGGCATCTTCTTCATCTTCTCGAAGAACTTGCGCGACCAGGCCCGGGTCTCGTCGTTCATGTCCCAGTAGAAGGCTTCGGTGAGCTGCATGCCCTGGGTCACGTTCAGGCCCAGCGAGTGCACGTCGTTGACGAACACCAGCAGACCGGCGAGCTTCTGCGTCTTGGTGATGCCGAACTCGTTGGCAGCCTTGATCGAGTTGATGGTGTCGCCGCCGGCGTTCGCGAGTG
>JAKPAM010000233.1 GCA_029779435.1 Pseudomonadota bacterium | reverse complement strand
TGCCCAGCGAGATCTGCCCGCAGTAGCCGACCAGCAGGTTCAACCCGATCGCCGCCAGCGACAGGATCAGGAACGGGATGATCATCGACAGGAACAGGTAGTCCGACGCCAGCAGCGGCACGCCGATGAACGCGAACGCGAGGAACGCGACGACGACGACGCGGTCCTGCAGGATCGGGAAGATCTGCTGATCGGCGTGGTAAGTATTCTTGAACTGGCCGTTCTCGCGATAGAGCATGTGCGGGGCTCCGTTATTGGATCGACGTGCTCATACGCGATCGATGATCCGCTCGCCGAACAGCCCTTGCGGACGGATCAGCAGGCACCCCAGCGCCACGACGTAGGCGAACCACGTCTCGATGCCGCCCCCGACCATCGGTCCGAGGTACACCTCGGACAGCTTCTCGCCCAGGCCGATGATCAGCCCGCCGACGATCGTGCCCGGGATCGACGTGAAGCCGCCCAGGATCACGACCGGCAGCGCCTTGAGCGCGAGGATCGCCAGTGAGAACTGCACGCCCAGCTTGCTGCCCCAGACCATGCCCGACACCAGCGCGACGAAGCCGGCCACCGACCAGACGATGACCCAGATCCGGTTCAGCGGGATGCCGATCGACTGCGCGGCCTGGTGGTCGTCGGCGACCGCGCGCAGCGCGCGGCCGGTCGACGTGCGCTGGAAGAACAGCGCGAGCGCCAGCACCAGCACCACCGCGATCGCGGCCGCCACGATGTCGATGCGGTCCAGCAGGATGCCGCCCTCGAACACCTTGTCGAGCACCAGCATCGGCTCCTTGTCGATGCCCAGGTCGATCGAGTAGATGTCCGATCCCCAGATCGTCTGCCCCAGCCCGTCCAGGAAGTACGCGACGCCCAGCGTCGCCATCAGCAGCACGATGCCCTCCTGGTTGACGAGCTGGCGCAGCACCAGCCGCTCGATCAGCCAGGCCAGCGCGACCATGACCGCCGCCGCCAGCACGAACGCGATCGGCAGCGCGGCCGGCGCGAGGGCCGGTATCCACGCCGGGATCCATTCGGCTAGCCGGGCCAGCGCCAGCGCGCCGAACAGCACCATCGCGCCCTGCGCGAAGTTGAACACGCCCGACGCCTTGAAGATCAGCACGAAGCCCAGCGCCACCAGCGCGTACAGCACGCCGGCCATCAATCCGCCGAGCAGCACCTCGATGAAGAATCCCATGGCCGGCCGCCCTCAGTGCCCGACGCCCAGGTAGGCCGAGATGACCTCCGGGTTGCTGCGCACCTCGTCCGGCGGCCCGTCGCCGATCTTGCGGCCGTAGTCGAGCACGACCACGCGGTCCGAGATGTCCATCACCACTCCCATGTCGTGCTCGATCAGCACGATCGTCGTGCCGAATTCGTCGTTGACGTCCAGGATGAAACGCGACATGTCCTGCTTCTCCTCGACGTTCATGCCGGCCATCGGTTCGTCCAGCAGCAGCAGGCTCGGTTCCGTCGCCAGCGCGCGGCCCAGGTCCACGCGCTTTTGCAACCCATAAGGCAGGCGGCCGACCGGCGTCTTGCGATAAGCCTGGATCTCGAGGAAGTCGATGATCCGCTCGACGACCTCGCGGTGCGCGATCTCCTCGTGCTCGGCCGGACCGATCCGAATCATCTGCGCGAGGATCCCCGAATGCATCTTCAGGTTGCGGCCCGTCATCAGGTTGTCCAGCACGCTCATGCCCTTGAACAACGCCAGGTTCTGGAACGTGCGCCCGACGCCCATCCGGGCGACCTGGTGCGGATGCATCTTCGTGAACGGGCGGCCGCGAAACACGATCCGCCCCTTCTGCGGCGCATAGACGCCGTTGATGACGTTGAGCATCGAACTCTTGCCGGCGCCGTTCGGGCCGATGATCGCGCGGATCTCGTGCTCGCGGACGTCGAACGAGATGTCGGTCAGCGCCTTGACGCCGCCGAACGACAGCGACACGTGTTCGAGGCTGAGCACCACGTCGCCGGTCCGGCGGCCGCGCGGCGCGGGGGCGGTTGCCGCCTGGTCGTTCGCTTCCATTTCGCTTGCCGACACGCCGGCGGGCGCGGTGGGCTCCTCTGGCGGGACGGCCGTCGTGGGCGAATGCGATGTCGTCATGCGTCGGCTCCCGCCCGGGGCCGCGCGCTGCCGTTCGCGTCCTGTCGAGAGGCCGCGCCCGTGCCGCCGCTCGCCGATGGCGTCCGCGCGCCGGCCGTCGCCGGCGCGAACGTCCTGGCCTCGTCGATGCGCAGCGTCGCGCTGATCGAGCCGGTGCGTCCATCCTCGAAACGCACCTGCGTCTCGATGAACTGCTCGGGCAGCCCGCCGTACAGCGCGTCGATCAGTACCGCGTACTTGGTGGCGATCAGCCCGCGTCGCACCTTGCGCGTGCGGGTCAGTTCATCGTCATCGGCGTCCAGTTCCTTGTGCAGCACCAGGAAGCGATGGATCTGCGACGCCGCCATCATCGGGTCGCCGGCCAGGTCGGCGTTGACCTTCTCGACGCATTCGCGGATCAGATCGTAGATCTGCGGGCGCCCGGCGAGGTCGATGTAGCCGGTGTAGGGCAGGTTGCGCCGCTCGGCCCAGTTGCCGCAGGCCTCGTAGTCGATGTTGATGAACGCCATCACCCGGTCGCGGCCATCGCCGAAAGCCACCGCTTCCTTGATGAACGGAAAGAACTTCAGCTTGTTCTCGATGAATTTGGGCGCGAACAACTGGCCGCCGGCCAGCTTGCCGACGTCCTTGGCGCGGTCGATGATCCGCAGATGGCCGTCCTCGCCCAGGTAGCCGGCGTCGCCGGTGTGGTACCACCCGTCGGGTTCGAGCACCTCGGCCGTCGCCTCCGGATTGCGGTAGTACTCGCGCAGCAGCGCCGGGCTTCGGATCAGCAGTTCGCCGTTGGACGCGACCTTCAATTCGATGCCCTTGAGCGGCGGACCGACGGTGTCGGCCCGGACCTGCCCGTTGGGCTGCACGCAGACGAACACCGCCGACTCGGTCTGACCATACAACTGCTTGAGGTTGATGCCCAGCGACCGGTAGAACGTGAACAGGTCCGGCCCGATCGCCTCGCCGGCCGTGTAGGCGACGCGGATGCGGCTCATGCCCAGCGCATTGCGCAGCGGACCGTAGACCAGCAGATCGCCGAGCCGGTACAGCAGCCTGTCGGCCAGGCTTATCTCGGGCCCCACGCCGTGCCTGCCGTCGTGCCGGCCGCCGCCGGTCGTCGTCGCGCGATCGAGCAGCGTGCCGCCGATGCGCGCCGCGACGTCCATGAAGTAGCGGAACATCGCCCGCTTCGGCGCGGCCGCGTCCTCCATCCGGATCGTCACCTGCGTCAGCAGCGCTTCGAGCACCCGGGGCGGCGCGAAATAATAAGTGGGGCCGATCTCGCGCATGTCGTTCATCACCGTCGACTGCGACTCCGGGCAGTTGATCGTGAAGCCGACGGTCAGCCATTGCGCGTACGAGAAGATGTTCTGCCCGATCCAGGCGATCGGCAGGTACGCCATCACATTGTCGCCGGGGGTCAGCCCGTCGAGGTCGGCGGCCTCCCGCGACATCGTGATCAGCGAACTGTGCGTGTGGATCACGCCCTTCGAGCGGCCGGTCGTGCCCGACGTGTAGAACAGCGCGGCCACGTCGTCGGGCGACACCTGCGCGACGCGGCGCGCGAGGAAGTCCGGCGACTGCCGCACGATCGCGGCTCCGGCTTCGGCGAGCCGGTCGATCGGCGCCAACCCGGGGGCGTCGTACTGACGCAGCCCGCGCGGATCGTCGTAGAAGATCGCTTCCAGCATCGGATGGCCGTCGCGGACTTCCAGCAGCTTGTCGACCTGTTCCTGGTCCTCGACGACCGCATGGCGGATTCCCGCGTTCTCGAAGACGAAGGCCATCTCCTGCGCGGCCGCGTCCTGGTACAGCGGCACCGGGATCGCGCCGATCACCTGCGCGGCGATCATCGCCGCGTACAGCCGCGGCCGGTTCTCGCCGATGACGGCCAAGTGATCGCCGCGGCTCAGGCCCGCTTGCTGCAGCCCCGCGGCCAGCGCCTCGACTTCGTCGCGCAGCTGGCGCCAGCTCAGCGTCTGCCAGATCCCCAGGTCCTTCTCGCGGATCGCGGGAGCGTCCGGGCGCTGTCGGGCATGGTCGAGCAGCAGTTGCGGAAACGTCGTCGACATGGCGTCCTGTGGTTGGCGCGAAAGCGCGCACCGGTCTCCTGATGGATGACATGCTAAGAACAGGTTTGACGCCGATCTGTCGCTTTGGCGACAATCTGGGGAAATCCCGGGGGGGCGCCAACCGCGCCGGCCCTCCGGCAACCGAGCTTCTCCGGCGATCTGGCAACCTCCCCACCGCCATCCGCTCGGGACTTCGTTGCTAGGTGTTTGATCCCAGGATTTGATGGTGCAATCTTCTCGCCTGAATGGAAGGAAGCACTATGGGGCAGGTTCTTCACGGGAGCGCCACCACGACAGAGGCGATCCGTCGAGCGATACAAAATAGTGAAGAGAGCCTGAGGGCGCTATCCAGGCGCCACGGCGTCAATCAGAAGACGGTGGCCAAGTGGAAGAAGCGCACATCGGTCGCCGATCTTCCGACCGGGCCGAAACAACCAGGCTCCACCGTCTTATCCGTGGAGGATGAGGCGACGATAGTCGCCTTTCGCAAGCACACCCTGCTGCCGCTGGATGACTGCCTCTACGCGCTGCAGCCGACCCTCCCGCGTACGAATTCGTCTGCAAACAATGGACATCCGAGCCCGAGCGGTTCAGGATTGATCCGATCCATCTAATGCCGGGACTGAACACCTAGTCTAGCGGCCGCCGCCTTCGCGCGTCATCGCGGTCGGGGCGGGTCGCGCCTGCGGCCACTGCCCGATTTCTATATCAGCGCGCATGCCGCGGTCTCGAATTTCTCTTTGCTGACGCGTGATCCTTCAGGCTATGCGAAGGACTTTGGCAAGCTTCGGGTGATTTCGCCGAATCGTGGCTAAGCAAGCGCTGAACGATTCCCCCTGGAGTCAGCGCCATGCCGGCGATGCAGCGTGACGGCGAAAAGGGCGAACTGCCACGGAGAGACGACCACCGTTGGCGGTCATAAGGCAGGGGGGTGAAACGGGCAGCATCAGGAGTTCACGCGTCTCCTCATCGAAGACCTCCTGATCCGCATCTCGCAGCAGGCCCAGCGCCTTGGGCTCGGTGAGCCCGAACGCCGTCGGATCAGGGTAGTTCGCGGGAACCCTGGCTGCCGACATGATCCACTCGTTCAGCAGGACGAACAATGCGGCTTCCACATCCTGGGCAATCCGATACCGCGAGAGTCGTTCGTCGGGACGTTCCGGTGGCGATGGGCGGCAGGCTTTGTAAGAGGCATCGGCGGATGTCAATGCGTCGAGGCGCGGCCAAGCCAGCGTCGGAGTCGATTTGCCTGCTCTTGCGTTCTTTTCGTTGGTTTTGATGATCTCGCTGATCTGCCCGAAGTAAGTGCGTTGGCATTCATCGTTGATCATGCCGGCGCGAACCAATTCCTCCAGCAAGGCCAGCCATTGCGCGGACATCCAGATCGTCGGCCCGCGAGCGCTCAGTTGCCGGCGAAGCATGGGTGCGGGGCTTGATGTGGCGACGATGCGTAGATGACGGACCATCCGCTCCTGTCTCGCCAACTCCTCGCCTTTCAGGCGGTTCTGGCCGAACTTCAGGTAATCGAGCATCGTTTGCTGCCAGCCGATGACGGCTTCGTCCAGTTGCCGCCACGATCGTGCCGCCGTTGCTGGCGGCTCCGGGGCGGCCAGCAACGGCGGCACGGGCATCAGTAGAATGATCGCGCTCGCCAGATGGCGCAGGCGTCGCGTCAGTTGGCTGGCATGGTGGGGCATGGCGGCTCACTTGGCGTGGAGGGACGGGCGCAGCACATAAGCCAGGCGTCGTGCAGGTAGTTCGGCATGGGGCTGGAAACAGGCAGCGTGGAGGTATGGCCCGCCTCGTCGGTCAACGTCAGGAAAACGGGAAGCCTGCATGGGCCGAGTGCCCTGGTGGCGTTCAACACTTGCAGGCGACCGGGGGGCAGGGTGAGGGAACTCGAGGAGTTGATTGAGGCCGTGTTTATCGATATCGACTTAAGGGGGTAGTCTCGCGCGCCCGTGTTCAGTAGTGCCAGGTATATCGTTGGTGGGGGCGGTAGGGGCTCCTTGCCCGGCTGCGCGGCTACCGCCTGTTTGTCGGGCGCCGAATTCCTCATGGTCGGCGGCACGTCATCCCGCAGGTACCAAGACGCCCGCAACGACCTGGTATCGTGGGTTGCGCAGGCGGCCATTCCACCGCAGATCAATAGCGAAACAAGGTGGCTAAGCGTAGACATGGTCGAGCCTCGCTCTCGTGAGTGAAAGAATCATTCGTGAGACGGCTGGCTACGGATGTTGCGGCGGGGGCCGCTCTCCTTGATGGCGTCCTGTATTCCTTTCAGCAAGTCCTCCATTTTTTGTATTACGTCCTCGGTAACAGGGAACTGCGGACGCAATTGCAGTTTATCGATCGAGTTCTTCACTTCCCTGATCGCCGTGGCCAGTTCCGGATCGTTCGCCTTGGTCGCGCTCAGTTGACCTTTCAGTCGATTGATTTCCGATTCCAGGTCCTTGATCTGGTTCGCGACATCGACGCCGTGCGAACCGGATTGGGAAAGGACGCCGATGGCGCTATGCAATGCCTTGGTGGTTGCCAGCATCTCGACGGCCAGCTGTTCCTGCTGCCCGGGCTGTCCGACCGGCAACTTGATACTGTCGATCCAGCCAGGTCGTTCGACTTGCATCTTCATGTCGTCCGTCCAGCCGGGGCGCCCCACTTGCATCGTCGTGTCGTCGACCCAGCCAGGCCGATCGATCTGCATCGTCATGCCTTGCCGCAGCAGCTCGCGATCCTCCCGTGATAGCGTGAGTTCGGTCGAGCTGAGCGCCATGGTGCCGGCGATGCCGATGGTTCCGCCAACGGTCAATGCCGTGGCGAGTGCGGCACTGGTGCCGAGCCGTTCGATCAAGGTGCCAAGTCCGGTGACGACATAGGGCGCCGACGTGGAGGGAGCGTTCGATGCCGTGCCGCCGTGTGAAGCCAGCGATGGCGCGGCGGCACTGGATGCAACGGCGTGCTTGCTTGCTGCAGCGTGTGTGGACGTGTCTCGCGCGACGCCAAGCGTGGATGCGGCCGTGTGATACCCCAGCTGGCGATAGCTTTCGAACTGAACCTCATCAAAGAACATGTCGGTGGTTTTCTGATGCGGGAAGGTCGCGGCGGTTTCCAGCGATTCGCCCTGGCGAAGACAACTCTTCGCGTAGGCAAGCAGTTCGGGGGGATCCTGGTCGGCGATCAGTCTCGGTTTGAGGATGGTCAGCCTGCCGTCTCGTGCGTTCTTTCCGTCGACATCGGTATAGTGGATGGTCGCTTCGACAAGGCGGGCATTCCTGTCTTCGTCCGGCTGGCCCGGAAGGACGCTCGGCAAGCCGATCGAGATACCGAAATCGACGCGAATCTTTCTGACGACGTCCAGCAGATCTTTCCATTGGTATTGCGGGTCCCATGTCGCGTCGACTGCCACGATGCGATGGCACCGTCGTCGAACGAGTTCGTAGATGCCGGTATTGTCGAAATGACCGCCATCGGACAGGTTGATCGCATAGGCGCTGGCATCCGTGCGCCCGAGCGCCTCGGCCAGCAGCGAGCGAACCGTGACGAAGTGATGGCGGAACCAGTCCTTCACCCGAGTGATCAGAGTCAAGCGGTCGTGGCCGATATCGAAAGTGGGGTTGGGCTGCCACCACCCAAGCCGAGCATTGAACAAGGTCATTACCAGGGTAACCAGTCGCGAGCTGTTGTAGCCCATGTTTGGCGAGACCGCCGCGCCAGAAATCGTCATCGCCCGCCCAAGAGTGAAGTTTTCCGCGTAGTCGCCGGTCTTCCTGTAATTGACGATTGCAGCACCGCAATACAGTGGTGTCGCGATGAATGGTGTCGCTTTTCTCGTCTGCCAGTCGAGTCGGCCTGGAGCGCATTTACTAAGATTCAATGCCATGTTGAAAATCGGATACAGCCGAGATCTGTTGTCGGCGGTGGAAAGTGGTCTTACGAGTTTTTCGAGACTGATGTTGTCATTCTTGTCGATATCCGTGAAAGGGTCCGGATGGCGATCGTTCCGGCCGGTGCCGAGATAGGCTCGGACAAGTCTGTTGCCGTACATTTCATGCAGAGAGAAGCGATTTATGCCGGTGTTGACAAGGACTAGTAGCGATATTCCAAGCAAGCAAAATAACGCGATTGCGACGTGCGAGAACGACGACGCGAGCAAGGTTCGCTGATAGATCGCCGTCTCGATCGATCCGATCTTGCTGGTTGACGATTCGTTGTCGATTGCATACTCGATGCGCGAGTCTTGAGGCCGTGCCGCGTGTAGGGAACGATGGTCATCGAGAGTCTGCGATCGTTCGCGCAGAAATGCGTTTTGCGCGGAGACATTAGGGGCCCACTCCGGGTACTTCGCGATCACCGCACTCCAACCCAACGACAAGGCCAGCAGGATCGCGATGAGCACTACCGCCGCCGCGGCGTCGAGGGTGCGCACGCGCAGGGTCCGCAAGGCGGTCTGTGTCTTGCGCTTGATCTCGCTGCCGTTCTTGCTCCAGTAGCCGATGGCGCTCGTAATGATGCCGAGAAGGCCGCCGCCCAGGCTCAGGCTGATTCCAGGATGGAGAGCTCCATCAGCGGCGTCCAGCAGCCATCCGGGCAGCCAGATGATCGTGCCGAATAGCAGGCCCCAGCCGAGGCACGATTTGAGCATCTCCGCCGACGCGCGAGCCCACCATTCGCGGTCGTCCTCGGTGGCGTGGGAGCCCATGAAGGCGGCTTGTGCGGCTATCATCAGCCAGAACACCAGGATCAGAGCAGGACTGCTGACGCTCGCGTACAACAGCTTGTCGGCGTCGACCGCCGTTTCATCGATGGCGAGCCATTGCAGGACTTTCCATGCCAGCAATCCGCCCAGCGCACCGATGCCGATGATCACCACCATCAGCTTTACAGAGCGATTGCGTTGAGGGCGATTCGCGTGGTGCCGTATCGCCACGCTTATCCAAGCACCCAATAGATGCATCGATACGCCTGCGGCGACGAAGCCGCGGGCGCTGAACCACCACGGTTTGCTGGCCCGCAGCTCAGCAGAATGGCCGCCAACGATGCTAAGCAGTACGGCGGCCGCCAGGAGAGGAACCAGGCAGTAGACGATGAATCGACGCGATGCGGAACCCTGGGCGTCTTCGCTCTTGCTCCTGTTTTTTTCTTCGCCTCCGTATTTGTCTTCGTCTTCGCCGTTCGCAGGGAGATGACCCGCGATATAGGTGATCGCTACCGTAATCAAGACGGCGCTCATGCCAGCCAGCAAGGCGGCATCGAAGTGCGGCTCGTGGAACAGGAAAGCGACGTAAGCGCGAGGTATCGCGACGAACGCGGCCAGGATCGGCAGCCAGATTGCCGCGTTGATCAGGAAGTTCCTCAGAAAGATGGCGACCAGTGTGAACGCATCATGCGAAATGCCGACCGTCGGGCTGAGATAGTTGCTGAATTCACGCAGCTTCCTCACAGGGTCGTCTTTTTCCTGGCTGCTGTCTTTGGCGATCTTGCTTAGCCACGCTTCCGCATCGCCGGCACCGCCGGCAGAAGCTCTATGGAGTCCGTTGACCAGCCAGGCACCAATGTAACCGCCGCCGCTGACCGTCGACAGGTAGTGGAAATCCTGCAGCTTCTTCTCGGCGGCCAGCCATTGCAGCACGCCAAGGCTGAACGTCGCGCTGCGGATGCCGCCGCCGGACAGGCACAGGCCCTTCGGGCATTGCTCCGGATCCAGCCGATGAATTTCCTTGAAGATCGATCCGGGATCAGGTCCGAGCTTCCGAAGGCTCTCTTCGCTTAGTACCTGCTCGAGTTCCTTGTGGATGACGCTCTCGATTGTCAGGGGGGGCGTTGGGGCATCCTCGGAGAACGCCGTCTTTACTTTTTTGCCGAACGTCGTCAGCGTGCTGCGGATTCGTTGGAGCATCCCCATGATTGTCCTCGCACTGGCATCGATCGCTGTCAATTCTGCGATTCGGTGGGCGGCGAAGCATCATCAATTTTGTGGGGGCTATGTGACGTTCTTGCCATTCACCGGGCAGGTCACGGCCTGATGCGTCATCGCCGTGCCGGGCGCCGTGCTCGAAGGTCACCAGGCCACCGGAGGCGTTGATGTGTTCGTCGGCGGGCCAGACCGGATCGATCCGCACCCGGCCGGTGACGAACTCCGCCGAGCCGGCCGCCGAGGGCTGATCCCCCGCGCGCGTGATCTGCTGTGCACTGGCGGACGCCCCGGTCCGCGATTCGGCGGCCATGGCCACGGAGGCGGGAAGCGCGGTTGCGCACAGGACGCATCGAAAGAAGGCGTGCATGGGTTTCCTCGGTTAGTGGATGAACTGTAGGGCGGTTCTCATTGGATGAGAAGATCGTAGAATCAGCACACGATGGTGCAATCTGTTCACCAATGGCCAGAGAGAACCTCAACGATCTTCGGGCCTTCGTAGTGGTCGCTCGGGAGCGCAGCTTCACTTGTGCCGCGGCACGGCTGGGCGTGTCGCGTTCGGCGTTGAGCCATGCGATGCTGGCGCTGGAAGCCCGCCTGGGCGTGCGGCTGCTGACGCGCACCACCCGCAGCGTCTCCACGACGGAGGCCGGGGCAAGGTTGCTGGAGGCGGTCGCGCCCCGCCTCGATGAGATCGAACGCGAGTTGGGCTCGCTCAGCGCCCTGCGCGACAAGCCTGCCGGCACCGTCCGGATCACGGCCCACGACCATGCGATCTCCACCGTGCTTTGGCCGCGGCTATTGCCGCTGCTGAACGATCATCCGGACGTTCACATCGAGTTCAGCGTCGACTATGCGTTGACCGATATCGCGGCGCATCGTTTCGATGCCGGCGTGCGCTCCGGTGACCGCGTGGACAAGGGCATGATCGCCGTGCGCATCGCGCCGGATCTGCGTATGGCGGTGGCCGCATCCCCCGCCTATCTATCGGGTAAGCGTCTGCCTCGCTCGCCGCGCGACCTCACGGAACACGCATGCATCAATTTGCGGTTGCCCACGCAGGGCGGGCTGTATGCGTGGGAGTTCGAAAAGGAGGGCCAGCCGGTCAACGTGCGGGTGAACGGACAGGTCACGTTCAACAACACCTTTCTGATGCTTCAGGCGGCTCTGGATGGGCAGGGTTTCGTGTACGTGCCTCTCGATATCATGCAGGCGCACATCGATGCAGGCCGGCTGTCGCCCGTATTGACGGAATGGTGGCCGTCCTTCCCTGGTTATCACCTGTACTACGCGAATCGCCGGCAGATCGCGCCGGCGTTGGCACTGGTGGTCGAGGCGCTGCGCTGGCGGGGGGGCAGGCCCCTATCCGACGTCGGCTGGCGCCCGATACGAAACGGTGAAGGGCACGCTGGCAGAACCTGAACTATTCTTCAATCCGGAGCGTGCGCGACCATGCATCTTCTGCCGCTACGTCTGCTGCCTGGTGCCGATCTTCGCCTGGCCCTCGAATCGCACTGCAAAGCAGGCGATTCCGGCGGTTACTTCGTCCTGTCGGGCATTGGCAGCCTGCGCGATCCGCGGATCCGCTTCGCGGGGGAGGACGGCGCTCGCGAGTTGCGCGGGCCGTTCGAGATGGTTTCTCTCCAGGGAACCGTCACGGTGGACGGAGCGCATCTGCATGTGGTCGTGTCCGACGCCCGGGGCGAAGTGCTTGGCGGACATCTCGCGCCCGGGAGCCTCGTGCGGACGACCGCGGAGATTCTGCTCGTCAGCTCCGATCGCTGGCATCTCGGCCGGCAGCACGATCCGGGCACGGGATTCGCCGAACTCACCGTGCGGCCGAAGCCGGGGCCGGGCAACGATGCTTGACGCTGCCATGCCTCGATTCGTCGCATTTCTGAGAGGTGTCAGCCCTCTCAACGCCAAGATGCCCGAGCTCAAGCGTTGCTTCGAGGCGGCGGGCTTCGATCGGGTGAGGACCATCCTGTCCAGCGGCAACGTCGTCTTCGATTCGACCTTCACTTCGACTTCGGATCTGGAGCATCGGATCGAGGCCGCAATGCTCGAGCACCTGGGGCGGACCTTCTACACGATCGTTCGTCCATCGGCAGAACTGCAGGTGCTGCTGACGACCGATCCCTTCGAGCCGTTCGCTTTTCCCCCGCAGGCCAAACGGGTCGTCAGCTTCCTTCGCGAGGTTCGCCTGCCCAAGGTGCCGCTGCCCTTGACCGAGGGCTTCGCGACGGTGGCATGCCAGCATGGCGCGGAGGTCTTCACCGCATACATCGCCGGTGATGAGGGGCCGGTGTTCATGAAGCTGATCGAACGGGCATTCGGAACCGACGTGACCACGCGGACCTGGGAGACGGTCAGGAAATGCGCCGCGGCATAGGCCTTCGGCTCGAACCGAAGCCGCGCGGCTCGCCATTACCGTCTCGGTAAGCGAACGCCGTATCGTCCTCGGCGCCCCAGTCGTGTGCCGGTTCGAGCACCGCCTGCGGCGCGAACAGCCCGCTCATCCGTGCTTCGGCCGTATCGGGATCAGAGGACGACCTCGAAGCCTTCGAACTGAGGGTGCCCCAGATACAGGCCGCGCTGTTGTCCGGCCCCCGCGTGCGCGGCGCGGAAGGCTTCCGAACGGGTCCAGGCCTGGAACGCCTCGGCGTTCTCCCACGTCGAATGCGAGACGAACAGCGTCGACGCTTCGTCGCTGGGCCCGCGCAACAGATGGAACTGCTTGAAGCCGGGCACGTCGGCGAGATGGCTGTCGCGCTGACGCCAGACCTCGACGAAATCGGCCTCGCGGCCGAGCGTGATGCGGAAACGGTTGGTGGCGATGTACATCGGAGGAACTCCGTCGAAGAAGGAAACGGCCATGTTGCCACGGTCGCCTCGACCACGGAATCTCGTCATCGTGCTGTCATGGCGATCGTCCACCATGGGCGCGCTTCGCGTTGATTGACGCTCATCGGGTGTCCGGACGACAATCTGGACGAACCTGCCCGACCGATGTCCACGACTCCCAATCTGCTCCAGCGCCGACGATCGCCGACACCCGAAGAACTCGACGGGATCGCGTGGCTGTCGGTGCTCAAGCCCGATGACCGGCGTGTCGCGCGCGAGGCGCTAAGGGTCAGCGACGCGCAGCCCGGCGAATTCGTCTGCCGCACGGGTCGGCCGATCACTTATTGGTTCGGCGTCATCGATGGCCTGCTGAAGATGACGGCCGTGAGCCCCGACGGACACACGATGACGTTCCTGGGCCTGCCGCCGGGCGGCTGGTTCGGCGAGGGCACGGCGCTCAAGCGCGAGGCGTATCGCTACAACATCGAGGCGCTGCGCCGCAGCCGCGTCGCGGGCCTGCCGGTCGACACGTTCCACTGGCTGCTCGATCGCTCGATCGAGTTCAACCGCTACATCATGAACCTGCTCAACGAGCGGCTCGGCCAGTTCATCGCCGCGCGCGAGACCGAGCGCCTGAGTAATCCCGAGGTGCGCGTCGCGAGGACGCTGGCCTCGTTGTTCAACCCGATCCTGCATCCCGGCACGACGACCGACCTGCGGATCACGCAGCAGGAGCTGGCCTACCTGGTCGGCCTGTCGAGGCAGCGCGTCAACGAGGCGCTGGCTTTCCTCGAAAGGCAGGGGTGCATCCGGATCGAGTACGGCGGCCTGCGCGTGCTGGACCTGGCGGTGCTGCGCACCGGCATCCATGACGAGCGGCGCGGCAGACAGCAGGAGACTTCCCATCATTAGCGTTCGTCCAAACCGAGTTTCCCGGCGCCTGGCCTTCGCCGCCGCGCTGTGCATCGCCCTGGCCGGCTGCGCCACCGGTCCACGCACGTTGTCCGACGAACGCCTCGTCTACAACGAAGTCATCAAGAAGACCGCCGAACAGCAGTTGCTGCTGAACATCGTGCGGCTGCGCTACGCCGACACGCCGAGCAGCCTCGCCGTGTCGTCGGTCGCCACGCAGTACGAGACGGTCAAGTCGCTGGGCCTGCTGCCGTTCTTCGGCGTGGTCGGTAACGAGACGGGCGCCGTCGTGCGCGGCTCGGTGCTGCCCACCGGTACGCTGGCGGTCACCGAGCGGCCGACGGTCACGTTCACGCCGCAGGACGACCAGGAGTTCACGCGCAAGCTGTTCACGCCGATGACGCTCGAAGGCGTGCTGTACCTGGCCAAGACCACCTGGCCGATCGCCTCGGTGTTCCGCCTGTGGCTCGAGAACCTGAACTGGGTCTCCAACGCGGAGACCGCCAGCGGCCCGACCACCCGGGACGCTCCTGAATACGCGCGGTTCCTCGCGGGCATCGATGCGCTGCAGACGTTGCAGGACAGGGGGCAGGCCGTGTTCACCAGCGAAGAGCGTGACGAGATCGTCGGCAGTCCGATCCCTGCCGACCGGGTCGATCCGCGCGCGATGGTCGAGGCGGCGCGCGATGGGCTCGCGTTCAAGGCGCTGCCGGATGGCCGGCGCTGGGCGCTGACGCGCACACGTATCCAGCCGATGCTGCGCGTGCATCCGGCCGCGCTCGGCTCGGCCGAGATGGCCGCGTTCACGCGCGCGTTCCGCTTGCGGCAGGGCATCACGCAGTTCGATATCGACATCGAGAAGCTGAATCCGTTTCCCGACACTTATCCCGATGAGGGCGTGGAGACGCTCGATCTGGAGACGCGATCGCTGCTGCAGGTGCTGTACTTCGTGTCCAAGGGCGTCGAGGTGCCCGAAGCGCACGCGCGCGCCGGCCTGGTCCGGCCGACGCTGAACGAAGACGGTTCGCCGTTCGACTGGCGCCGCGTCACCGAGCGGATATTCCGCGTGCGGGTGGCCGACGGCGCGGGGTCGCCGCCGCCGACCGCCCAGGTCGCCGTGCGCTACCTCGATCACTGGTACTTCGTCGACAAGACCGATCACGACAGCATGTCGACGTTCGCGCTGATGATGGAACTGTCGCGGCTGGAACTGGCCGGCAAGACGGGGCCAGGGCCGACGTTGACGCTGCCGCTGTCGGGGCGTTGAAGGGCGCGCCGAACGAGACCGACCGTGATGGTCCCGGCAATCAAGTAGCATCGTGCCGATGCCCCACGCGCAGGATCCGGCGTGGCGCTTCGCCTCGCCCCAACGACAATCGCCACGCACCCAGGAGACGACATGGCTGAAGGCAAGTTCGAGACGATTCTGTACGACGTTCCCGAAGACGGCATCGCGCGCATCCGGCTGAACCGCCCCGATCGCGCCAACGCGCAGGACACGCAACTGCTGTACGAATTGAACGATGCGTTCGATCTCGCGGCGCGGGATCCGGATATCCGCGTGATCATCCTCGCCGCCGAAGGCAAGCATTTCTCGGCCGGGCACGACCTGAGCGAACTCGATTCGGCCGGCGCGATGAAACGCTTCCGCACCGTTGGCGCGATTTGCGGCTTCGGCTGCGCCGGCGCCGAGGCGCAGATGTCGCGCGAAGAGGAGATCTACCTCGGTTTCTCGGAACGCTGGCGCAACATCCCCAAGCCGACGATCGCCGCCGTGCAGGGCAAGTGCATCGCCGGCGGTCTGATGCTGGCCTGGCCTTGCGACCTGATCGTCGCCAGCGATGACGCCGCGTTCGCCGACCCGGTGGTCAGCTTCGGCATCGGCGGCATCGAGTGGTTCCACCACCTGCAGGAGGTCGGTCCCCGCAAGGCCAAGGAGATGCTGTTCACGTCCGATGCGGTGTCGGCGGCCGAGGCCCTGGCGCTGGGCATGGTCAACAAGGTGGTGCCGCGCGACCAACTGGAGCAGGCCACGCTGGAGATGGCCCGCAAGATCGCGGCCAAGTCGCGTTTCGCGCTGAAGCTGACCAAGCTGGCGATCAACGGCGCGCAGGACGCCGGCGGGCGCGAACTGGCGATGAAGAACGCGTTCCACCTGCATCAGCTCGCGCACACGCACAACCTGAAGGTGTTCGGCATGCTGATGGATCCGACCGGCCTGCCGGAGGCCACCCGCAAGGCGATGGCCGCACGCCTGGCCGCCGCCGCGGCGGAGAAGGGTGGGGCCGCCTAGGTGGGGTGATGCGCCGCGCGCTCGAACCGCGCGGCGCCCGGCAAGCCGGCTTCCGGAAAACCGGCCTCCGGAGGCCCTGCGTCCGGCCGCCCGGCGCCCGTTCGCCCGGCGCCTCAATTCCCCCGCTTGAACGGCTCCGGCCGTGGTGTCTTGTCGCTCGAAGGCGGGAGGATCGGCATCACGAGCTTGGGCTGGTCACCGGTCAGCGTCTTCAGGAAGGCGACGATCTGGTCGTTCTCCTTCTGCGAGAACTCGCGGCCCAGTTGCAGGCGTCCCATCAAGTCGACCGCATCGCGCAGCGTCGGCGCTTCGCCGTCGTGGAAGTACGGATACGTCAGTTCGACGTTGCGTAGCGTCGGGACCTTGAACGTCATCCGATCGACATCCTTGCCGGTGACGCCCGCGCGGCCCTGGGCTTCGTGCGAGGTCTGGTAAGGCTGCACCAGGCCCATCTTCTGGAACGACGTGCCGCCGGCGGCCGGGCCGTTGTGGCAGGCGACGCAGCCGCTGTTCTTGAACAACTCGTAGCCGGCCAGTTCCTCGGCGCTCAGCGCCTTGTCGTCGCCGCGCAGCCACTTGTCGAAGCGGGAGTTCGGCGTCACCAGCGCTTCTTCGAACGCGGCCAGCGCTTCGGTCACCTGGTCGATCGTGATCTCGTCCTTCTTGAAGACCTGCTTGAACGTCGCGCGATAACCCGGGATCGATGCCAGCACCGAGATCGCCAGTTCGTGCGAAGACGCCATCTCGGCGGGGTTCGCGATCGGGCCGCCGGCCTGCTCGCGCAGGTCCTTCGCGCGGCCGTCCCAGAACTGCGCGATGCTCATGCTCGAGTTGAGCACGGTCGGCGAGTTGATGCCGCCCTTCTGCCAGTTGTGCCCGACCGAGGCCTTCAGGTTGTCGGTGCCGCCCATGCCGAGGTTATGGCACGAGTTGCACGAGATGAAGCCCGATCGCGACAGGCGCGGATCGAAGAACAACTGCTTGCCGAGGTCGACCATCGCCTGGTTCTTGATGACGGGCGTGGGAATCGGCTGGATGGGCTCCTGGCGAACGGCCGAGGAACGGGACTGGGCCTGCACGGCGGCGCCGGACAAGGCCAAGCCGGTGATCAGGGCGGCGCAAGCGAGCCGGATCGGGAGGAGGGTCATGACGAATCTCGTTTCGACGCTCCGGAACGCCGCACGCACGGTCATCCCGATCGACCGCATGCGGCAGGCAGGCCCGTACAAGCCCGGAGCATCCGCCTGAGGGCCTGGCGAATATCAATGATCTCCACATGGTTATTGTCCCGCGCCCGTCCGGCCGCACTTTGCGCCAGCGCAAGACTGGCGCCGATGCGACACGCATGACGAACGGGGCCGACAGAGGGTTCTGCCGGGCGGGCCTGCCGGGCGCGGACGGACGCCTCGCGATGGGCCGTTTTTTCGCTTGCTGCCGCAGGCAATGCATCCGTCGCGCGTACTCCTAGGGTTACCCCCGATCCGAGCCGCGGCGGCCGACCTTATAGTCGTCGGCTGACGAGCACCCATCAGCCAACGACGAGACGCGCGGTACGGCGTCGATCCAACCCACACAGGGCCAAGACCATGCGTAAACCACGGCAACCGGCGAATTCCCGCGCATCGAAGGCGATGCGCGCCGCCTCCTCTCACGACGCCGCTCCCCTTCCTCAGGACGCAAGCGGGTCCGCCTCGCGCGCGATCACGGGGCATGACGCCGGGCGGCGGCTCTTCGTCGGTGGTGCGGCGGCGGGCGGGGCGAGCCTGGTGCTGCCCCGTGCGGTGCGAGCGCAATCGTTGCCCGGTGTCAGCGCCACCGAGCTGCGCATCGGCAATACGACGTCGCTGTCCGGACCGGTCTCCGCCCTGGGGGCCGCGGCGCGCGCCCAGGCCGCTTATTTCAAGATGGTCAACGACCAGGGCGGCGTCGGCGGGCGCAAGATCAACTTCCTGTTCTATGACGATGGCTTCAACCCGGCCAAGACGGTCGAGATGGCCCGCAAGCTGGTCGAGCAGGACGACATCGCGCTGATGTTCGCCAACCTGGGCACCGGGCCGAACTCGGCGATCGTCAAGTACCTGAACCAGCGCGGCGTGCCGCACCTGTTCCTGGCGGTCAACGGCGATAAGTGGGCGGACTACAAGACCTTTCCATGGTCGATGCCCTACGCGCCCAGCGGCCGTGTCGAATGTCAGGTGTCGATCAAGCACGTGCTGAAGGAAAACCCGAACGCGAAGTTCGCGATCGTGTACCAGAACGACGATTTCGGCCGGGACTACATCGCCGGCGCCAAGGACGTGCTCGGGTCCCGCTACGATGCGCAGGTCCGCGCCGCCTCGTACGAAGTGACCGACCCGACGCTCGATTCGGTGATGATCCAGTTGCTGTCCAGCCCCGCCGACGTGCTGATCTCGGGCGTCACCGGCAAGTTCGGCGCGATGTCGATCCGCAAGGCTTACGACCTGGGCTTCAAGGGCATGCATTTCATCGCCACCGGCGTGTCGTCGGTGCAAAGCGTGCTGCTGCCTGCCGGCGCCGAGCGCTCGACCGGCGTGCTGAGCACGACGTATCTGAAGGACGTCAGCGACCCCGGCATGGCTGACGACGCGGGCCTCAAGGCGTATCGCGCGTTCATGGCCAAGTGGATGCCGGAAGCCCACCCGGAGGAGTCGCTGCACGCTTATGGCTACATGACCGCGATGGTGATGACGCACGTGCTCCAGCAATGCAACGGTGATTTCTCGCGCAAGCAGATCATGGCGCAGGCCAACAACCTGCGCGATCTCGAGAATCCGATGCTGCTGCCGGGCATCAAGCTGAACACCAGTCCGACCGATCATCGTCCGATCAAGCAGATGCAGTTGCAGCGCTTCGACGGCAAGCGCTGGGTCAAGTTCGGGTCGATCATCGACGGCGAAGTCTGAGCCCCCGATAGTCGAGCCTCCACGCCGGCGCCGCCCGGCGTTTGCGCCCATACTGTCCGTCGGAGCATTCTCAGGGAGACGCCGAGCCGTTCACGCGCTCGGTTCAGCGTTTCCGCCGACCGACCATGACGACTTTCGTTTTCGACAACACGTTCGCCCGCGAACTGCCGCAGGCCTACGTTTCGCAATCACCGGCGCCGGTCCGCTCGCCGCGGCTGCTGTTCTTCAATCGCGCACTGGCCGATGAGCTGGGGCTGGACCCTGCGGCGCTCGACTCGCCGGAAGGGGCGGCGATCTTCGCTGGCAGCCAGATCCCCGATGGCGCGCAACCGCTGGCCCAGGCGTATGCCGGGCATCAGTTCGGCGGGTTCTCGCCGCAGTTGGGCGACGGCCGGGCCTTGCTGCTCGGCGAGGTCATCGACCGGCAGGGCGTGCGCCGCGACATCGCGTTGAAGGGATCGGGCCGCACGCCATTCTCGCGCGGCGGCGACGGCAAGGCGGCCGTCGGCCCGATGCTGCGCGAGGCGCTGGTCAGCGAATCGGTCCACGCGCTCGGCATTCCGACGACGCGGGCGCTGGCGGTCGCCGCGACCGGCGAATCGGTGCTGCGGGACCGCCGGCTGCCGGGTGCGGTGCTGACGCGCGTGGCGGCGAGCCATCTTCGCGTCGGTACCTTGCAGTTCTTCGCCGCGCAGCGCCGTCTCGACGTGCTGCGCCAGGTCGCCGACTACGCGATCGCGCGCCACGACCCGGCGCTGGCCAGCGAACCGGACCGCTACCTGGCGCTGCTGCGGGCCGTCGCGCGCCGGCAGGCGTCGCTGATCGCGCAATGGATGAACGTCGGCTTTCTGCATGGCGTGATGAACACCGACAACATGACGTTGTCCGGCGAGACGATCGACTATGGCCCGTGCGCGTTCATCGAGGCTTATGATCCGCGCGCGGTGTTCAGCAGCATCGACACGGCCGGCCGCTATGCGTTCGCCAACCAGCCGCTGATCGCCCGCTGGAACCTCGCGCGGCTGGCCGAGGCCTTGCTGCCGCTGATCGCCGAGAGCGATGACGAGGCCGCGATCCGCCGCGCGGTCGACGACGTGATGGTGGTCATCGACGCGTTTCCGGGCTGGTACGACGCGCAGTGGCGCGACGGACAGCGCGCCAAGCTCGGCCTGGCCGGTCCGGGCGGCGCCGAGACCGCTGCGCTGGCCGATGACTGGCTCGCGTTGCTGCACGCCAACGCGGTCGACTTCACGCTGGCGTGGCGCGCATTGTCGGCGGCGGCCGGCGGTGACGAAGCGCCGCTGCGCGCCCGGGTCGGCGATACGCAGACGCTCGATGCGTGGCTGGTGCGCTGGCGGCGGGCCTGCGCGGCCGAGGATGCCGCGGGCATCGGCGATCCGGCACCGCGGGCGCAGCGGATGCGTACGGTCAATCCGCTGATCATCGCCCGCAACCAGCAGGTCGAGCGGGCATTGGCGGCGGCCTCCGACGATGACGATCTCGGGCCGTTCGATCGCCTGATGGCCGCCGTGCGACGCCCGTTCGACGACGATCCGGCGCTCGCTTCGTTCGCCGAGCCTGCCGCTGCCGACGTCACGGCCCGCTACCAGACGTTCTGTGGAACCTGAGCCCGAGGAGGACCGTTGATCGCGCGCAAGGCCCCCGCGGCAACGCTGACCTAAGTTGTAGGGGGAGGCCGACGGCGTTCGCTCTTCGGCACCATTCGTCCTACCACGCACGGAGAAGTACGATGAGCCTGGGAACGATACTGGTCACACTGGATGACACCACGCTGAACGACAAACGTTGCGAACTGGCCCGCGCGCTGGCGCTGCAGCATCAGGCGCACCTGGTCGGGATGGCCAACATCCGGCCGATCGACCTGCCGCGCGACATCTCGACGGCGTTCAGCCGCGACATCGTCCGTACCTTCCACGACAACCGCGAACAGGTGGCGCAGCAATGGTGCGGCGCGTTCGAGGAGCGCACGCGCGACTACGGCCTGCGCTCGTTCGAGACGCGGATGGGCCGCGGCGAACCTGCCGACGTGCTGCTGGCCCAGGCGCGCTACGCCGACCTGATCGTCGTCAGCCAGCCCGAGGACCCGTTGCAGCATTCGGCCTATTCGGAAGACGCGCTGGTCCATCTGGTGATGGGCGGCGGGCGCCCGGTCCTGTTCGTCCCGCACGCGGGCGAATACGTCAAGCCGTTCGAGCGGGCGATGGTCGCGTGGAGCGCCACGCCCGAATCGCAGCGCGCGATCAGCGATGCGCTGCCGCTGCTCAAGGCGTGCAAGCACGTCGACGTCATCGTCATCAATCCGTCCGGCGGCCACGGCGAGGTGCCCGGTGCCGATCTGAGCCTGTACCTGGCGCGCCATGGGTTGGACATCGAATTGCACATCGTGCAGACCGACATCGGCGTCGGCCCCGAGATCCTGTCGCGCGCGTCGGACTACGGCGCCGACCTGCTGGTGATGGGCTGCTTCGGCCACTCGCGGATGCGCGAACTGCTGATGGGCGGCACGAGCCTGACGCTGCTGCGCACGATGACGCTGCCGGTGCTGTTCTCGCACTGAGGTCTCGCGATCCTCGGGGCATTCCCGAGGACGGGATCGAGCTCCACGGTGTCGGCCGGCGAACGGACCGCCCGCGAGACAGCGGGCGGATTCGCCACGACTTAGTGACTGGGCGGAGCGGCCTGGCGCTGATGCGCCAGGTGGCGGCCTCCCCGACCTTAGAGGACCGAAATGCCCGTCTGAACCAGCAGATGGGTGTCGGTCGTGTCGTGGTTCCACACTTGGTACGTGATGTCCGGGCCACCTGCCGGATTGGCTTCGACGACATCGGCGCCCTGCGTCCAGCCGTCCGTATCGGCGCCATCGCAGATATCGACCGTGCCCCCGTTCGCGCTGGTCACGCGCAGCGTATGGCTTCCGGTACTCGGGCCGTCGGTGATCAGCCGAAGGTCCGTGCTCGCCAGCAGCAGCATGTTGGCGGCACCGCCGTCGTTGGTCAGATCGACGAACTCGATACTCGTGATGCGATTGGCCGAGACATCGCTGTGATTGATGCCGAACACCGAACCGGTCTCCAGGATCGACGGCAGGTGCAGGATCAATCCGTCGCCCGCCAGTCTGATGGTGTCCGTGCCGCCGTTGCCATGGATGCGGGCCAGGTCGTCTCCGGCCGCGGTGCCTCCCGTGCCAGGGTCGATGTCCAGGGCGTTGATCAGATCGGGCCCGATCTCGAAAACATCGTTGCCGTCGCCGCCGTACAGCGCGCTGACGTGATTCGATTGCAGGGTGTCGTCGCCGTCTCCACCGACCAGGATCGACGGCGAACTCGGGCTGGTCAAGACGTTATCCGTGCCGTCCCCGGTCACGATCGTCGCCCCGGGTGACAGCGCCAGCGCGTCGGCCACCGTCACGATATGCAGCGGCCCGCTCTGCGCGCCCTCGTTGCCGGCCGCATCGGTGTTCGCATAAGTGAACGCGTGCTGGCCGTCGGAGAGAGCGGTGTCCGGGGTCAGCGTTCCCGCGACCGGGTCATAGGTGGCGGCCACCTTGGTGCCGTCGATGTACAGCACCGGCGTATGCGGCAAGCCGGTACCGACGTTGATGCCCGGGGTCGGGTCGTCGGTCACGGCGGCCGTCATGTGATTGCCGGTGTCGCTACCCTCGTCATCGCGATAGTCGACCGGTGCGGCGGGAGCGGCCGGACCGACCGTATCGACGATGACACCGCGAGCCGCGCTCGATCCGCCTTCCGTCGCCACGATGGTCCAGGCGCCGTCGGCCGGGATCGGGCTGGCATGGCTCGGGCCGAAGCTGGCCGTCCAGTTCCCGTCGGCGTCGGCGGTGACAGTCTCGGTGTGACCGTCCCAGGTGACGTCGACCGAAGCATTCGCCGTGGCCGAGCCGGTGACGGTGACACCCGCCGTGGCTTCGCTCGCGTTGATGATGTTGTCGCTCGCGACGTCATCGATCGCCAGTGCGTTCCCGCCGGCCGTCGACGTACGGGTCAAGTCCGAGATCTGGTCGACCAGCGTCTGGGCGCTGCCCGCGACCTGGGACGCGCCACCGACCAGCACGGCGATCGCGGCGTCCGACAAGCCGTCCGGACCCGCGGCCCCCATGAGCGAGGCGAGCACGGCGTCGGTCGACGATCCGTTCTCCGCGCCGGATATCGCGGCCAGCAGCCGACCATAGTCGTTGGCGCCGGCATTCGGAGTGCCGTCGGCCGTGACGATCGCCACGGGTGCGTCGCCGGCCACCAGGTCCTGGGGCAGGCCCACGGCATGAGCGACCCGTTGATTGGCGGCGTCCACCGTCGTCGCGTCGATCTCGCCGAGCGTGGTCGCCGACGTGCCGCTATCGCCGCCCGCCAGGGGCAGGTCGCGCACGGCCAGCTCGGTCAGCGTGTTGACGTTGACATGATGCTCGCCCGGGCCGGTCACCACGGTCGCCGCGCGCAGGTCGGTCGTCAGATCGACATCGGCATTGGTCGCCGCGTCGCGATAGTCGGCGCCGGGCGTGCCGTCCGTGACGCGGACGAGGACGGGGCCGGTGTACGTGGCGTCGATCTCCAGGGAGAAGCTGCCGTCGGCATTGACCGCGACCGTGCCCAGCTCGCTGCCGTCGGCACGGTAGGCGGTGGCGCTCAAGCCGTGTCCGGCGATGACCGGACCGGTCACGACGCCGGTCAGCGTGCTGGTTGCCGTCGAGCCGCCGTTACCGCCGTCCCCCTCTCCATTACCCGTACCGCCGCCGTCGCCGCCCGCGCCGCTGCCGCTCAGGCCGTCGCCGTTGCCGTTGCCGTTACCGCCGCCATTGGCGGAGCCGCCGTCGCCACTGCCGCCCCCGCCGCCTGCGGCGGCCGCGATGCCGGCCGCCAGCAGGCCGCCCGCCACCCACGGAAGCGCTCCAGCGAAGCTGCCGGGCGGAATGTAGGTCGAATGCCCGGCCGCGGTATCGAGGCCGGCCAGCGATCCGCCGTCATAAGCGACGCCCTGGCCCTGCATCAGGGCGGTTACCGTGCCCTGGTCGCCGTGCGCGTACAGCACCTGTCCGGTGTCGCCGGCGGCAACGCCTTGCGGGCTGCCGCCGGTGAGCTTGTACAGGCCGCGGTCATCGCCCGGTAGTTCGACCGTGCACTGGTCCTGCGCGCATGCCTCGAAGAAGCCGTCGAAGACCGCCTCGGTCTTGTCCGGGTAGTTCAGGTGCAACGCCTGGCCCTTGCGCGTGGCGATCACGTCGTCGGCCAGCGCGGATTGGGCGTTGCCGGCGGTGCCTGGCTGGCCGAGCACGACGCGATAAGCGTGGCCGGCCTTGGCGGGTACGTGGGTGGATGCGCCCTTGGGCAACGCCATCGTGTCGGCGTGGTCGGTCTGGAGCAGGCGATGAGTGGTCGAAGAGGCAGTGGCCATGCGGATTCTCCGTGGCGCTGAGGCGAACTTCCCCCAGCCGACGGGCGTATGCCCGTCGTCGTTGTTGGCTGGTTACCGACCCGGTTTGTTCGATGGAAGCGCGGGTTCGGTGCGCGGCGCGGATTCGAATCCGCGCTCGTCCGCGAAGTGTCTGAGGGGGCGCCCTTTCAGGTCATCCGGGTGCGAGCCAGCGGTGCGGGCAGCCGACGAACGGTCGATGAGCCGTGGCCGCCGGGCAACGCGCCCGATCCGGGCGCGAGCAGGCCTTGCTTAGCGCCGCGCCTCGGGCAGGAAGCGCACGCCGGCACGCGCGAGGCCGCCGCCCAGCCCGATCGGCGTGCCGTCCGCGCGCCAGCAGGCGGCGCCGGACATCGTGCCGTCGTCGTCGAAGCCGATCGCGCACATGCCGCCGGCGACGTTCGGCACCGTCTGGACGTCATGACCGAGGGCCGTCAGCGCGTCGGCGACCGCCGGCGGAAACTGGGGTTCCAGTTCGAGTCCGAAGCCCTGCGTCCAGACGCGCGGCGCCTCGACCGCTTCCTGCACGCTCATGCCGTGGTCGATCAGGTTCAGCACGGCCTGGAGCACCGACGGAAAGATCCGCAAGCCGCCGGGCAGTCCGAGCGCGAATGCCGGCTTGCCGCCGCGCAGCGCGATGATCGGCGCCATCGACGAGGTCACCCGCTTGCCGGGCGCCAGCGAATTGGCGCGCCCGGGATGGGGATCGAAGACGTACAGGTAGTTGTTCGGGATCAGCCCCGTGCCCGGCACGATGAATCGCGCGCCGAACAGCGAGTTGATCGTCTGTGTCGCGCAAACGATATGGCCGTCGTCGTCGGCGACGGTCAGGTGCGTGGTATGCGCGCCGCCGTCGTCGGCCGCCACGCCCGGGCGCCATGCCTGGGCGCGGCCGGGATCGATCGCCGCGCGTCGCTCGATCGCATAAGCATCGGACAGCAGGCGATCGACCGGTACCGGGACATAGTCGGGGTCCGCGGTGGCGGCGGCACGGTCGGCGAACGCGATCTTCAAGACCTCGGCGATCAGGTGGACGCCCGCGGCGGTGCCGAAGCCGGCACCCGCCACGTCGAACCCTTCGAGCAGCCGCAGCATCTGTCCGATATGCAACGGCCCGCTGCACGGGGGAGGCGGTCCTACCAGTTCGACGCCGCGATAAGTGAAGCGCAGCGGCGCGAGGTCATGCGTGCGGTAACGGGTCAGGTCGGCGCGATCGATCCATGCGCCGTGGCGCGCCGCGTCGTCGGCCAGCGCCGCGCCGAGTTCGCCGTCGTACAGCAGTGACGGGCCGTGCCGCACGACCTGTTCGAGCGTGTCGGCGCACGCGGCATTGACGACGCGCCGGCCGGCGCGCAACGGGTGCCCGTCGGGCAGGAATACGCGGCTGATCTCCGGATCGCGCGCCAGGTCCTCCGCGCAC
>JAKPAM010000228.1 GCA_029779435.1 Pseudomonadota bacterium | reverse complement strand
ACGCGCAGCACCGTCCCGACATCCTTGCGCTCGATCGTCTGGAACGGGTTGACCGTGCCCGTGGTCGTCGCCGTCGTCGCGTACTGCCCGGTGATGAACGGGACATTCTGGCCGATGATGATCCGCGCCTCTTCGTTGTCCAGCGTCAGCAGGTTGGGCGTCGCGAGGATGTTGGCGCCGGCATTGGTTTCGAGCGCGCTGGCCAGCAGGCCGAGGTTCAGGATCTGCGTGCCGGCGATCGTCACCGCGCCATGGATGACGCCCAGGTTCAAGCCGGTGCCCAGGCTCGTGAAGTTGTTCGCGGCATTGTTGATGATGTTGCCGCCGCCGGCCGAGCCGTTGAAGTTCGTGCCGCCGATCACGCGCTTGGACTGGTCGAGAAACTGCCACTGCACGCCCAGTTCGGCCGCGCGCGACGCCGAGATCTCGACGATCAGCGACTCGATGTAGATCTGCGCGCGCCGGGCGTCGAGCCGGTCGATCACCGCTCGCAGGTTGCGGAACAGCGGTTCCGGCGCGGTGACGATCAGCGAGTTGGTCGCCGGGTCGGCGGCGATCACCGCCCCGCCCGCGACGATCGCCGTCGGCATGTTCGACTGCTGCGAGGAATTCTGCAGCGGTGTCGTCGATGCGTTGCTCTGCTGCTGGCTGCCCAGCATGCCGGCGGTCTGCGTCTGCTGCCCGAACGCGGTACCCGGCGTCTGCTGCGTCATGCCGGTCTGCGTGTTCTGAAAGCCGCCCTGCATGCCGCCCATTCCGCCCGAGCCGTCGCCGGCCAGCACGCTGCGCAGCACCTGCGCGAGCCTGACCGCTTCGGCGTTGCGCAGGTAGACGACGTGGATGTTGCCGGGGCTCGTCGATGGCTGGTCGAGGCGGCCGATCAGGCTCTTGGCCAGATTCATCCGCGCCGGGCTCGCCGCGCGGATCATGACCGCGTTCATCCGCGGGTCGGCCAGCACCGTGACACGTTGCCCCGCATCGGAAGGTGCCGCCCCACCGACCCCGCCGACTCGCATGCTGTCATCGATCAGCCGGGACAGCGTGACCGCGATGTCCGAGGCCAGCGCGTGCCGGATCGGCACGACCTCGACCTCGCTGCTGGTCGGGCCGTCGAGCGTCGAGATGATGCGCGCCAGCCGCTGCACGTTGGCCGCGTAGTCGGTGATGACCAGCGAGTTGTTGTTCGGATACGCGGTGATCGTGTTGTTCGGCGTGATGAGCGGCCGCAGCACCGGCACGAGATTGGACGCCGACTCGTGCTGGAGACGGAAGATCTGCGTGACGACCTGGTCACCCTGCGTCGCACGCGCGGTCCCCGGCACCGTCACCGGCCCGGACTGCAGCTTCGCGTCCGCCTCGGGCACGACCTTGGCCAACCCGCCGCTGTCGACGATCGCGAAGCCCTGCATCCGCAGCGCGGCCTGCAGCAGCTCATAAGCCTGGGCGCGGCTGACCGGCCGGGGCGTCTCGAGCGTGATCTTGCCGCGCACGCGCGGGTCGATGATGAACGTCCGGTTCAGCAGATGGCCATAAGCGCCGATGACCGAATCGATCTCGGCATCCTTGAAGTTGAGCGAGATCGGATCTTCGGCTGCCCGGGCCGGGCTGGCCATCCAGATGGAAGGAAACACCGCGGCGGCGATCGTCAGCAGACAGCCAGCGGCGCTGCGCGATGCCATGCGGCGGATGGTCGATTGAAACGTCGTAGGCAAAGGTCAGGCCCCGATCTTGAAGACTATCTTGTCGCCCTCGCGGCGGCCGAGCAGGGCCAGAAAGCCCTGCAGACGGTCGCGCTCCCTGGCGTCGGATTCGGCTGTAGCGGAGAAACGCAGCCCGGAACGATTGTTCCAGACTCCGCTTCCGGACAGGTTCAGCGGCCCGTTGACCGTCGTCAAGGCGACGTTGGTCCCGGACCGACGACTGTCGACGTCGATGCGATAGCTGCCGAGCGGACGCACGGGGCTCATCGACGACGACGCGTCACGCAGTTCGATGACGATCTTGCCGTCGAACACGCCTCGCTGGAGGGTAAAGCCGTCCCATTGCAGCCCGACGGCGGCAGACGGACGAATCGTGTTCCACGGCGAGCCGAGCCGGCCCAGATCGACGGACGGCAGGTTCAGCGTGGCGGCCGAACCACGAATCTCGCCGAACGGCCCCGACAGCTTGAGCGGCGCGCTGATGCCATCGAGCGAGACCGTGGCGTCGATCATGCCGATCAGCAGCGGCAGCGCGCGCACCTGCCAGCGCAACTGGCCGGGCAGCACCAACCCGTTCAGCAGGTGGCGATCCGATGCGGGCATCGCCGTATCGACCACCACGACACGGCCCTTGCCGTCCCATAGCGTGCCACTGGTGTCGGCCAGCCGCACCCGGCCTTCGGTCATCCGCGCCAGCGTCCAGTCGCCGAACGAAGCCGGCGCACTCACCAGGAACGTGCCGAGCGCCACCGCCAGCACGGCCACGACCAGCAATATCTTGCGAATGATCGCCATCGCCGTTACCTGCCTTCGCGCCGAGGCGCTTCGAGCGACAGCCGCACCGAGACCTTGCCCAACTGCGCCTCGCGCTGCACGGCCGCGTCGACGACGCGCAAGCGTGTCTCGCGCAGCGCCGCGTCGATCCAGTCGACCCACACCGCGAACGGCACCTCCTTGAAACGCACGTCGAGCACTTCGCCCGACAGCTTGATCTGCGATACGTACTGGCGCATGCCCGCCGCGTCGATCGACGATTCGAACGCCTGGCGCATCACGTGCGGCGAATCATTACCGGCGGGCAGCGCGGCCAGGCGCCGGGCCTCGACCGCCATCGCATCGATCTGCGCGACCTGCGCGCGCAGTTGCGGCAATTCCGCCGCCAATGCACGGCGCCCCTTCCAGGCAGGCTCGAACATCACGAGGTAGACGATGGCCAGCGCGATCACCGACACGCACGTCACCAGCATGTGTTTTTCCCTCCGTGCCAGCGAACGCCACCATTCGAAGAACTTCTCGATCATCGCGGCACCGTTCAGGAACTCACCGAGACCGACGCGGTCGGCTCGCTGTCGCCGTCGAAGCGCAATACCAGGCCTTGCTGGCGGCAGGATTCACGCAATCCTTCCCGGATGGCGCTGGATTCGACGAACACCGGCTGGAACCGGACCTTGAGCTTACCGTCGCGATACTCGATCGCGGCCAGCGAATCGGTCGCGCGCGGACCGAGCGCCCGCGCGAACCGGGCCACCAGCGGCACGAAATCGTCCGGCCCGCTCTGGCCGGTCCGGGCGCGCAGCGTCGATACCTGCCGCTGCATCTGCAGCATCGGATCGACGATCTGGGCATTCGGAAACGTCTGCTGGAAGCGCCGGTCGATCGCGACCTTCAGCAGGTTTCGCTGCTGCGCCATCTGCGCCCAATGAAGGTTCAGGCCGATCAACGACACCACGACACAGGCCGCCGCGAGCGCGGCCGGCCAGCGCCAGGCGCGCCAGTCGACACGCGCGAGCCAACGCTGGCGTGCGTTGGCGCTCAGCGCATCGCGCAGGTCGACCGGACAGTCGCGCGGCACCGGCAGCGACTGCCGCTGCAACGGCTGTTCGAGCATCTGCCCGACGCGCTCGATCGGTGACGACCAGCCCGGATCGTCGGCATAGATCTCGGGCACGGCATCCGACGAGACGGCCGCGCCGCCCTCGCCGAGCACCGCGCGCGCCGACAGGCTCGCGGAAGCCGTGCGCATCGCGGCGGCGAGCGCTTCGGCACGCTTTTGCGGGTCGTCGCCCGCGGCCCAGCCGAACCCGTCTGTGCCGCCGACGCGCACCGCGATGCCATCGTTGACGCAGGCGATCGCCCAGTTGCCGCTGCGATAAGGCAGCGCCAATTGCGCGGGCCAGGCGCCGGCGACCGTCAGGCCGCGCCGCTCGAACGCGCCCACGGCGAATTCGAGCCACGAGCGATCGATCACGGCGACGCTCCGCAGTCCATCCGGCAAATCGGGACCGATCGCGAACGCGCAACTGGCGACGTCCGCCAGCAATGAATCCTCGACGACGTTGGGGACCGCCTTGAGCAATCGCGCCATCGGCAGCGCGGGCAACTGCGCGGACAGCAGCGTCACGTCCCGCGCATCGAACACCAGCGTCACCGACCGCAGGCGGGGCAGGCTTTCGAGACTGCAGCGCTGGTAAGTGGGCTCGTTGCCCACCGCGCCGCGCACGGCCGGCAGCGCGACCCACAGGCACGCGTCGGTCGCGAACGCACGCTCCCCCACGCTGCGCGGCGGAAGCCACACGAGCGCATGGGAACGGTTCAGGAACGCTGCTGCCATACGATGTCCACTCGATTGCCCGATCGATACAACAAGGTGTCGGTCTGATCCTCGACGCGGTCGTAGCGTACCACTCCGCGCACGAGGAAATAGGCGGAACTAACGGACAAAACCCCCGCAGGTACAGTCATGCCGCCGCCCATCGCGGCGCTCGCCTGATCGAGAGTGGCGTATTGCCGCCGCACCTGCGAGACGAACCGCCTCGCCCCATCGAGGCCGAGGTCGGGGAGCAACGCGGCCAGCACGATGGGCTCCGCCGTATTGACGTTGACCGTGGTCTTCTGGAAGGACTGGCCGGTCGCGCCCGCGCCGCTCTGGAGGTTCAGCGGCAGCGGCAGGAATATCACATAAGGCTCGATCGCGCTAATGACGTTACCGCTGAAACCCGGTACATAGCGCAGGTCGGACACCTTCAGCAGCGGCAGCGCGGTCGCGCCGATCACCTTGCCTTCGATCGTGCGCGGATACGATTGCTGCACGCGGGCGCGCAGCACCGACGCCATGCTGGTCGGCTGGCCGGCCAGTTCGAACAGGCGCTCGAGCGCCTGCAGCATCCGTCCATCGGCATCGTCGAGCAGGTTGTTCAGGTTGAAGCGCGCTTGTGCATCGTAGATCTGGCCCGCCAGCACCGCCGAACGCGATGCGTCGCCGATACGGGCGCCGGCGGTGACCGTCTCGTCGAGCTTGGTATCGAGCACCGGACTCGCCCAGCTCTCGCCCAGATCGTCGCTGCGGGTCGTCGCGCCATCGATCTGCAGCACGACGCGCGCCCAGTCGATGACGCCTCGTTCGACCCAGTGCGTCTGGGCCAGAGCCAGCCGGTTCTCGACCGAGCGCACGGTGACGTTGGTCCGCCAGAACAGGCCCGAGACGATCAGCGTCGTCAATGCGACGACCAGCAGCGCGGTGACGATCGCTGCGCCGCGCTGACGCTGGCGCCGACACTGACGCGGGCGGGCGTGGGCGGAAGCACCGCGCGAGACGGACACGGACACGCGGAGCGAGTGGTGCATCGCTTAGTCCTTGACCGCCAGGATCCGCACGATGCGGCCCCCGTCGCGCCGCGCGAGCTGGATCTCGATGCCGGTGATCGTCCGACCGACATTAGCGCCCGGTACGACGCCCATCTGCTGCCCGACCTGGGCCGCCGCCTGCTGCGCACCCTGACCGGCCGCTCCCATGCGCGCGGCCACTGACGGCGCGTTGGCGAGCGCCTGCGCGGTGACCCAGGTGCGTTGTTCCTCGACATAAGCGCGGTACTCGAGCGCAACGACGTCGGTCAGCAGCGGCTGCCACGTCATCGCCGCCTCGGTCACCGTCGCATCGGTATCGGCGTTGCTGGCCGCCCACGCGCCGAAGCCGCGTTCGAGCTGGCCGCCGCGCAACCGATAGACGACGCGCTGGAAACGCTGCGGTTCGAGCAGCGCGTTGGTGTCGCGCAACACTTCGAGCGAGATCGGCCCGTTGTTTTCGAGCGCCGAGAACGCGATCGGATCACGCGCCTTGATGCCCAGCAGCCGGATCGGCCAGGCCCGGCGCAGATCGTCCTCGATCTGCGTGAACGTCACCGTCAGCGCGCGCAACTCGTCCGATGCGGCGTTAACGCGATCGCGCGAGCGCAGCACCGCGTCGAGCCCGCGCCAGCACAGCACGGCCAGCACGGCCATCAATGCGATCGCGATCAGCAGTTCCAGCAGCGTGAAGCCGCGTGCGGGCCGCTTCATAGCCGCCCCGGGAACGCGACCAGCCGGGCCAGGCGATGGTTGTCGCGCGGATCGACGACCGTCACGATGACCTGGCGAAAAAGCTGGTTCGGTGTCGCCAGCACTTCTTCCTGGCAACTGAGCGGCACGCCCATCTGGCTGCAATCGAACGTGCGCCGGCCCAGCGGCAACTGCTCGGCCTGGATCCTGACCATCGCCAGCCGGTTGTCGGCGCTCCACATCGCCAGCGTCCGCAGCCGCAGTTCCTCGCTGCTGGTGGCCAGCGAACCGGTCGCGCGGATCGACGCCATCAGCGCGACGCCGATGATCGTCAGCGCGACGAGCACTTCGATCAGCGTGAAGCCGCCGACGCGCCCCGACGCGCGCATCGGCCGGGACCGGATGCCGCCTCGCATCGTCATTGCACCTCGAAGGTTCCCAGCCCGTTGGCCAGGATCGCGTGCTGCGCGCCACCGCGCGCCAGCGACAACACGAACGGCGAGTCGACGGCCTCCCGGCCGAACTCGATCGTGCGCAGGCCGTCGACACGGTTCAGGCCGATCCGGGTGCTTTCGTCCCAGACCCGCTCGCGCAGCATCGCGTCGTCGAGCAGCGGCTGCCATTCGCGGTTGCGCAGGATCAGGAAACGATAACGGCGATCGTCGATGTCCAGGCGGATCGGCGCCCCGCGCACCTGCGCTTCCTCGCGAGCCACGACCAGCAATTGCGCGAGACGTTCGGTCTCGTAGCGCAGGCCCTCTCGCGAGCCGGGCAGCCCGTTGACCGACACCAGCGCCAGCGCGATGCCGATCACGACCAGCACGACCATCAGCTCGATCAGCGTGAAGCCGCGTGCGCGGCCGGGCCGACCGGCAGCCCGTTCATCCATGGATCGAGCGAGCACGCGCCGGACGGAGGTCCACGCGGCCCGTCAGTTGTTGCCCCATGATCCGATGTCGGCGTCGACGCCGGTGCCGCCGGTCTGGCCGTCGGCGCCGAAACTGAACACATCGACCTCCATCCGCACGCCGGGGTTCAGGTACTGGTAAGGCTTGCCCCAGGGATCCATCGGGGTCCGGTCGAGGTAGGACTTCCAGTTGTTGGGAACGGGTTCGAGCGTCGGCTTGGTCACCAGGGACTGCAGCCCCTGCTCGGTCGTCGGATAGCGACCGTTGTCCAGGCGGTACAGTTTGAGCGCTTGCATGATCTGCGCCATGTCCTGTTTGGCCGCCGTGACGCGGGCTTCGTCGGGGCGGTTCATCACGCGCGGAACGACCAGGGCGGCCAGGACGCCGAGAATCACGATGACGACCATGACTTCGATCAACGTGAAGCCGGCGTGCCGCCGTGACGGGGCGCGCGTCGAGTGCTTGCTGTGCATGCTGTATCGGGCTGGGCGAGTCGGAACGGCGAGGACGGATTGGCGGGCAGGCTGGCGCTCGGGCGCGCGGATGCCCGGCCGGATGACGGGCGTCGACGCGGCGTTCCGGGGTTGGCTGGTCGGCCTATGATACCAGCGGGGTCCGCTCGACCGACCGTTCGGCCCCTCGGGCGGCCGGACAGTCGACGATGACCGACGGACGGACGGCAGACCGTGATTTAATGCCTGTCTATGAACCTCCTTCAACTCCGGCACGCCAACCGCGCCGCTTTCGCCGTCAGCGTGCTGGTCGCGCTGGCCGTCTGCGCGAGCCTCGTCCACTGGGCGACCGTCCTGCTGGCGCCGGCCTCGCCGATCGCCCCGGTCGAGGTCGTCGCCGATCCGCGGGCCAATGTCGACGTGCGCGGCGCGGCGACCCTGTTCGGCGTCGGCGGCGGCCCATCCACGCCCGGGCCGACTGTCACCGACATCCAGGTCATCGGCCTGGCCGCCAGCCGCACGCGCGCCGCCGCGATCCTCGCGCTCGATGGCAAGCCGCCGCGCGCTTATGGCGAGGGCGATACGCTGTCGCGGGGCGTGCGTCTGGTCAAGGTATCGGAGGACGAGGTGCTGATCGAACGCGATGGCGCGCGCCATCGGCTCGACGTGCCGGCCCGCCCGTCGCTGTCGGTGCTCAGCAGCGGCGTCGGGCGCAACCGCGACAGCGGCCTGATCACACCGGTCCCCGCCTCCCCGGTGCCCCCGGCTTCCCCGGCCCCCCCCGCATCTCCGGCGCCCGCGGCGCCGTCACTTTCGCCGCCCGCGATGCCCGCCGCGATGCTCATACCCTCCGGGTCGCCTCCGTCCCCCTCCTCCGACGCCTCGGTCACGCCCGGACTCGCGCTATCGGAAAGCTTCGCATCGCCCCCGCCGTCCGGGGTGCCGGCGAACGCGTCGATGCCGCCGCCGGGCATCGGCGGCCAGCCCAATGCGCTGCTCGGCCACATGAACGCCCCGCCCCAGCAATAAGGGCGAGCGACGATAAAGGCAGGCCTCCCCTACGCGGATCGGCAGCCATACGACCACGGCCGGGGACCCGCGGCAGTAGAATGCCGCATGCGCCAATACCTCGACCTGATGCGCCACGTCCACGAGCGTGGCACCCGGAAGGCGGACCGCACCGGCACGGGCACGCTGTCGGTCTTCGGCTGGCAGATGCGATTCGACCTGGCCGAAGGCTTCCCGATGGTCACGACGAAGAAGCTGCACCTGCGCTCGATCGTCCACGAACTGCTGTGGTTCCTCAAGGGCGAGACCAACGTCGCGTACCTGAAGGAGCATGGCGTCAGCATCTGGGATGAATGGGCCGACGAGCGCGGCGAACTCGGCCCGATCTACGGCTACCAGTGGCGGCACTGGCCGACCGCCGACGGCGGCCACATCGACCAGATCACCGACGTCGTCGAGCGGATCCGCCGCGACCCCGATTCGCGCCGGCTGATCGTGTCGGCCTGGAACGTCGCCGACCTGCCGAAGATGGCGCTGGCGCCCTGCCACGCGTTCTTCCAGTTCTACGTCGCCGATGGCCGGCTGTCGTGCCAGATGTACCAACGCAGCGCGGACATCTTCCTCGGCGTGCCGTTCAACGTCGCGTCCTATGCGCTGCTCACGCACATGGTCGCGCAACAGTGCGACCTGGACGTCGGCGACTTCATCTGGACCGGCGGCGATTGCCATCTGTACGCGAACCACATGGAGCAGGCCGCCGAGCAGTTGCGCCGCCAGCCGCATCCGCTGCCGACGCTGCGACTGCTGCGCAGACCCGCCTCGATCCTCGACTACCGCTACGAGGACTTCGCGATCGACGGCTACACGTCGGATCCGCACATCAAGGCCCCGGTGGCGGTCTGAGCACCCGAGGCGCCGCCTTCCCGCCATGAGCCGCGCATGAACTCCTCCTCGACGCGCATCGACGCCCCCACCCGCCGCCCTTGCGTCACGCTGATCGCCGCGCGCGCGCGCAACGGCGTGATCGGCGCCGACAACGCGATGCCCTGGCACCTGCCGGAGGAACTGAAGCACTTCAAGGCCGCGACGATGGGCCAGGTGCTGGTCATGGGCCGCAAGACCTTCGATGCGATCGGACGGCCGCTGCCGGGCCGCGAGACGATCGTCATCAGCCGGGATGCCCAGTGGTCGCACGCCGGCTGCCAGCGCGCAGCCGACCTCGACGACGCGCTGTCACGAGCGGCCGCGCTGGGCCGCGACCAGACCTTCATCGCCGGCGGCGCGCAGATCTATGCGCTGGCGATGCCGCGGGCCGACCGATTGCTGCTCACCGAGGTGGACCTGGCACCCACGGGCGACACGTGGTTTCCATTCGTCGACCCGGCCATCTGGGAAGTGTCCTCCCGCGACCCGCGAACCTCGGCCAACGGAACCGCCTTCACGATCACCGAATACCGGCGCCGCTGAAGCCGTCGCCGAGAGAACCTCCAGGAGCCCTGGAGGGCCGCCGAAGAGCGCCACCGTTGGCGCCCCATCCCTCGCTCTCCGGTTTCCTCGTCTCCTTGGTTCTCGCTTCCTTCTCGTCCTCGCGCTCCCGCTTTCACCATTCCCCCCTCGTTCTCGTTCCCTCCCTTTGGAACGGGGATATCCGCTGCGCACCCGCGTTGCCGCCGCACGGCCGCATCGTGCCCGTCCGTGGCGTATCCGCTCCCGCGTTTGGCCTCGTCTCCCCCATTCGATGCACGAGCCGAAGCGGTTTTTGCGATTTATGAACCCAAACGAACAAAATAGACCTTACAAAAAACCATTTCCTTTCGTTTGTTTTCGCCTAGAATACGGCCTCGCGCGAACGTCAACATTCGTCAGCCATCACCCCGCAGCGTCAGGCGAGGTATCGCATCGGCCGTCGCGGGAGACGTCCAGCGCGCGGCGCCGATGCACGCGCGACGCCACGACGAGAGACACGGATCACGAGGGACCATGCCGGAAGCCGCATTCACGATCACCTCCCCGGACGGGCATACGATTCACGGAGTCTCGTGGATGCCCGATCGCCGGCCGAAAGCGCAGATCCAGATCGCGCACGGCCGCGGAGAACACGGCGGACGCTATCGGCCTTTCGCCCAGGCGCTGGCTCGCGCCGGCTATGGCGTCTACGTCACCGACCACCGCGGGCACGGGCAATCCGCGCTCGATGCCGGACGACTCGGCGACTTCGGCCCGCGCGGCTTTCCCGCGGTCGTCGATGACATGGCGATCGTCAGCCAGGAGATCCGGCGGAAACATCCCGGGCAAGCGGTCCTGCTGTTCGGTCACAGCATGGGTTCGTTCGCTGCCCAGTACTACCTGCTCGATCACTCGGCCCTGATCGATGGCCTGGTGTTGTGCGGCACCGCCGCCGTCGACCTGCGCGATCCCGCGAAATCGGGCGCCCTGGCGACGGACTTCCTGGCCAGGCTCGACAATCCCCGCACCGACGCCGACTGGCTGAGCCGCGACGAGGCGACCGTCGACGCTTATCTCGCCGATCCGCTGTGCGGCTTCACGTTGACGCCCGCCTCGCAGGCATCGATGTATGCCGACGCGCCGCGCACCGCGGAAGCCGCCTCGTACCAACGCGTCCGACGGGATCTTCCGATCGCCTTGATCACCGGCGATCGGGATCCGGTCAACTGGTTCCTCGCGTGGTTCGATCCGCTGGCCGCCCGCTATCGCGCCTTCGGCTTCACCGACGTCTCCACGCACGTCTACGGCGGCGCGCGCCACGAGCCGCTGAACGAACTGAACCGCGAAGAAGTGGTCGCGAACCTGATCGCCTGGTTCGATCGCGTCATCGACCAGGCTTCGCGCTGATTCCACGATCGTTCGTCCCCTTACCCCATCACCAGGAGACTCCCTTGTCCAGACTCTGGAAAGCCGCTCTGTTCGCCGCGAGCCTGTCGGCCGTCGCCTCGACCACCCTCGCCGCGGACGTCGAACTGTTGCCCGACGGGCTCCTTAGTCCGACCACGACCGAGATGACCAAGGCCAACGAATTCAAGAAAGCCGCGCCATGGCGCATCGGCGTCTCGTTCTCGCGGGTCACCAACTCCTGGATCGTCCAGACGGTGCAGGAGATGAGGACCGAGGCCGGGCGCCATCCGAACATCAGCGAGTTCCTGTTCGCGGAAGCCGACGGCAAGCCCGCCAAGCAGGTCTCCGACATCGAAGACCTGATCGCGAAGAAGGTCGATCTGCTGATCATTATCCCGATCTCCGAAGCCGTCGCGAAGCCGATGATCGAGAAGGCGCGCGAGCGCGGCATCCCGGTCATTACCTTCGGCGCGTTCGCCGGTGACACCCAGTCGACGATCCAGATCGGCGGCGCCGGACGAGGCCTGGGCAAGCCGGGCGGCGAGTTCCTGTGCAAGACCCTCAATGGCAAGGGCAAGGTCTGGGCATTCCGCGGCCCGGCCGGCTCCGATGAGGAAAAGCTGCGCTACGAAGGCTTTCGCAAGGAGGCCGACGCCTGCGGCCTGAAGGTGACGTCGGAGGTCTACGGCGACTACAACTACGCCAAGAGCAAGCAGTTGTGCGAGAACCTCGTGCTGTCGGGCCAGCCGGTCGACGGCATCTGGTTCGCCGGCGCCGAAATGACCCGCGCGTGCATCGACGTGTTCAAGGAAACCGGCAAGCCGCTGGTGCCCGTGACCGGCGAGGGCAACAACGGCTTCCTGCGGATCTGGAAGGAAACGGGTGTCAAGGCCGTGGCGCCGCTGTTCCCGCCGGCGATGGGCGCCGCCTGGATCCGGGCTTCGGTCGCGCTGCTCGAAGGCAAGCCGATGTACCGCAAGTACTTCTCGTCGCCGGCGCCGGTCACGCAGGAAACGCTCGACAAGTACTATCGCCCGGACCTGAGCGACGCGTACTGGATCCCGTCCAGCCTGCCGGACGAGACGCTGCGCAAGATGTTCGCCAAGTGACGCGCGCGGCATGACGACCTCCGCAACCGCCGCCCACCCGTCGATCCGGGTGTCGGTCCGTGGCGTATCGAAGGCCTTCGGCAAGACGCAGGCCTTGTCGAACGTCTCCGTCGACGGCCATGCCGGCTCGATCCACGCCGTCACCGGCGAGAACGGCGCGGGCAAATCGACGCTGATGAAGCTGCTGGCCGGCGTCCACCAGGCCGACCAGGGATCGATCCTCATCGATGGCGCCGAGGTTCACCTGGCGACGCCCGCCCAGGCACGGGCGGCGGGCGTGTCCACCGTCTTCCAGGAACTGACGGTGCTGCCCAACCTGACGGTGGCGGAGAACCTGTGCCTGGGCCGCGAGCCCCGCCGGTTCGGCCTGATCGACCACCGCACGTCGCGGGCACGCGCGCAGGAAGTATTGCAGCGCGCCGGCATCGGACTGGACCCCGATCAGTTGTGCGAGACGCTGTCGATCGCCGAACGCCAACTGCTCGAGATCGCCAAGGGGCTGATGACGTCGGCGCGCGTCTTCATCTTCGACGAGCCGACGGCGCCGCTGAACCGCGCAGAGGTCGACACGCTCGAGCGGCTGCTGCGGAAACTCAAGGCCGATGGCGCGCTGGTGTTCTACATCAGCCATCGGCTCGAAGAGATCTTCCGGTTCTGCGACACCGTGACCGTCCTCAAGGACGGGGCATGGGTCGCGACACGACCGGCGAAGGATCTGACCGAAGACCAGCTGGTCAAGCTGATGGTGGGCCGCGATCTGAAGGCGCTGTTCCCGCCGAGGCGGACGCTATCCACGCAAACCATCGCGATCGACGTCGCGCGGTTGCAGCCGACGCCGTCCTTACCCCGCATCGCGTTTCGATTGATGCAGGGCGAGATCGTCGGCATCGCGGGATTGGAAGGCCATGGCCAGCGAGAGATCATCCGCTCGCTGGCCGGCGTCATCGCCCCCACCACGGCCGAGATCGACGTGACCGACACCCAGGGGCGGCGCATCCGGGTCGACCCGAGCCATGGCCCGATCAGGATGGTGCGGGACGGCATCGCGCTGATCCCCGAGGACCGGAAGTCCGAGGGGCTTTATCTGGATCTGTCGGTGCAGGACAACGTCTGGCTCGGTCCGCTGCGCGGGTCGAGCCTGTGGCAGCGCGCACCGCGGGACACGAAGCTCGTGCAGGACATCACGCAGCGGATGCGCTTGCGCGGTGAGATCGGCGACATCGTCGGATCGCTGTCCGGCGGCAACCAGCAGAAGGTCATGCTCGGGCGCTGGCTGGCCGCGGGCGTCAACATCCTGCTGGTCGAACAGCCGACGCGCGGCGTCGACGTCGGCGCCAAGTCCGAGATCTACGCGCTGCTGCGCCAGTTCACCGAAGACGGCGGCACCGTCCTGGTCGTCTCGGGCGACCTGCTCGAACTGATCGGGTTATGCGACCGGATCATGGTCGTGCGCAATGGCGCGATCGTCGGCGACGTACCGGCCGTCGACGCTTCGGAAGAAGGCCTGCTCGGCCTGGCACTGAGGGACGCCGTCACGGCGCCCGCTTCAACGGAACCGACATCGGCATGAAACTCGGCCGCTCCGGGGTTACCCCGTACACACTGGGATTACCGATCCTCCTCGCGACGGCGCTCGTCATCGGCTCGTCGACGTTCCGACAGGCGGAGAACGCCGCGAACTTCGCCAACCAGTTGACGGCGCTGCTGCTCGTCTCGCTCGGGCAGATGTTCACCGTCATCTCGCTCGGCGTCGACCTGTCGGTCGGCTCGGTGATGAGCCTCGCCAGTTCGATCGTCGCGACGCAGGCGGATCCGCTCGTCGGCGTCGCGCTGGCATTGGCCGCCGCCGTGCTGGTGGGCCTGGTCAATGGCGCCGGCATCGCGTTCGCCAATGTCCATCCGCTGATCATGACGCTGAGCGTCGGCACTTTCGTACAGGGCATCGCGTTCATCGTCCTGCACATCCCCGGCGGCGAGATTCCGGCGCCGATCATCCGCGCCGCGACGGGCCGCGTCGGCGGCGTCCCTTATGCGCTCGCATGGAGCGTGGTCGGCCTGGTGATCGCCGCCTTCATCCTGCGGCGCACCCGATTCGGCCTGCATCTGTATGCGGCCGGCGCGATGCCGCGCAGCGCTTACCTCAATGGCGTCGACACCCAGCGCGTGCTGCTGGGCGCTTATGTGCTGAGCAGCCTGTTCGCCGCGAGCGCGGGGATCTTCCTGGCGGGCCGCGTCTCAATGGGCGACCCGACGCTGGGCGTGGAGTTCATCATGAACTCGCTGGCCGCCGTGGCGATCGGCGGCGTCCTGCTGACCGGCGGCATCGGCAGCGCCTTCGGCGTGCTGACCGGCGTGGTCAGCCTCGGCCTGATCGCCAATGGCCTGAACCTGATCGGCGTCTCGCCGTTCCTCAGAAGCGTCGTCACCGGCGTGCTGCTGCTCGTCGCGATCAGCTTCCAACGCCGCCGGATCGTGGGGCTGTGAATGACTGAAACCACCATGAATCGTTCGAGTTCTCCGTCGCGGCTCGTGGGCGCGATGAAGTCGCTGCTGTCGCAACCGCCGGCCTATCTCGGGATCCTGCTGCTGCTCGGGTTCGCCGCGATCACGCGCCCCAACCTGATGTCGCCGCTGCTGCTGATGCTGATCCTGCGGCAGGCCGCGCCGCTAGGGCTGGTCACGATCGGTCAGTCGCTGGTCGTGCGCTGCCGCTCGGTCGACTTCTCGTCCGGCGGCATCATGGTCGCAGTCTCGTACCTGCTGACCAGTGGCGTCGTCGACGCACCGCTGCCGGTGATGCTGTTGCTCGCCGTCGTGCTCGGATGCCTGGTGGGCCTCGCGAACGGCCTGATCATCACGCGGATCCGCGCGTCCGCCGTGATCGTCACGATCGCGATGGGCACCATCCTGACGGGGATCGTCATCGCGCTGAGCCAGATCCGCGCGCAGGGAGACGTGCCGCCGATGCTCGCGGAGCTGGGCAGGCTGCGCGTGGGGATGATGCCCGTCGTGACGTTCGTCTGGCTCGCGCTGCTGATTCCCGGCATCTTCCTGCGGTACACGGTGTTCGGCCGCGTGATGGACGCCTCCGGCGCGAATCCGGAGGCCGCCGAGATCTCGGGGCTTCCCTTTCTGCGGGTCGTCCTGATCGCGCACGTCGTCTCCGGCCTGACCGCGGCGCTGGCGGCCTGCGTGCTGCTGAGCTTCGTCGGCGTGGGCAGCCTGTCCATCGGCGACGAGATCGCGCTGAACGCGCTGGCCGCGACGATCCTGGGCGGCGTGAACTTCGGCAGCGGCAAGGGCGGCATGCTGGGGCCGGCGGTCGCGGCGTTCATGCTGATGTTCCTGTTCAACCTGCTGACGAGCTTCGGGCTGGGAGAAGCGGGGCGGTTAACGCTGCAAGGGGCGATCGTTGGCGGGGCGGCGTTGGTTTATTCGATGCGGAATGGGCAGAGCGCGCATTCTTAGACCGGAATCGCGTCGTACGCGCTGCTGATGCGCAGGGTCGCGCAGCAGTTCGGCTTGTGAAGATGAAAAGCCACCCGAAGACATTCACTCGAGCATCCGCTTACCCCACCATACGCTGCTGGTCGGCCCAGTAACGGGCGCGCAAAACCTTCTTGTCGATCTTGCCCACGGGCGTCACCGGCAGTTCATCGGTGAACTCCACCGACTTGGGCGCCTGGGTCGACCCCTTCTTTTCCTTGACGAGGGCGATCAGTTCCTCATCGCTAACCCCGGCACCTGGCCGGCGCACCACCAGCGCCTTCACCGCCTCGCCCCATTTGGCATCCGGCACGCCGATCACCGCTGCCATGGCGACGCCCGGATGGCTGGTGAGGGCATCCTCCACCTCGCGCGGATAAACGTTGAAGCCGCCGGTGACGATCATGTCCTTCATTCGGTCGACGATGTACAGATAGCCGCGCTCGTCGGCTCGGGCGACGTCTCCCGTATGCAGCCAGCCGTGGCGGAACGCCTCTTCCGTCTGCTCGGGACGATTCCAGTAGCAACCCATCAATTGCGGGGCGCGCACGCAGATCTCGCCCGCTTCGCCTGGGGCAACAGGCTCGCCGTCCTCATCGAGCAGCGCCACGTCGCAATTGGACAGCGGAAAGCCGCAAGAGGCGAACAGCTCCGGCCGCGCTGCATCGTGATCGGCCTTGCGCAGCAGCGACACCGGATAGCATTCGGACTGGCCGTAGAGCTGCGAGAACACCGGACCGATACGCTCCAACCCCTCCACCAACCGCGTCGGCGACATCGGCGAGGCGCCGTAGAGCAGCAGTTCCAGCGACGATAGATCGGTCTTGCCCAGCGCCGGATGGTCCAGCAGCACGTAGATCATCGTCGGGACCAGCAGGGTGAAGTTGATGCGCTGGCGTTCGATGGTCTGCAACACCCGCTCCGGATCGAAGCTCTTCATCAGCGTGATCGAACCGCCGCGCATCAGCGTCGGCAAGACCTTGGTGCCGGCCACATGGCTGATGGGGGCGACCGCCAGATAGTGGGGAGTGCTCGGCAGTTCGAAATCGGCGAGGATCGCCGGGCTGATGGTCGAAACGCTGCGATGGTCGCGCCAGACGCCCTTCGACTTGCCGGTGGTGCCGCCGGTGTAGGCAAGGACGCAGGCATCGTCCGGCCGCGCCAGATTTCGGGGCGTGACCGAGCCGATGGCCGCCGCGGCGGCCATCAGGTCAACGCCATAGTCCGCCTTGCCAAGGGTCAGCACGTGGCGCACGCTGTTGGCCTTCTGCGCCAGATCAGCGCCGCGCGCCGCGTAGGTCTCCGCGTCCACCACCAGGACTTGGATGTCGGCGTCGGCGAGCTGATCCAGATGATCTTCCAGCGAACCGAGCGGATGCAGCGGCGTGGTGCGCAGGGCCGAGGCCTGCGCCGCCTCGGCAAAGCACCAGGTTTCCCAGCGGTTGGCGCTCAAGGTAGCGACGCCGGCGCCGCGCGGCAGCCCCAGCTCGGCCAGCACTGCCTGTATCCGACCCAACATGCCGGTGACATGGGCGTAAGAGATGGCACCAGCGTCGGTAACGAAAGCAGTACGGTCTGGATACCGCGCCAGCGCGCGCAGTGTCTGGGCGCTGACGGTGGGCTGCACGTTCAGAAAACTCATGACGTTTCTTCTCGGAAGCGTTCGTTGACGAACTTGAGTTTATGCCCGCACTCCCCTGTTAGCGCCCCCTTCAGCTTGAGGAAGGTCCGAATAGCCGTTGCGGCGACGTGAACCGAGGCCAAGACTGGCTGTACCTGACCGTCGTGCTTGACCTTCACGACGCGTTCGTCGAGCTGGATCTCCGGCCGCAGGCTCGATGAATATTACATCTATCGACATTTCTCTCGATAGATCGTAATCTTTCTCCCATGACCCCCACCCCACGCTCATTGATCTTGAGCCTGCTGCTCGGCGCGCAGTCGCGCGGCGACCCGGTGCTGAGCGTGCGCGAACTGCTGGCCGCCTGCGCGCTGTTCGACCTGCCCGCCAACGCCGTACGCGTCGCGCTGGCGCGCGCGGTCACCGCCGGCCTGCTGGCGACACCCCGCCGAGGCTGCTACACCCTCGGCCCCGAAGCCCAACCGCTGGCCCACGAAATCAGCCGCTGGCGGCACACCCAGGCGCTGATGACCGACTGGACCGGCGATTGGATCGCCATCCACGTAGGCGCGACCGGCCGCAGCGACCGCCCTGCGCTGAACGCCCGCGAACGCGCGTTCGGCCTGCTGGGTTTCGCCGAGTTCGAGCGCGGCCTGCATCTGCGACCCGACAATCTGGTGGGCGGTACCCAGGCCCTACGCACGCGCCTGCTCGCCTTGCTGCCCCCCGGTACCGAGCCCGGCACACTGTTCGCACTGCGCGATCTGTCCGATGACGACGAACAGCGTGCCCGCCGCTTATGGGACACCGCGACGCTGGACGCCACGTACCTCGACACCACGGCGCGCCTGGAAGCCTGGCTGGACAGCGCCGACGCCCTACCTCTGGACCGCGCCGCACGCGAGTCGTTCGCGATCGGGCACGACGCGATCCGCCAATTGATGTTCGACCCGCTGCTGCCGGCGCCACTGATCGATGCGCAGGCACGGACGCGGTTCATCGATGCCGTCACGCGCTACGACGCTGCCGGCCAGGCCATCTGGCAACGCTTTCTGTCGACGGCCCGTTCGCCAGGCCCCGTCGACACGGCACTGCCAGCCGCAGCCCCCTCACACAGGAGACCCCGCCATGAACGCCCCCGACAAGATTCAGCCGCACGACACTTACCTGGCTGACACGCACCAGCCGACCAACCTCGGCAGCGAGCTGGTCGACTACGACATGTACCGGCAGGACGCCGCGCTCGTCGAGGCGGTGCATCGCGAAGGCGCGGCCTGGGCCGACGCCACGCTCGGCGAGTTCGGCCGCCTGACCGGCTCGGCCGGCTACCTGGAACTGGGAACGCTGGCCAACAAGCACCAGCCCGAGCTGGACACGCACGACCGTTTCGGCAACCGCATCGATCTGGTCAAGTTCCACCCGTCCTACCATCAACTGATGCGCTCCGCGATCGAACACGGACTGCATTCGTCGCCGTGGACCGATCCCAAGCCCGGCGCGCACGTGGCCCGCGCCGCGCACTTCTACCTGCAGACCCAGGCCGAGGCAGGGCACGGCTGCCCGGTAACGATGACCTTCGCGTCAGTGCCGGCGCTGCAAACCACGCCGTCCCTGGCCGACGCGTGGATCCCCAAGATCACCGCCCGTCACTACGATCCGCGCAACGTTCCCGACGCGCAAAAGCAGGGCCTGACCATCGGCATGGCGATGACCGAGAAACAGGGGGGCTCGGACGTGCGCGCGAACACGACGCGCGCCTGGCCGGTGGGCGCGGCGACCGGCCCGGGCGCCGCTTATGAACTGGTGGGCCACAAGTACTTCGTCTCGGCCCCGATGTGCGACGCCTTTCTGGTGCTGGCGCAAACGCCGAGTGGCCTGTCGTGCTTCCTGCTGCCGCGCTGGCGCCCGGACGGCACCAAGAACCCGCTGCAGGTGCTGCGCCTCAAACGCAAGATGGGCAACGCGTCCAACGCCAGCAGCGAGACCGAGCTGCGCGGCGCGCTGGCATGGATGGTCGGTGAAGAAGGCCGTGGCGTGCGCACGATCATCGAGATGGTGGCGATGACGCGCTTCGACTGCATGATCGGTTCCACGGCAGGCCAGCGGATGGCGGCCTCGCTCGCGCTGCATCACTGCACGCGCCGCTCGGTGTTCGGCCGCGTGCTCAACGAGCAGCCGCTGATGCAGAACGTGCTGGCCGACCTCGCGCTCGAACATGAAGGTTCGCTGGCGCTGACGATGCGGATCGCACGGGCGATGGATCACCGCAGCGATCCGCACGAGGATGCGTTGGTGCGGTTGGTCACCGCCGTGGGCAAATACTGGATCTGCAAGCGCACGCCACAGCACGCCTACGAGGCGATGGAATGCATCGGCGGCAGCGGCGTGATGGAGGACAGCCCGTTTCCGCGCCTGTACCGCGAGGCGCCCGTCAACGCGATCTGGGAAGGCAGCGGCAACGTGCAATGCCTGGACGTGCTGCGCGCGATGCAGAAATCGCCGGCCGTGGTCGGCGTGTTCTTCGATGAACTGGCCAAGGCGCGCGGCGGCGACAAGCGGCTCGACGACGCCATCGCGGCGCTGAAGAACGAGTTCGCCGATCTGTCGGACCTGGAGTACCGCGCCCGCCACGTCGTCGACCAGATGGCACGGACGATCCAGGCCGCGTTGCTGGTGCAGCATGCGCCGCCGATGGTCGCCGATGCGTTCTGCGCATCGCGTCTCGGCGGAGCGGGCGACCGCCAGTTCGGCACGCTGCCGCGCGGTGTGGACTGCGCGGGTATCGTGGCGCGGGCCACGCCGGTTGCTGCCTGAACGCCGTCGCGGATCGTCCGCCGCATCGCGCGTTCAGAACGGCGCGAGCCCGAGCGCGGAGCGGAAACGGTTCTTGATGAACGGACCGTCGCGCGGCGGCAGCACGCGCGGCGTTTCGCCGGCTTCGATCAGCACCTGCACGAAAGCCGCGCCTTCGCGCGCGTTGATGCGTCGCGCGACGTCCGGGGCCTGATCGACGCGGTCGACCGACCAGGCCTCGGCGATGCCGAAGCCCTTGGCGATGACCACCAGATCGGCGCCCAGGCCCGAATGGCTGCGCTGCATGCCCGTCTCGCCGAAGTGCCCGTTGTCCAGCACGACGATCGTGAGGTTCTTCGGCTGCTTGACCGCGATCGTGCCCAGCGTGCCGATGCCCATCAGCTGTTCGCCGTCGCCGGTGATCACGACGACCGGCTTGTCCGGCTGTGCCAGCGCCAGGCCGAGCCCGATCGCGGCGGCCCCGCCCATCGCGCCCCACAGGTAGTAGTTGCTGTCGCGGTCGCCGGCGGCGAACACGTCATAGGACGCCGACCCCAGGCCCGAAACGACCAACGCGTCCGGCGTTCCGGCCAACAATGCAGAAACGAACGCCCGGCGATCCGCGCGCTTGTCGATGATGGCGTCGCCCGTCATTTGCCCTCCCATTGCTTGCGACCGATCAATTCCTGCGACAGCAGCACCGCGACCTTCTCGCCGGCCAGGAACGCGGCATCGAAGCCCGCGCGCACGACCGCTTCGACCTCCTCGGGCTTCGAAGCGCGCAGCACATGGAGGCCCATCAGTTCGAGCACTCCCTGCGTCGCCTTGCCCATCGGCCCCTGCCAGGGGTTGAACTCGGCGTACTCGCCGCGCATCGTCACCAGCGTGAAGAACGGGAAATCGGCGGCCCGCAGCAACGACAGCATGTTCACGCAGTTGCCGACGCCGCTGCTTTGCATCAGCAGCACGGCGCGCTGGCCGCCCAGCCAGGCGCCGCAGCACAAGGCAACGCCCTCTTCCTCGGTGGTCAGTACGACGTCCTCGATATCAGGATCATCGATCGCGCTACGGATCGCATGCGCATGGCCGGCATCGGGGACATAAGCGATCTGCTTGACGCCGCCTTCCTTCAGCACCTTGAAGATCGTCTGCTGCCAGGCAGGTGGGGCGGATGTCGGAGGGCTCATCGGACCGGGTCGCTGAGTGGTGAACGATCCAGGAATAATAGGGTTCGACGGCGGCCGTTGCACGGCAGGCCATGCAGGAGTCGGACCTCGGGCGCGCGATGGTACGTGCGCCGGTGCGCGATGCAACCAACGACGACCGGCGCTGAATCGCTTCAGAAGATCCCGAGCGCCAATCCGCTGGCCAGCGCGGCACCGACGTCCGCTGCCGCCGCCAACTGGCTGGCATCCAGGTGCTTGGGCGCCAGGATCCGCTCGGGTGTTTGCGCATGCACGAGAACGATCGTCGGCTCGGCCACCTCGCGCAGCCGCCAGCCGGTCGCGATACGCGCCAACTGGCGGGCCGCTCCCTGCCCGTCCGATCCCGCGCCGATGACCTGGGCATAAGGGCGCCCTTCGATCCGCCCGAGCACCGGGTAATAGCAACGGTCGAAGAACTCCTTCATCGCGCCGGCCAGCGTCGCGAGATTCTCGGGGGCGACGAACAGATACGCATCGGCTTGCAATAGATCATCAGGTCCGGCTGCTTCGCAATGCAGACGTCGTACCTCGACGATGTCCGATGCCTCGGTAGCGGCTTCATCCTCATCATCACCGCGCGCAGCTTCGCGAGCAGCCTGCTCGGCAGCGCGGGCCAGTTGCTCGCACGCGCCGGTGCGCGAGAACCAGACGATCAACAGGCAGCGCTGCGCGGCGGGCCGAGCGACGACGGGAGGAATTTGGCGCATCGGCACAGGATAGCCGACATCGCGAAGGCGAAGAACGATGGCTGGCCTGTATCACTGCGAGACTACTTTTTCGAGTCCTTGGCGTCGCGCTCCGCCTTCGCTTCGCGCTCCGAGAAGTTCAGCCCGACCGAGCGGATCGCAGCGACCTTTTTCAGCGTATCGAACCAGAAGGGCGCGCCCAGCGAAACGGCAAGCGCAGACATGAACAGACCGACAAGCTTGACTATCCAGGCATACAAGTCCATCGACCGAGGATCCTGGGTCCAGCCGAGCTTCAGCCCGGTCGCGTTCAGCCCCTTTATGCGATCGACGACGGCCTCTTCGAGCTTGCGCTGCTCGTCTTGCCAGGCAGCTTGCGCCTTCTCGGCTGCCGGCTCGGCTTCAGCGAGCGCGGATGCCGCCTTGGCCTTCGCATCGCTCCGCTTGGTTGCATCCGGCTCGTTCTGTGCCGCGATCAGTTGCTTCCGATCGCTCTCGACCTTCTCTTTCGCTTGATCGAACGCGTTCTTCGCTCTATCGCGCGCGGTGGTGTCGAGGAGCTTTTCCGGGCCGTCTTTCCTGGCGATCTCGAGGGCTTCCTTGGCCATCGCTTCCCGTGTGTGTTGGTCGCTCGACAGTTGACGCATGATCGCGACGGTGTCGACGTTCATCGCGCCAACGACGAACAACGACAGACCCAGTACCACGTACTGCGTCTTCTGCCGGTACCACGCCATCACTTGAGCGTCGAAGGTCTTGAACCATTCCTCGACCAGCGAGCGAAACTTGGCGGCGTCCGTACCGGCCTGCGTGATCAGATCGTTCAATGCGATCCTGATCGGCGATGTCGGCGGCAGTCCATCGATGGCTTTCTTGATCGCGTCGACATCCTCGAAGGTCCGGACCTTGACGCTGCTGACCGATCCGAGCATCCCTTGCACGATCGTCCAGGCGGGGAGATAGCTGGGCTTGTTGCCCTGCCACAGCCCTCCTTGTCCGAGATAAGCGATGAACGGGCTTTTGTAGAATGCATCGACCGCCGTCGCGGCATTCGAGCCGGCCGCATCCGACGAGGTCAGCAATTTCTCGATGCCTTTGCGCAACCACCTCGCCCGGCTGCTGAGGGCGGCGGCGATTCCCTCGTTGAATGCGGTGACCGCGAGCGCGAAGGTCAGGTAGACGATGATCAATCCGAGCGCGATGTCCAGCGCAACGAGCATGTCCATGCCACCCCTCCCCGCGTGTCGATGAATCTCGAATCTACCGGTCGTATCATCCGTCGGCATCCTCAAGCCTGAGGAGGCTGGCGCAGCGGCAAGGCAGGCACGGAACGCCGCGGCTCCCGGGAAGAAAGCGATCGGTGAGGCCCGGATCGCGCCGATCAGAGCGCGAACACTTCGATCTCCTGCCGGACCCGCTCCAGCGCGACCTTCAGTTGATCCTGCGGCACCGAGCCGAGAGCGAGGCGCAACGCATGCGGCACGTGATCATCGGTCGCAAAAGGCTCGGCCGTCGACACGGCGATGCGTGCGTTCAGGAGCGCCATCGCGACCCGGTCTGCACGCACGTCATCACCGTCGATCACCGGTTCAACGACTCTGCCCGTCTGCCATGAACATCGCCATCGTCACCTTCGAAGGCTTCAACGAGCTCGACTCCCTTATCGCTTTGGGCATCCTGAACCGCATCAAGCGATCGGATTGGCGAGTGTCGATCGCCTCGCCGACCGCCAGCGTCCGGTCGATGAACGGCGTCGTTCTCGAACGGCAAGCGACGCTGGATCAGGCCAGCGCGGCCGACGCCGTCATCGTGGGCAGCGGCATGCAGACGCGCGAAGTCGTGGCTGATGCAACGCTCATGTCCCAACTGCGGCTCGATCCGGCGCGACAACTGATCGGTGCGCAGTGCTCGGGAACCCTGTTGCTGACCAAGCTCGGTGTGCTCGACGGCGTGCCCGCCTGCACGGATCTGACCACGAAGCCATGGGTGCAGGAGTCGGGGGTGAACGTACTGGATCAACCGTTCTTCGCGCGCGGCAACATCGCCACTGCCGGAGGATGTCTGGCGTCCCAGTACCTCGCCACGTGGCTCATCGCTCGCGCCGAAGGCATCGAAAGCGCGAAGGCGGCGATGCACTATGTGGCGCCGGTCGGGGAGAAGGACGACTACGTGTCGCGTGCCATCAGCAACGTAGCGCCTTACCTGCCGCGCTGACAGCCGCGCTTGCCCGAGTTCCCGGCTGAGGCAGCTGATGGAGGTTCGGCCCCTGGGATAGAATGCGTGACGCACTCGCGATTGAATTACGCCCCGTCAGTGGGTACCATCGCGGGCTGAAACCTCAGCGCCCGCCTCCGTAGCTCAGTGGATAGAGCATCCCCCTCCTAAGGGGAGGGTCGCACGTTCGATTCGTGCCGGGGGCGCCAAAAATCAATGACTTAGCGCAGTCGATTTTTCCCCGACCCGCGATTTTGAGAGGCTTTCAACGCCTTTCGAGCAGCAAACTGGCATAGAAACTGTCATACCCCCGTCGCCCAGCCTTGCACTCGCCGACGGGCGATGCCCGAAAGCGCTGTTCTCCCGCCGCCCCTGGCTTTACCGCCTGGCAGCCATCACCCCTACCCGCGCTTCCCCCACGGCGTGCTGCGAATCGCCAGCACGGTACTCAGTCCATAGACGACCATCGCCGCCCCGACCAGCGCGAAGAACTGCCACGCCGGCGCCTGCCGTGACGCGAGCCAGAATCCGACGGCCGCCACCAGCACGAGACGCGCCGTCGACGCGAGCACCGGCCCACCGATCCGTCCCGCCCCCTGCGCGGCGAAGTACAGCGTCAGGCCCATCCCGAAGAACGCGAAACCCGGCCCCGCCCAACGCAGATACTGACTGGCATAGTCGAGCACGATCGGATCGCTGGTGAACAGGCCGGACCAGATGTCGGGCAGCAGCGAGACCACGAGGCCGATCACCCCGAGGTTGATCGCCGAGACGACCCCGGCCGTCCACGCGACCTTGCGCGCCCGGGCGACGTCGCCGGCACCGATCGCCATGCCGACCATCGGAACCGACGCGACGCCGATGCCGAACGCGAACGGTATCAACATGAACTCGAGCCGCTGGCCGATGCCATAGCCGGCCAGTTGCTGGACGCCGAGCTGGGCGACCAGGCCGGTCAGGATCAGTACGGTCATCACCGATTGCAGCGGCGACAGGCACGCGACCGCACCCACCTTCAGGATGTCGCCGAACAGCGCCTTGCTCAGCGGCGTGCCCCGCAGGTTCAGCTTCAAGCGCCCCTGGCCGCTGACCAGGTACCAGAAGAAGAACGCGACCCCTACGCCCATCGACAGGATCTGGCCGGCGGCGATCCCCGCCATGCCGAAGCCGGCGAAATCGCCGATGCCCAGGCCGAGCACGCCGCCGACGACGACCTGCATCGCGGACATCAGCAGGATCGTGGCCGACGGCACCTTCATGTTGCCGGTGCCGCGCAACACCGACGCCAGCGTATTGCTCAGCCACACCAGCGTCGCCCCCGAGAACAGCACGGCCGCGTAGCCGACCGCCAGTTCGAGCACGGCGCCTCGCCCGCCCAGCAGGTGGTAGAGCGCCGGCCCGGCCAGCAGGAAGATCGCCGTGTAGACGACGCCGGCCAGCGCGCCGATGATCACCGCGTGGACCGCGGCGGCGTTGGCGCGATCGATGTCGCCGCTGCCGAGCGCGCGGCTGACCGACGACGACACACCGCCGCCCATCGCGCCGCCGGACATCATCGACGTCAGCATGTTGAACGGGAACACGAGCGCCATCGCCGCCAGCGGCGAGACGCCCAGCCGCCCGACGTAATAAGTCTCGGCGACGCCGACGACGACCGCCATCGTCATCGCCAGGACGTTGGGCACGGCCAGCCGCAACAGCGTCGACAATACCGGCCCCCGCAACAGCGGATGCGCACCATCCGCCGAAGCGGACTTGGCGGCGGCACCTCAGGCTTGCGCGGAACCGCTTCGTGCAGGTCCGCCTTGGGCAGACCCACCGCCGCCCGCATCGGACAGCGATGCCGGGCCCGGTACACCAGAGGACCCTCCCCCCATGGGTAATGCGGGCGACAGGGAATCGGGAGCATTCATTCGGGATCTCGCTTCGACCTCGGGACGCGCCGAGCGCGTCGAAAGGTACATCGGGTTTATATCTATATTTGCATCTACAACTATTGCAGCTACAATATAAACGATGAAACTCCCCGTTGTCCAACCTCGCGGCTGCACGAACTTCCGACTGCGACAGTTGTCGCGTCTGGTGACGCGCTTCTACGACAGCGAGTTCGCGCGTGTCGAACTGAAGGGCACGCAGTTCTCCGCGCTGGCATGCATCGACCAGGCCGAGCCGGTGCGGCCCGGCGATCTGTCCCGCATGATGGGGATGGACGCCTCGACACTGACGCGCAATCTGCGCGTGCTGATCGACCATGGCTGGGTCGAGCTGGGCCCCGGCCCCGATGCGCGCAGCCGCATGATCTCGCTGACCGAGGCGGGCCGGCACAAACTGACCGAGGCGCGCGTCTGCTGGAAGCGCGCGCAGCAGGGCCTGAACGCGCTGCTCGGCGCCGAGCAGGTCACCGCGCTGCACGCGTTGCTGGACCACGGACTGGCAACGCTCGCCGCGCACGGGGGCAGCGACGACGATGGCGGCGAACTCGGCGGGAACGCTTAGCGTACCCTGCTACGCGGATCACCGCCGAGGCACCGCGAGCGTCGCAGGTCCGACACGCCGCGTGTCCGGTACGCACCAACGGTGCGTCCCTGCCCCACGATCGCACGCAAGCGATCGAATCCTCGCACCAGTCTGGAATGCCCGCCGCCGTCGCGTCGCGCCGTCGGTCAGAACTCCGCTTCGAGTTCGTCGATGTCTTCGGGCTCCAGCCGAGCCGCCTCGACCCATTCGATCATCGCCGGCATCGCCATGATCGTCTGGCAATACCGCCGGCAGACCTCGTCGATCTCGACGTCGTAGGTCAGGAATCGCGTGACGACCGGTGCGTACATCGCGTCGGCGATCGTCGGCATTTCGCCGAACAGGAACGGGCCGCCGTAGCGGTCCAGGCATTCGCGCCAGATCTCGGCGATGCGCTCGATATCGGCATACGCGCGCGACCAGACCTTGAACGCCGGAAAGCGCGCCTTGATGTTCATCGGTAGCGACGAACGCAGCGTCGCGAAACCCGAATGCATCTCGCCGCAGATCGATCGGCAGTGCGCACGCTGCGCGCGATCGGCCGGCAGCAGACCGGCCTCGGGCTTCAGTTCGTTCAGGTACTCGCCGATCGCCAGCGTGTCCCAGACGACGAGCCCGCCGTGCTGCAGTGACGGCACACGGATCGACGACGACAGCAGCAGCATCTCGGCACGCATCGCCGGGTCGTCGGGCGGGATGATCTTTTCGTCGAAATCCAGGCCTGCCAGCCGGGCCATCAGCCACCCGCGCAGCGCCCAGGCCCCGTAGTTCCTGCTGCTGATCGTCAATGTCGCGTTCGCCATGCCGTACGCCTCCTGTCCCCCCTGCACAAGCAATGGGTGTGCCATGGGCGGCGCGCGCTGGCTCGCTCCTTGCTAAGCGTCTGGCATGCTCTATCACGCCTACCAAACCCAGGCCTATGCGCTGGCTCCGTGGCGCATGCTCGCGCGAGCGATCGGCGCCCATGGCCGACCGGCTCCAAAGGCCGCGACGGCGAACGCCGATCGCTGGCCGGCGGTCGACACCGATCGCTGGCCATTCGATGTGACACCGCCCCCCTGGCAAGATCACGCATGGTTCGCCCGATGGACCGCGCTCTGCGAGGCGTTCGCTCGAACGCGGATCACGCATGATCGGCCGGCATTCGGCATCGCGTCGGTCGAATCGGACGGCCGCGAGTACCCGATCGTCGAGGAGGTCACGCACCGTACGCCGTTCGCCACGCTATTGCACTTTCGCAAGGACGGTGCCCCCGAGCAACCGCGCGTGCTGCTGGTGGCGCCGCTGTCGGGCCACTTCTCGACGCTGCTGCGCGAGACGGCGCGCACGCTGCTCGGCGATCACGATGTCTGGATCACCGATTGGCACAACGCGCGCGACGTGCCGCTCGAGGAAGGACGCTTCGGCCTCGATGAGTACATCGACCACATGATCGCGTTCCTGCGCGTGCTGGGCCCCGGTGCGCACGTGATCGCGATCTGCCAGCCGTGCGTGGCGGCCCTGGCCAGCGTGGCGATACTGGCGCAGGACAACGATCCGGCGCAACCGGCGTCGATGACGTTGATGGCCGGCCCGATCGATTGCCGCGTCAACCCCACCGCCGTCAACCGGTTGGCGACCGAGCGCCCGATCGAGTGGTTCGAGAGCAGCCTGATCAGCCGCGTGCCGCTGCCGCACAAGGGCGCCGCACGACGCGTCTATCCGGGCGTCACCCAACTGGCGGCGTTCATGAACATGAACCTGCCGCGGCACGTCAGGACGTTCGGCGAGATGATCGGTCATCGGATCGACGGCGAACACGACAAGGCGGACACGATCGCCCGCTTCTACGAAGAGTATTTCGCCGTCAACGACCTGACCGCCGAGTTCTACCTGGAAACGGTCGAACGCGTGTTCCAGACCTATGAACTTCCGCTCGGCCGACTCCACTATCGCGGCAACCCGATCCACCCTCCGGCCATCCGGCGGACCGCGTTGATGACAGTCGAAGGCGAACGCGACGACATCTGCTCGATCGGCCAGACCGTCGCCGCGCAGGACCTTTGCACGGGGATCCATCCTTATCGCCGCACGCACTACGTGCAGACCGGTGTCGGCCACTATGGCGTGTTCAGCGGCCGTAAATGGTCGGGGTCGATCTACCCGCGCGTGCGCGACATGATTCACGTGAACTCGCACTGAGCTCCGGCACGTGAGTCACTCCCGCCTGGAGGCGGGAGCCGCCCCCGCCACTATCGCCGGAGCGCCCTCAGTGCCGGAATAGGCCTGCCTCGCTCGACCGCACCTTCGAGGCGAGGCCTGCGCTCTGGCCGATCCTCAGATCGCCCTCCTCGGCGCGCGCCGCAGGTCCAGCGTGCGCGGATAGTCGGGATTGCGCGCCTCGGCGAACACCTGCATCGGCCCAGGCGTGTGGCCATGGTCCCAGAATCGCGCGAAGCGCCGGCCCTCGGCTTCGTTCGCGTTGACCGGAAACGTCTCGAAGTTGCGTCCGCCCGGATGCGACACGTGATAAGTGCAGCCTCCGATCGACCGGCCGCTCCAATCGTCGACGACGTCGAACACCAGCGGCGAGTGAATGCCGATCGTCGGATGCAGCGCCGACGGCGGCGCCCATGCGCGATAGCGGACCCCGGCGACGAACTCGCCCGGCACGCCGGTCGCGGTCAACGGCAGCGGACGGCCGTTGCAGACGACCTGGTGGCGGCCATCGGTCATGTTGCGCACGCGGACCTGCAGGCGCTCGACCGACGAATCCACGTAGCGCGACGTGCCGCTCTGCGAGACCTGCTCGCCCAGCACGTGCCAGGGTTCGATCGCCTGCCGCAACTCGATCTCGATGCCCTGGTAGACGACGGACCCGAGCCGGGGGAAGCGGAATTCGAGAAACGGCGCGATCCATGCGAAATCGAACGGATAACCCCAGCGTCGCAGATCGTCGACGACGTCGCGCATGTCCTCGGCCACGTAGTACGGCAGCAGGAAGCGATCGTGCAGTCCGGTGCCCCAGCGGATCAACCGATGCGCATGGGGCTGCTGCCAGAACCGGGCCACCATCGCGCGCAGCAGCAGCGTCTGCACCAGGCTCATCTGCGCGTGCGGCGGCATCTCGAAGCCGCGGAATTCGAGCAGCCCGAGCCGCCCGGTCGGGCCATCGGGCGAATACAGCTTGTCGATGCAGAACTCGGCGCGATGCGTGTTGCCCGACAGGTCGACGAGCAGATTGCGCAGCAGCCGGTCGATCAGCCACGGCTGCAGGCTGCTCTCACCCGGCCGCAGGCGCGCGGCCATCTGCTCGAACGCGATCTCCAGCTCGTACAGGCTCTCGTGCCGAGCCTCGTCGACGCGCGGCGCCTGACTCGTCGGCCCGATGAACATGCCCGAGAACAGGTACGACAGCGCCGGATGGTTCTGCCAGTACGTGATCAGGCTCATCAACAGGTCGGGACGGCGCAGGCAGGGGCTGTCGTCCGGCGTGCGTCCGCCGATCACGACGTGGTTGCCGCCCCCGGTGCCGGCGTGCTTGCCGTCCAGCATGAACTTCTCGGTACCCAACCGGGTCAGCCGCGCTTCTTCATACAGCACGGTCGTGTTGTCGACCAGTTCGCGCCACGACGCGGACGGCTGGATATTGACCTCGATGACGCCCGGATCCGGCGTCACTTTCAGCTCGCGCACGCGCTCGTCGGAAGGCGGCCCATAGCCTTCGATGCGCAGACGGATGTCGAGCGCCGCCGCCGAATCCTCGATCGCCGACAACAGATCGACGTATTCCTCGAGCAGCGTCATCGGCGGCATGAACACGTGCAGCACGCCGTCGCGCACCTGCACGCACAACGCCGTGTGGATGATCTCCTTCGGATCATGGTCGCGCTGTTCGCGATGCCGCGCGGCCTGCGCGCGGCGGCGCCGGCCGGCATCCGGCAGCGCATCCCCGGCCTCGAACGGATCGCGCGCGAACGCCGGCTCCTGATCCTCGGGAGCGACCCACGGCAGCGAAGCCAGCGGCAACCGCAGTCCCATCGGCGAGTCGCCGCCGATCAGGAACAGATGCTCGCGCCGCAGTGGCCACGGCGACGAACGCCAGCCGATCGCCTGGTCGCCGCCGGGCCGCCAACCGGCGTGCGCGGGCTTGAGCGGCAACACGTAGCCGACCACGCCGCCGAGCCCGGTCTCGATCAGCCGCGCGATCCGCCGCCGCTCGTCCGCCTCGTCCAGGCGCCGCGCCAGCACGTCGAAGTTCAACGGCCACGACTGCTCGTGTCCTATCGCCTGCATGACGTCTTCATAGGCGGGAATCACGAAATCGGTCGACAAGCCGAGCTGGCTGGCCAATTCGTCGATGAAGCGGCGCGCGGCGTCTTCGCCGCCGTCACCTCCGTTCGAGCCGCCGCTTTCGCTTATCCCATCGCCCATGCCCGTCGATCCGAGGCCCTCGCCGGCGCGCTCCGCGGGCGCGTCGTCGACGAAGCGGCTCGGGTCGCGCCACAGCGGCTGGCCGTCGGCACGCCAGTAGCAGCCCAGCGACCAGCGCGGCAGCGGCTCGCCCGGATACCACTTGCCCTGCCCGTAGTGCAGCAGCGCGCCGGATGCGAAGCGCCGCTGGAGCCGCCCGAGCAACTCGCCGGCCAGCCTGCGCTTGGCCGGCGACATCGCGGTCGTGTTCCACTCGGCGCCTTCCATGTCGTCGATCGACACGAAGGTCGGCTCGCCGCCCATCGTCAGGCGCACGTCGCCCGCCTGCAGGTCGGCATCGACCTGGTCGCCGAGCGCGAGGATGCCGCGCCACTGCGCGTCGGTATACGGCTTGGTGACGCGCGGATCCTCGTGGATCCGCGAGACGGCCATCGAGAAGTCGAAATGCGCCTCGCACGGCTCGGTCGCGCCGATCACCGGCGCGGCCGACGCCGGCACGGCCGTGCACGACAGCGGGATATGCCCTTCGCCGGTCAGCAGCCCCGATGTCGGATCCAGGCCGATCCAGCCGGCGCCGGGCACGTAGACCTCGGCCCACGCATGCAGGTCGGTGAAATCCTTTTCGGTGCCGGACGGACCATCGAGCGACTTGACGTCGGCCGTCAACTGGATCAGGTAGCCCGACGCGAAACGCGCCGCCAGCCCCATGTGGCGCAGCAGGTCGACCAACAGCCAGCCCGAATCCCGGCACGAGCCGAGCGCCAGTTCCAGCGTCTGGTCCGGCGTCTGCACGCCGGGCTCCATCCGCACGATGTAGTCGACGTGGCGTTGCACGCGCTGGTTCAGCCACACGAGGAAATCGATGGTGTTCATCGATCCGCGCTGCGCCATCTCGGCGCGGGTGCCGTCGAGGAACGCGGCGACCCGCGGTCCGGCCGGCTGCGGTGTCAGATACGGTTGCAACTCGCCGCGCAACAGGTCCGGGTAGGCGAACGGGAAGGTCTCGGCGTATTCCTCGATGAAGAAATCGAACGGGTTGATCACCGCCATGTCGGCGACCAGGTCGACCGTGATGCTCAGATGGTCGCTGCGCTCCGGAAAGACGATGCGCGCCAGCCAGTTGCCATAAGCGTCCTGCTGCCAGTTGATGAAGTGGTTGGCCGGCTCGATGCGCAGCGAATAGCCGCTGACCGGCGTGCGCGCGTGCGCGCACGGCCGCAGCCGGATCTCATGCGGCCAGAGCTTGACGTGGCGATCGAAGCGGTAGTGCGTCTGGTGATTCAGGGCGACCCGGATTGTCATGCATTAGTTCCATTCGATGTCTGGCACGCTCTGGAACGCTCGGCGAAGCCCTTCGCTCCACTGGTAGCTGAGCGCGCGCATGTATTCGTCCTTGACGCCGAAACGGCGCACACGGGTGACGGCCAGCGCGTCGCGCTCGTACACGCACAGATCGATCGGCAGCCCCACCGACAGATTGCTGCGCATCGTCGAATCGAACGAGACCAGCACGCACTTGACCGCGTCGCTCATCGATGCGCCCGACTGCATGATGCGGTCGATGACCGGCTTGCCGTACTTGGTCTCGCCGATCTGGAAGTACGGCGTGTCCTCGGTCGCCTCGATGAAATTGCCTTCGCTATAGACGAGGAACAACCGCATCCGTTCGCGACCGATCTGGCCGCCGATGATGAAATTGGCGCTGGAGTCGATATTGCTCCGAAGCAGATGCGGCCCATCGCTGATGCCCACGTCGCGCAGCGCGTGGCCGACCAGTTCGGCCGCGTCGTACATCGAGGCCACGTTCATCAAGTGCGGCGAGCCGTCGTCGCGTTTGATCGCCTGCTTCAAGTGGCTGAGCGTGGCCTGCGTGATGCCGAGATTACCCGAATTGACGATGACGATCACCCGATCACCCGGTTGTTCGAAGATCGCCATCTTCTTGAACGTCGATACGTTGTCGACGCCAGCATTGGTGCGCGAATCGGACGCGAACACCATTCCTTCCTCGATCATCGTCGCAACACAGTACGTCATGAGTCCATCGTTTCAAAGAATCGTCGGGGCGCGGAGCCGCTCGCGCCGGGCGCGGCATGCCCGGCACGGGCGGGGCTTACTCGTCGGTCGGCCAGAAGAATCGGCTGTTGATCGCATCACCGACCTCGTTGATCCGCGTCAGCACGCTGGTCAGGTACTCGTGCAGCCCTTGCGCGAAGACGTCCTCGATGGTGCCGAACCGCAGCTCCGCGTCGAGCATCCCGCAATGCCGCTTCAGCAACGAGGTCGGCGCCGGATCGAGCAGATGCACGAGCCGGTTGACCTCGCCGATGCAATGGCGCAACGAGCGCGGCATCGTATCGGACAGGATCAGCATCTCGGCGACGCGTCGCGGCGTGATCACGTCGCGATAGACCTTGCGATACGACTCGAAGCCGCTGACCGAGCGCAGCAGCGCGCCCCACTGGTAATAGTCGGCCGCGCCGCCGACGTCGGCCAGGCTGGGCAGCAGCACGTGGTACTTGACGTCGAGAATCCGCGCGGTGTTGTCGGCCCGTTCGATGAACGTCCCCATCCGCATGAAGCGGAAACCGTCGTCCTGCAGCATCGTGCCCAGCGTGATGCCGCGCGACAGGTTCGAGCGCTCCTTGACCCACTCGAAGAACCCCTGCGCGGTGCTGACCGTCAGGCCCCGCGCCGCGTGGTTGCGGATCTCGAGCCAGGTGTGGTTCAGCGCTTCCCACATCTCGGAGCTGATCGAGCCGCGCACGGCCCGGGCATTCTCGCGGGCGGTGCGCAGGCAGTTGACGATGCCGGACGGATTGCTCTCGTCGATCGTCATGAAGTGGATGACGTTCTCGGCGTTGACGAACTCGTGCCGGTTCAGGAACTCGGTGTACATGCCGCTGATGCTCAGCATCGCGCCCCACTCCTGGAACGGCTGGGCGGTCGATTGCTTGAGCAGCGACATCCGATAAGTGACGTCGAGCATCCGGGCGACGTTCTCGGCGCGCTCCATGCTGCGCGCCATCCAGAACAGGTGATCGGCGGTACTGGAGAGCATCATGTCAATTCTCCAGGATCCAGGTGTCCTTGGTCCCGCCGCCCTGCGACGAGTTGACCACCAGCGACCCCTCGCGCAGCGCCACGCGCGTCAGGCCGCCGGGGACCATCTTGATGTCCTTGCCTGACAGCACGAACGGACGCAGGTCGACGTGGCGCGGCGCGACACCGTTCTCGACGAGGGTCGGGCACGTCGACAGCGACAGCGTGGTCTGCGCGATGTAGTTGCTCGGCCGCGCCAGGATCTTTTCCCTGAACAAGGCGATCTCCTCTTTCGTGGCGGTCGGCCCGATCAGCATGCCGTAGCCGCCCGAACCATGGACTTCCTTGACGACCAGTTCGGGCAGGCGCGCGAGCACCTCCTTCAGGTCGGCGGGCTTGCTCAACTCCCAGGTCGGCACGTTCGACAGGATCGGTTCCTCGCCGAAATAGAACCGGATCATGTCGGGCACGTGCACGTACATCGCCTTGTCGTCGGCCACGCCGGTGCCGACCGCGTTGGCCAGCGTCACGCGGCCGGCGCGATAAGCGTTCATCAGCCCCGGCACGCCCAGCACCGAATCCTTGCGGAACGCCAGCGGATCGATGAAGTCGTCGTCGATCCGGCGATAGATGACGTCGACGCGCCGCGGCCCCATCGTCGTGCGCATGTAGACGGTGTCGTCCCGGACGAACAGGTCGGTGCCTTCGACCAGTTGCACGCCCATCTGCTGCGCGAGGAACGCATGCTCGAAATAAGCGCTGTTGTACTGCCCGGGCGTCAGCACGACGACGTTCGTGTCGCCGCCGGCGATGGGCGCGACGGCGCGCAGGTTCTCGAGCAGCAGGTCCGGATAGTGGTCGACCGGCGCGATACGCAACTGCTCGAACAGTTCGGGCACGAGCCGCATCATCATCTTGCGGTCTTCGAGCATGTACGACACGCCCGACGGCGTGCGCAGGTTGTCTTCGAGCACGTAGTACTCGCCCGCATCGGCGCGCACCAGATCGACGCCGGCGATGTGCGCGTAGATGCGGCCCGGCACGTCGACGCCGATCATCTCGCGACGGAACTGCGCGTTCTGCAGCACCTTGTCCGCCGGGATCTTGCCGGCCCGCAGGATCTCCTGGTCGTGATAGACGTCGTGCAGGAACGCATTGAGCGCCTTGACCCGCTGGCGCAAGCCGGCCGAGATGCGCTCCCATTCGTTGGTCGGAATGATGCGCGGCACCAGGTCGAACGGGATCAACCGTTCGTTGCCGGCATCCTCGCCATAGACGGTGAACGTGATGCCGACACGGTGGAAGGCGACGTCCGCCTCGTCCCGCTTGCGCGCGATGACCTCGGGCGGCGTCGAATCCATCCAGTGGGCGAACGCTTCGTAATGCGGTCGCGGCACGCCCGGCGCCGAGTACATCTCGTCGTAGAAATCTTTACTCATGGTCCCCTGCCCTTGCCTTGGATACGACCGTCGCGACGGATCGCTCCTCCTCACTGCACATCCCGTGCCAGCGCGGATCCGGGCGATTTGCACCAGATGGGCGCGCCGATACCCGTCACCCGGCAGTGCGATGCGGACGCCGCGATAGCCGGACAGGAGGTCGGAACCGATCGATTACACGCGTATTTCCAGCAATGAGCAATGCTGGTGCAAACACTGGCGCGGACCCCGGCAAGGATTGCGCGGCACGAACCCGATGGGGGCCGGGGAGACAGGGCCGCGCCCGACGACACACGGGCGCGGCACCAGTTTGGGGCAGGCGTTCTTCAGGCGAACGATTCCGGGACGGGCACCGGCATCGTCAGCAGCACCTGCGCGAAGGCCTTCGCGAGGTTGTCGGTCCGCAGCGACGTGACGCCGCCGCCGCCCAGCGTGTCATGGAGCAGGAAATTGACGGCATCGAAGCCCGGCAGGTCGAAGCGCTCGACGCGGCTCGGACCATAGTGCGCGAAATACGCAGCGACCCGCTCGGCCGTGACCCAGCGCAGGATCAGCGGCAGATAAGCGGGCTGCCGCGCGATCAGGCCGATGTTGGCCTTGTCGCCCTTGTCGCCCGATCGCCCGTACGCCAGCGTGATCAGCGGCACCGTGCGCGTCCCGGCCGCCATCGCGGCCAGCGGCGCGACGTCGTACTGGATCGCGGCCGGCAGCTCGGGCGCCCGGGCGTCGCCGGGCAGGATCGCCACTTCCCGCGATTCGCCGTCGACGTCGATCCGCACCGGCACCTGGCCCTTGTCGAGCAGGAACGAGAACAGACGGATCACCGGCGACGGCGACGGCCGTCCGGCGACCAAGCCGGTCGTGCCCGGCGCCATCGACGTGCCGGGGGCCACGAATTCGCGCGCGAACAGCGCCAGGCTTTCCTTGGAGCGGCTCTTGACGGCCATTTTCAGCACGACTTCACGCGACACCGGATTGGCGTGCGCGCCGAACATGTCCTCGGCGCCGACCACCTCGATCCGCGTCTCGGTGTAGCCGGGCAACCCCTGCTGCGCGAGCATCTTGGCCGTGCGGGCGAGGATCGCCTCGCCGGTGCGCTTGGCCTTGGCCGCCGCCCGCTCGCCGCCGATGACCAGGATCGCGGTGTTCTTGTAGCCGTCCATGTACGTGGTGCTGACCTTGTAGGTCGGCGTCGGCGGCCGTCCGCGCGCGCCGCTGACCCGCACCCGCTGGTCGCCCACCGTCTCGAAGCGCACCTGCGTGAAGTCGCAGCTGACGTCCGGCATCAGGTACGCACGCGGATCACCGATCTCGTACAGCAGTTGCTCGCCGACGCTGGCCGGCTCGACCAGCCCGCCGGTGCCGGGCGGCTTGGTAACGACGAAGCTGCCGTCCGCGCTGGCCTCCACGATCGGTGAACCGATGTTCTCCCAATCGGGTACCCGGTCCCAGTCGGTGAACAACCCGCCCGTGCACTGCGCGCCGCACTCGATCAGGTGGCCGGCCAGCGAGCCCTGCGCGAGCCGATCCCAATCATCGGACGCCCATTGGAACTCGTGCAGCAGCACCCCCAGCGTGACGGCCGAATCGACGCATCGCCCGGTAATGACCACGTCGCAGCCGGCGTCGAGCGCCTCGGCGATCGGCGTGGCGCCAAGGTAAGCGTTGATGCTCAGCGGCTTGGCGGGAAACGCGCTGCCATCGAACATCTCGGTGATGCCCTGCGCCCGCAGCGCGTCGGACTGCGCGAGCAGGTCGTCGCCGAGCACGACGCCGATCTTCAGCGGCACGTTCAATTCATCGGCCACCCGGCGCAGCGCATCGCGGCAGGCCAACGGATTGACCCCGCCGGCATTGGCGACGACCTTGACGCCCTGGCGCTTGAGCTCGGGCAGCAACTGCCGCATCGTGATCTGCACGAAATCGACCGCATACCCGGCCTGCGGGTCGCGGGCGCGCTGGCCGGTCATGATCGACATCGTGACCTCGGCCAGATAGTCGAACACCAGGTAATCGACCTGCCCGGAC
>JAKPAM010000223.1 GCA_029779435.1 Pseudomonadota bacterium | reverse complement strand
CTTTCGCATCCGCTCGCCTGGGCGAGCCTGCCGGACCGCAGTCCGTCGAACCGCCGCTAGGGCCGTTCGTGACGCAGGAGAAACAAGGTTTTTAAAGAGCAGAGCCAAAGACTATAGCACACCACTTTCCAACAACGCAAACGGATCCACCAAACCAGCCAAAATCACCTCGCCTCACACCTCCCTGCCAGGCCAGGCCAGCTCAGTTCAGCCCAGCCGGCGGAGTCCGCGCCCCTCTGCCAGTTCCTCTGCCAGTTCCTCTGCCAGTTCCTCTGCCAGTTCCTCTGCCAGTTCCTCTGCCGGAGCCCTCCGCCGGCGTCGTCAGCTAGCTTCTTCAGTCGCTCCCGCCTCAGGCCGGAGCTTTTTCGTCACGATATGGAGGGGCCACCTAGCCGTCTCCTGTCGACCGCCAGGACAGACTTGCCTCGCTCGCCCTCGCCCTCGGGAACGAGGCTTGCGATTGAGCCCAGGGTCAACCGGCCGTCATGAACCGGCCCCGTCTTTCAGCGATGCTTGAACTCGGGCTTGCGCTTCTCGACGAACGCCGCCATCCCTTCTTTCTGGTCTTCGGTGCCGAACGTCGAGTGGAATACCCGGCGCTCGAACAGCACGCCTTCGCTGAGCGTCGTCTCATAGGCGCGGTTCACGGACTCCTTGGCCATCATGACGATCGGCAGCGAGAACTCGGCGATCGTCGTGGCCGCGGACATCGCTTCGTCGACGACCTTGTCGGCCGGGACGATGCGCGAGACCAGGCCGGCGCGCTCGGCTTCGGCCGCGTCCATCATGCGGGCGGTCAGGCACATGTCCATCGCCTTGGCCTTGGAGACCGCCCGCGGCAGGCGCTGGGTGCCACCAGCCCCGGGGATCGTCCCGAGCTTGATCTCGGGTTGCCCGAATTTGGCGGTATCAGCGGCGATCACGATGTCGCACATCATCGCCAACTCGCAACCCCCGCCCAGCGCGTATCCGCCGACGGCGGCGATCACCGGCTTGCGGATCCGGCGGATCGTCTCCCAGTTGCGGGTGATGTATTCGGTCTTGTACACGTCCATGTACGACCACTTAGCCATCGCGCTGATGTCGGCCCCCGCCGCGAACGCCTTGTCGCTGCCGGTCAGCACGATGGCGCCAATGCCCTCGTCGGCATCGAAGGCCAGCAGCGCGGTGCCGAGCTCGTTCATCAGCTGGTCATTCAGCGCGTTGAGCTGCTTGGGCCGGTTCAAGCGGATCAGGCCGACACGGCCGTGAGTTTCGACGATGATGGTTTCGTTGCTCATCAATGGCTCCCTGTTATCGTGATGTCCGGCGGGCCAGGCACGACGCCGTCGCCCGTATCCCCGCATCATATCGAGACTGGGAAACGGCCGCTCCAAGCCACCTCGCTCCTCGCGACGCCATGACCGAATCCGTCTCGCCGCCCGCACCCTTACCTGCGTGTCGCACGGGCGCCTCCGTGCCCGCCCGCGATGAACACGCTGACGCAATGCGAGATGAAGCTGCCGAAGCACGGCAATCCGGCGCGCGCAATGAATACGCGAGCGAAAGCGCGAACGCCGCTAGCGGCGTGTCGGAGAATCGCATCGCATCGTCCCACGGCCCGAATGTCGTGGGCATCCTGCTCGCCGCCGGACGCGGCACGCGATTCGATTCCGCGCGGCTCGGCGCGAAGCTGCTGGCACGGTTCGACGGCGAGCCGGTGGCACTGCGAGCCGCCCGGCGATTGCGCGATGCCGTTCCCCATGCGCTGGCCGTCATCCGGCCCGAGTGGCAGCGGGATGCCGCGCTCGGCGATCTGGCATTGCAGTTCGAACAGGCGGGAGTGATGCCGACGGCCTGCGCGGATGCCGATGCGGGAATGGGTCACAGCCTGGCCTGGGGCGTCCGCCAGGCGATCGCGCACTTCGACCCGGACGGCATCCTGGTCGCACTGGCCGACATGCCGGCCATACGGCCCGGCACTTATCGGCGACTGCTCGATGCCGGGCTGTCCGACACATCGATCATCGCGCCACGCCATGGCGCGGCGCGCGGCCATCCGGTGCTGTTCGGGCGCGCGCATTTCGCGGCGCTCCAGGCGCTGGCCGGCGACCAGGGTGCGGGCCGCCTGCTTCGGCAGCATCCGGTAACGCTGCTCGACGTGGACGACCCCGGCGTGTCGACCGACATCGACACGCCCGCGGATCTCGACGGCCATTGACGCACGACGATCCATGTACGCCACGACAATCCATGTACGCGGCATCGGCAGGCGCGCAAACCGCGATTCGCCAAGCGAGCCGCGAATCGCCAAAGAAAAATACGCGGGTCCATTCGCCCGACTCGGCGCGCCGGCTACCAGGATCGGATGCGCCCGCTATCCCGAGCCGTGGGATCGACGCGACGGATCGGCTCGCCCGCCGCTCCGCGCCCGATGATCGCGCCATGATGGCTTGACCGCGGGCGCGCGATTGCGCAGGCTGTCAGGCACTTCCCTTACCCCGGAATCCGCCGTGCCCGCTTCCTCGCCGCCCAGGACCGTTTCTCCCTCTTCAATCCAACGACCGCCGGAGAGCCACGTCTCATCCGCCCCCCTGCGCAGCGACGGCAGCACGACACGCGTGCGGCGCACGAAAGACACGAAAGACACGAAAGACACGAAAGACACGAAGGACATCAAGGACGCGAGAGGCACGAGAAGCGGGAAGGATGCGAAGGATTCGGCGGCCGACGCCGCATCGGTCCACTACCGCTTGTCGCTGGCCGACCCGGCCGCGCATCTGTTCGAGATCCAGTTGATCATCGGCACCCCGGACCCGGCGGGCCAGCGGCTGGCGCTGCCCGCATGGATCCCCGGCAGCTACCTGATCCGCGAGTTCGCGCGGCACGTCGTCCAACTGGACGCGAAGGCTGGCGGGCGGACGGTGCAGGTCGACAAGCTCGACAAGCACACATGGCAGGTGGCGCCGTGCAAGGGGCCGCTGACCGTCACTTATCGCGTCTACGGTTGGGACCTGTCGGTCCGCGGCGCGCACTTCGATCGGCAGCACGCGTTCTTCAACGGGACGAGCGTGTTCCTGCGCGTGCTGGGCCAGGAGGCGTCACCATGCGTGGTCGAGTTGCTGCCGCCGACGGACGAGCACCTGAGCCGCTGGCGCGTGGCGACGACGCTGCCGCGCGCGGGTGCCCGCCCCTGGCAGTTCGGCCGCTATCGCGCGGCCAACTACGACGAGCTGATCGATCATCCAGTGGAGATGGGGACATTCTCGCAGGTGTCGTTCGAGGCCTGCGGGGTGATGCACGACATGGTGATCACGGGCCGGCACGATGCCGACCTGGACCGGATCAGCCGCGACCTGAAGCCGATCTGCGAGGCGCAGATCCGGTTGTTCGAGCCACGCAGCGCCAAGGCGCCTTTCGAGCGTTACCTGTTCATGGCGACGGCGGTCGGCGATGGCTACGGCGGGCTCGAACATCGGTCGAGCACGGCGCTGATCTGCCAGCGCAACGACCTGCCATCGGCCAGCGTGCCTGCGATGACCGACGGCTATCGCGGTTTCCTGGGCCTGTGCAGCCACGAGTACTTCCATAGCTGGCACGTCAAGCGGATCAAGCCGGCGCGGTTCGCCCCTTATGACCTGAACCAGGAGAATTACACGCGCCTGCTGTGGGTCTTCGAGGGATTCACGTCCTACTACGATGACCTGATGCTGCGCCGGGCGGGCGTCGTCGACGATGCGGCATACCTGCAACTGCTGTCGGGAACGATCTCCAACGTGCAGCGAACGCCGGGGCGGGAGCGCCAGAGCGTCGCCGAGTCAAGCTTCGACGCGTGGTCGAAGTACTACCGGCAGGACGAGAACTCGCCGAACGTCATCGTCAGCTACTACACGAAAGGCGCGCTGGTCGCGTTATGCATCGACCTGAGCCTACGGGCGCGAAGCGGCGGCAAGTCGTCGCTGGACGATGTGATGCGGGAGCTGTGGCGCCGTTTCGGCAGGGACTTCGACGTCGCAGGGCAAGGACTGGGCGAGCAGGAACTGGCGCCGCTGATCACGCAGACCACGGGTATCGACCTGGCTGAAGAGATCCGCACGTGGGCGCACGGCACGCAGGAACTGCCGCTCGCGCCGCTGCTGTCATCGATCGGCGTCGACCTGAACTGGAACGCCGCCGATCCCTCACCCTGGCTTGGGGTGCGCACGACGGCGCGCGGCGCGGACCTGGCGCTGGCGACGGTGTTCGTCGACGGCCCGGCCCACCAGGCGGGACTGTCGGCCGGCGACGTGCTGGTGGCGATCGACGAACTGAAGGTGACCGAGGCGTCGCTGAAGGCACTGCTGGCCCGCCGCAAGCCGGGCAGCCGGGTCAAGATCCATGCATTCCGGCGGGACGAACTGATCGAGACGACGGTGAAGCTGGCCGCGCCGCCCGCGAACGAGGCCAAGCTGGCGCTGGCCGCACGGGCGTCGAAGGACGTGCAGGCGCTGCGCAGGGGGTGGCTGGCGGGACGCTGAAAGCACGCGCCGTCAGTCCGAATGGACACCAACAACCTATTGGGCCTTCACAACTAGCGCGTACCGAACAACTCGCGCAGCGCCTGCCCCGGATCGGGCGCGCGCATGAACGCTTCGCCGACCAGGAACGCATCGACGCCGGCACCTCGCATCGTCGCGACGTCGGCCGGGCCGAGGATGCCGCTTTCGGTGATGACCAGCCGGTCGCCGGGGATGCGCGGCAGCAGGCCGATCGTCGTCGACAACGACACGTCGAACGTGCGCAGGTTGCGGTTGTTGATGCCCAGCAAGGGCGTGCGCAGCCGCAACGCGCGATCGAGCTCGGCGGCATCGTGCACCTCGACGAGGACGTCCATTCCCAGCGACAGCGACAGCGCTTCGAGATCGGCGAGGCGGGCATCGTCGAGCGCGGCGACGATCAGCAGGATGCAGTCGGCGCCCCAGGCACGGGCCTGCAGCACCTGGTACGGATCGATGATGAAGTCCTTGCGCAGCACCGGCAGCCGGCAAGCGGCACGCGCCTGGCGCAAGTAGTCGGGGCTGCCCTGGAAGAACTCGATGTCGGTCAGCACCGACAGGCAACTGGCGCCCCCCTGCTCGTAGCTCGCGGCGATCTCGGCCGGCATGAAGGGGTCGCGCAGCAGGCCCTTGCTGGGGCTGGCCCGCTTGACCTCGGCGATGACGGCGGCGCCCCCCGCGGCGATACGGTCGCGCATCGCGTTCGCGAACCCGCGCGGCCGCAGCGCGGGTTCGGCGACGCTGGCCTCGGCAGCGCGCCGCAGCTCGGCTTCACCGAGACCGGCGCGCGCCTCGTCGACCTCGCGGCGCTTGACGGCCAGGATCTTGTCGAGAATGTCGGCCACGGTGATTACCCTCCGAGCTGGCGCGTGACGCGGATGAATTCGTCGAGCTTGGCGCGCGCGGCGCCCGAGGCCAGCGCCTCGGCGGCCCGGGCGATGCCCGCCTCGATGTCCGGCACGACATCGGCCGCGTACAGCGCCGTGCCGGCGTTCAATACGACGATGTCGCGCGCCGAGCCCGGCTGGTTGTCGAGCGCACCGAGCAGCATGCTGCGCGATTCGTCGACGTCGGCCACGCGCAGCGCGCGGCTGCCGGCCATCGACATGCCGAAATCCTCGGGATGGATCTCGTACTCGCGGACTTCGCCATCGCGCAGTTCGCCGACCATCGTGCCCGCGCCGAGCGAGACCTCGTCCATGCCGTCCTTACCCCAGACGACGACCGCGTGCCGCGCACCGAGGCGCTGCATGACGCGCACCTGGATGCCGACCAGGTCCGGGTGGAAAACGCCCATCAGGATGTTGGGCGCCGACGCCGGATTGGTCAGCGGCCCCAGGATGTTGAAGATCGTCCGCACGCCCAGCTCCTTGCGCACGGCGGCGATGTTCTTCATCGCCGGATGATGATTGGGCGCGAACATGAACCCCACGCCGGTGCGCTGGATGGACTCGGCGACGGCCTGCGGCGGCAGGCTGATGTTGGCGCCGAGCGCTTCGAGCACGTCGGCGCTGCCGGACTTGGACGAGACGCTGCGGTTGCCGTGCTTGGCCACGGTGCCGCCGGCGGCTGCGACGACGAAGATCGACGCGGTGGAGATGTTGAACGTGTGCGAGCCGTCGCCGCCGGTGCCGACCACGTCGACGAAATGCGGGCCGCCGTCGACGTCGACGTGCGTCGCGAATTCGCGCATCACCTGGGCGGCGGCGGTGATCTCGCCGATCGTTTCCTTCTTGACCCGCAAGCCGGTCAGCACCGCCGCAGCCATCACCGGCGAGATCTCCCCGCGCATGATCAGCCGCATCAGGTGCAGCATTTCGTCGTGGAAGATCTCCCGGTGCTCGATGCAGCGGGTGAGCGCTTCCTGGGGGGTGATCGGCATTCTGTCTTTCTCCGTGATCGGGTGGGCGGGCAGCGCGAATCCGTCGCGCATCAGCCGGCCGGGGTGTCGAGGAATTGCTTCAGCAGCGCGTGGCCGTGCTCGCTGGCGATCGACTCGGGGTGGAACTGCACGCCCTCGACCGGCAGCCGGCGATGGCGCAGGCCCATGATCTCGCCGTCGGCGGTCCAGGCGGTGACTTCGAGATCCGGCGGCAGCGACGCGCGTTCGACCGCGAGCGAATGGTAGCGGGCGACGTCGAAATGCGTCGGCAGACCGCGGAACACGCCGACGCCGGTATGCTCGACCCGATCGGTCTTGCCGTGCATCACGCGCTGCGCGCGGACGACCTTGCCGCCGAACGCCTGACCGATCGCCTGGTGACCCAGGCACACGCCGAGGATCGGGACGCGGCCGGCCAGATGGCGCAGCACGTCGAGCGTGACGCCTGCCAGATCCGGTGTGCAGGGGCCCGGGGACAGGCAGATGCGATCGGGCACGAGCGCCTCGATGCCCGCGACGTCGATCGCATCGTTGCGGATCGTCTGGACGTCCGCCCCCAGCTCGCCGAAATACTGGACGAGGTTGTAGGTGAACGAATCGTAATTGTCGATCATCAGGAGTTTCATCAATTTAACTCATTGATTTTGTTAATTATTTTCATTAAACACGACTCCTGCTACGCACTTCATTACACACAACGGCAGTCGCTCGCGGTGGACGAAGCGCGGGCAAGTGCTGGTGCAGGGCAGCAACGGGTCTTGAGAGAAGCCGCGAAGTGTGCCAGCGCAGCGTGCAGCGGAAGCGCCTGTGCCCACCTGGATTGGCCAAGCGCAGGGGCAAGACGGGCAGACTGATGTTCCGCGGCGACGCAGCGGGCGTGGCATCAGTTCGACGATGGGGCTGAAGTGCTAAGGGCATCGGGCAACCTCCTCGAATCCTGGAGCCGCCGTGCCGGGGTAGCTTTCTTGAAACCTTGCCTGCCGGTACGGCGGCAAGGTGCGGTCAAGACCGCAACGACATGCCGCTTCCTATTGGAAGCGCCACCACAGAGCGATGTTGGTCGAAGCGGTACGGATCATGGACAGACCAAAGTGTTGAATCACAATGCCAGAACCTGTTTGAGTATGCCCGAGCGGGATTCCAGCAACAACCTTGGGAATTTTACCATGGGCATGCCGAGCAAAGTCCACTTCCGAGAGGACGGCGAGAGCGCCCCTGCTCGATGTCCAGCGCCCAAGAGGGCGAACGATCTGCCCGCCGACGCAAGCTGCCGAGCCGGGCGCAAAGGTCGAACTGGTTCGTGTGGCGCTGCCGCGAGCGCTCTGCGACACGGCCTACGATACCTGGGAAGCTTAGGGCCGCGGCCGACCACTCGAGACTCGACGCATCCCTTAGCGCGACACCTAACTAGCCTGACTAGCGTTAAGCGGTGCGCAGCCCTTTGACTGACGTCAACCTGAGCATCAGTGCCCGCGGCCGTGATCAGGACAACGAGCAAGCAGGCCAGTCCGTGCACATCGCCTACCCTCCTGGTTCCAGGTCGTCCGCCTGCAACGGCCGGAGGTAGCCAGACCTTGCGAGCTGCGATTTGCGGTTCGCAGTCACCATGGGCTGCATGCGCATGATGCGATATCAGCATCCCGGACAGATCAATCGAGCATGACGCGCGGACCCTGCTCGCTCGGTCCGCGAGTTGGCCTGCCGCTGCAGTTCCCTCGTCTCGGTTTCGGAAAGCTTCATCGCCCCCCCGTGGGTACGATATCGCTTCCCGATTGAACGTTACGGCTCACTAGACAGGCTGCAGACCCGCATCCCGGATCAAACGGGTCCAGGCCCGGAGCTCGTCCTGCAGCGATCTTGCGTACTGCTCTGCACTCATCGGCTCGCTGCGCGGCATGTTCTGGTGTTGCGCGAAGAACTCGATGGTCTGCGGCCGCGCGAGCCACTGGTTCAACAGCGCGTTGATCTGCTGCACCACCGCGGCAGGCATGTTCTTGGGGCCGAACAGGCCATAGGCCGGATGGGCATCGTACTGGAGTCCCTGCTCGGCCAGCGTGGCAACGTCCGGGAGCTGCGGCATCCGCAGGACGCTCGTGACGGCGATCGCGCGCATCTTGCCTGAGCGGATGTGCGGCAGGCCGCTCGCAGCGTCGAGCCAGCTCAAGGGCACCACGCCCGAGATCAGATCCGGCACGATCTGCCCCACGGACTTATAGGGAACATGGTTGACTCGCATGCGGGTCTGCTGCTTGACCGTTTCCATCGCGAGGTGGCCGCCGGAGCCGATGCCCCAAGACGCATAATTGAGCTCGCCGTTGCGTGTACGAGCATATTCGACGAGTTCCTTGACCGACCTCGCCGGAACATCGGGATGAACCATCAACACGTTGCCGGTCACTCCGATCCGCGCGATGGGGGTCAGGTCCAGCAAGGGTTCGAAGTTTCGGGGCTTCATCAACAGCGTGTTACCCACGATCGCGGCAGAAAACGAGACGAGCAGCGTCAGACCATCGGCCGGGGCGCGTGCGACGGTCTCCCCAGCGACCATGCCGGTGGCGCCCGGCTTGTTCTCGACCAGAACCGTCGTGCCCAGTTCGGACGAGAAGTACTGGGCCATCGCGCGGCTGAAGATGTCCGCTCCGCTTCCGGCGCCACTCGGGAGCACCAGACGGACGAGGCGTCCGTCCGGCCAGTCGGATTGCGCCCAGGCCATCGGCAGCCCGCCAGCGGCCACGATGCCCGCTACCGCGGAGGCAAGGACGCGCCTGCGCGAATGATCGACCCCGACGGCGGGGTCGGCCGCGGTTGTCCGCGGTTGTTCGGTTCGAACCATTTCGTCTCTCTGTATGGGTTGGTCGAGAATGTGCGATCCCCGCTCAGGCGGTACGCCCTGGCTGACCGGTCGAGCGCAAAGGCTCAACCGACTTCGGCATGGACGAGGCGTCCGCCCAGCCGATCGGACTGCGCCCGCGCCGGTCTTCGAGCATCAGGTCCGCGCCCTTCTCTCCGATCATGATCGATGCCGCGTTCGTGTTCGATGAGCACATCGTCGGCATCACCGACGAATCGACCACGCGCAGGCCGTCGATGCCTCGTACCCGCAACGCGCTGTCGAGGACAGCCAACTCGTCGATGCCCATCCTGCAAGTGCCGACCGGATGCCAGGACGTTTGTCCCGATGTCCTGATGTACGAGAGCAGTGCTTCGTCGTCGTCGATCTCGATGCCTGGACGCGTTTCGCGCTTCAGGTACCGTCCGAAGGCCGCCTGCCGGCTGATCATGCGAGCAAGCCGCAGTGCGCGAAGCATGGTGGCCGCATCCTCCTCGTGGCCGAGGTAGCAGGGGTCGATCCGGGGAGCGTCGTCCGGATCGGGACTCGTCGCGTGGACACTGCCGCGCGACCGCGGCCGCAGTTGGAAGAAGCCGATGCTGAAACCGGGGAAAGGATCCAGGCCGTAGCCCTTCTTCGCATAACGGTCGGCGCCGGAGATGTGATGCAATTGGATCTTCACATCGGGCCGATCTTCGATGGTGCGGGTGCGCGCGAGCGCGTGAACGCTGGCCGACGGCGTGGCCATGGGGCCGCGCCGGTTCATCAGGTAGCGCATGCCCATCCACGCCTGGCGCAGCGGGCTGCTCATGATGTCGTTCAGAGTGATCGGCTCGGTGCACTCGAAAGCCAGCCGGGACTGCAGGTGGTCGATCAAGTTCTCGCCGACGCCGGGAAGGTGATGGCACACGGAGATGCCCAGCATCTGGAGTCGTCCCGCATCGCCGATGCCCGAGAGCTCGAGCAACTGCGGCGATTTGATCGGCCCGGCCGCGAGTGCCACCTCGCAACGCGCCAATGCACGGTGCGTCGTGCCGTCGACCCGGTAGGTGACGCCGGCCGCACGCCGGCCCTCCAATTGGATGCCGGTCACGACCGCGCCGGTCACCAGCGTCAGGTTCGGACGCGGGGTGGAAAGATAGGCCTTTGCGGAGCTGCAGCGCTGGCCGCGCTCGGTCGACAACTGCAGGTAACTGACGCCCTCGTAGCGCTCGCCGTTGTAATCGTCGACCTGGGGCACGCCGGCTTGGACACAGGCCTGCAGGAACGCTTGGCTCAGCGGGTTCTCGAAGACGTCACGCAGCGATGTCACCGAAAGCGGACCCGAGCGCCCCCGCGTCGCATCATTGCCGAGCCGCGTGTGTTCCATGCGCCTGAAATACGGCAGCAGATCGGCATGGCTCCAACCGGGATTGCCGAGTTCGGCCCAATAGTCGAACTCACGCGGGTCGCCGCGCACAAAGATCATTCCGTTGACGGAACTCGATCCGCCCGGCATCCGGCCGCGCGGCCAGTAAATCTGCTGGCCGGCCAGTGTCGCCTGCGCTTCGGTCTGGAACTGCCAGACATAGCGCGGATTGGTCAGCAGTTTGGCGACACCGATCGGCACGCGCACCCAGAAATCCTCGTGTCGGGCCTCGCCGGCCTCCAGCAAAAGCACGCGTGCGTCGCTGCCTTCGACGAGGCGGGCCGCCAGCGCGGCGCCTGCCGATCCGGCGCCGACGATGATGTAGTCGAATGGTCCCATTTGCGGCTCAGCGTTTCTGGTACCAGTTGGAAAGCCGGGTGGCTTCGGTACCCATGCGAGTGAACTGCAGGTCGGGCATTTCGGGCTGAGGCGCATCCGGCCCAAAGCGCGGCGGCTCGCCTTCGACGATGAGTTCGACGAAACTCGGGCCGTCGTCCGCGAGCAGCGCGGGCAGCGCCTCGCGCAGCGAGGCCTCGTCACCGAACGTCGACACGCAGCGGTAGCCGGCCGCCCTGGCCAGTCCAGGGAAGTCGACGCTGCCCGCCCCCGGGATCGCCAGGTTGTAACCGCCGGTGAACTGCGACCCATTGTTCGCGACGAAATGAAGAAAATTCTTCGGCGCGGCATCCGCCACCCCGACCAGTCCACCGAGTTGCATCAGCAGGCTGGCGTCGCCGTCGACGACGATGACGCCCACGTCCGGGCGCGCGAGTGCGAGCCCGAGCCCAAGCGACGCTGCCCCGCCCATCAGCGGAACCGAACTGAGGCGGGCCTCGCCGCACTCCAGTTGGTCAAAGGCGCGCATGGCGCCCATGGTCGCGACGATCGCGCGACCAGTTCGTGCCGCGGCAATCGCCGCGCAGGCTTCGATGAGTTTCATGGTGTCCTCAGTTCCAGGCGATGGGTCTGCCGACAATCAACGCCACCGCGCCGCGATTGCCAGCCGCGGTGTCGAAGGCTGTCCGGACGTGCGCGAGGTCGCCGTCGTCCTCGACTCCCCAGTACGGGATACCGAGCGTGTTGAGCATCGGTTCGAGCAGGCTGACCATCTTGCGTGCAGACCGACGCGTCTCCTGACCCAGGTTCGCGTTCTCGCGACCAAACTGGCCGATCAGCAATACCGTCGGGATCCGCGCGTCGAGCGTGATCGCCCGGATCGAATTGATGCACGCATAGAAACCCTGGTTCTGTACAACGACGATCGGCCGGCGACCGGCGATCGTGAGACCGGCCGCGGTGCAGACTGCCTGATCCTCGTTGCTGGTGCGAACGAGCCGGATTCCCGGTTCGCCGTTCTCGATGCGCTGGTGCAGCGCGAGTTGTACGTAGTCGGGCACGGTGACGAAATGGTCGACCCGCACGGCGCGCAGCGCCTCGACGTATCGGGATGCCTTGATACCTTGATTCATGGGGGCGTTTGCCGTGAAATGTCCGAGGCCGTAGCGTATCGATCGGTACCGTGAGAAATCAGGTAAGAAATTGTCGAAATCTCAATCCAGCCCGGAGTTCGCCCTGGCAAGGGCGGTACTCGAACGGGAAGTGCTCGGCGGGCTTCATCCCGCGACGCGGGAAGCCTTCCTCACGCACGGACAGTTGCGCCACTTCGGAAAGGGCGAAATCCTGTCGCGCCGCGGCGAGCCGGTCGGGACGCTGACGATCCTCGTCGACGGTAGTATCGAGGTGAGCCGAACCAGTGCGCGGGGCAAGCGCCACGTGCTGCGCTATCTGGAGGCAGGACAGGTAATGAACCTCGTGCCGGTCCTGGACGAGCGTCACGCGATCCACGACGCCGTCGCGCACACCGATTGCCTGGTGCTCCAGGTCAACAGGACCGTCTTCCTGGATCTTCTCGCGCACGACGCCGCACTGATGGGCGGGGTCGTCCAACTGCTATGCCTGCGCACACGCGCGACGTTCGAACAGTTGGGCAGCGACGCGCTGCTGCCGGTCCGGCAGCGTTGCGCGCGGGCGCTCGTCGGCATGATCGGCCCCTACGGCCGAGCACGTGAGAACGGGATCGCGATCATTCTGAAGATCTCCCGCGACGAGTTCTCCGACATGTTGGGACGGACCCGTCAGGTCGTCGGCAAGGAGCTTCGGCAACTCGAGGATGAAGGCGTGATCCGGAGCGCGTATTCGCATTTCGTCATCGTCGACGAGGCGGCGCTGCGGCGAATCGCGCAAACAGGATGACACGGGCATGCCTGCCGCGCAGCCGGACCTGTCCGACAACCGACAAGGCTCGATGCCAATACCGCATCCCGACCCTCGCCGCGAGGATGGAGACGCTCATCAGCGGGAGACGCCGTGACCCGGAGCCGGGCACCTCGGTGCCGGAGCAGGCTTGCCCCGCTCGACCTCGCGAGCGGGGCTTGCGCTTGGACCCGCGGTCAGAAGGTCACGCGCAGGCCGGCGCCGACATAGCGCCCCATGTTGCCGCGGGCGCCATCGGGGCCGCGGCTGGTGATCTTCTGCTGGTCGAACAGGTTGCTGGCGCGCGCGTAGATCTCGACGTCGCGGCTGATCCGGTAAGCGGTCGACAGGTCGACCGTGAACAGGGCCTGGGTCTGGAGCGATGCCGCATTGACGCCGTCGCGGCCGCATGTGTTCGTCGAGCACGAGGTCGACGCGTAGTTCAGCCCCAGGTAGCTGCGCCAGCCTCCCGCGGTCTCGTAGCCGACCTGCGCCGACGCCATGTGCTTGGGCGCGTATTCGAGGACGTCGCCGCGGCGCACGCCGGTCGCCACGTCCGAGTCGCGCGTGTACTCGCCGTCGGTGTACGTGTAGACGAGGCGCACCGGCACGCGGCGGCCTTCGGCCTGGTACAGGTCGCCGAACAACCCGAGTTCGAGGCCGTAGACCTTCTTCGAGCCGGTCTGCTGCGTACCGTCGATCGCGCCGTTCGGACACGGGTTGGCGACCAGGCAGTTGCGCATCGCATTGGTGAAGTCGCTGTAGAAGCCGATCGCGTCGACCCCGAAACCGCCCTGCCGATAGCGCACACCGGCTTCGTAGTTGGTGCTCTCCTCGCCGCGCGTGCCCTGGCCGACGCCCGATCCCGGCGGCGCGAAGCCGCGATGGATGCCGCCGAGCAGCGTCCAGTTCGGCGTCCACGCATAGTTGGCGCCGAGGCCCGCCGTCGTCTTGTTCAGGTCATTGCTGTTCAGGTCGGTCCTGGGCTGGTCGACGTCGGCATGGGTGCGGATGCGTTCGTGCCGCAGTACCGGCATCACCATCAGCCGGCCATAAGTGATGCGATCGGCGATCCAGAACGACACGGCGCGGGCCTCGCCGACGGTACGGGGCGACGTGGTCTGGCTGTCGAACACGAGGCTGCCGTTGACCTGCTGGTAGATCGTGTTGTTCGGTCCGCCGGTACCGTTCTTCGTGGTGTCGTCGTGCCAGCGCAGGCCGCTGGTCACCTCGTGGCGCACGTCGCCGGTCGTGAAGGTGTTCAGCATCTCGATCTGCACGCCCTTGGCGATGAAGTCCTGGTGGTTGTGGCCGTAGCGCACGCCGTTCGCGTGCGTGGTGTTGGCCGTGCCATCGAGGATCCGCTGCAACAGTGGTCCATTGGCCGCGCCGCTGTTGATCGCACTGGTCACCGATCCGATACCGACGCCGTTGATCTGATTGAGCCGGTCATAATGACGCGACGTGTCGGCCCAGTAAGCGGTCGTGCTGAGCAGCGTGTTGTGGCTCCATCGGATCTGGTGCCGCAGGCTGGCGGATTGGCGGCTGCGATCCATCCGCTCGTACTGGCTGAGCCCATAGCGGCGGTTGGGGTCGGCGCGGAAATCGGCATCGGTCAGCCCGAGGTAACTGACGTCGGCCTTCTCGCGGCCGCTGAACAGCTTGAAGTCCACCTGCTGCCGGAACGCGGCGTCCGGCGCGCTGCGCCAGCGTGCCTTGAACAGGTATTCCTCGACGTCGGTGCCGCCGGTGTTCGTCGATCGATCGATCCGGTGGAAACCATTGGTCGTGCGCTGGAACGTCTCGGCGAGCACGCCCCATTGGCCGATCGTCGCGCCGTAGTTGGCGTGGATCATCCGCGTACCGTACTGGCCGATCTCGGCCTTGAGCGTGCCGCGCGCGACCTCGGGAATCGGGGTCGACAGCAGGTTGATCGCGCCGGACGTCGTCTGCGGACCGTAGAGCAGGATCTCCGGACCCTTCAACACCTCGATCCCCGACATCCGGGCCATCGTCGGGAAGTAGTACGCCGACGTATTCCCGTACGGGGACATGGCCGCCGGAATACCGTCCTCCATGATCGAGATGCGGCCGCTGCGGGCCGACGACCCGGCACGGATGCCGATGTTCGGGAACGTGCCGAGGCCGTCCTCCTCGCGCACGTAGACACCGGGCACGCGGCGCAGCACGTTGTTGACGTTGGTCGCGTCGAACTTCTCGAGCTCGCGTTCGGTCAGCACATAAGCGGAGCCGGTCGTGCTCTGCGGATCCTGCGGCCTGGCGATGACGGTGACCTCTTTCAGTTCCGCCTGTGCGGCGGGCGCCGTCGAGGTTGCCGCCGGCGTCGTCTGGGCTCGCGCCGGAGCGGACGCGGGGGTCTGCGCGAGCGCCGACGCCGATGCGGCCGCGAGGCCGCACAGCGACGCGGCGCGGGCAATCGCCGTCAGGCGATGGCGGGACGGCAGGGCCGATCGGGCCCCGGCGAAGAAGTCGGCGGTGCGGGTGCGCATGGGTAAGGATGTCTCATCGTTAGTGAAAACAACTGAGAATCATATTCATGCGCAACTAACCAAAGCATGAAATCAAGATGACCAAGCTGTCATCTTGGGAAGCGTTGATCGATTCGCCCGATCGGATGGAACGGATCAGCGCTTCCCTTAGGACGAGCAGTCAGAGACCCGGCTCGTGCACGCGGTCGCGCACGCGGCGCTGCGCCGAGGCCAGCGCACCGGGGATCTCCAGGCCGATCTCGTTGCCGTCGGCGCGGGCGCGCGCGAACACCGATCCGCCGTGCATCCGGGCCACCGCCTGCACGATCGCCAGGCCCAGACCATGGTGCGCGCCGTGGCCCGAACGCGCGGCGTTGGCGCGATAGAAGCGATCGAACATTCGGCCGATGACCTCGGCGGTCAGCGGATCGCCGGCGTTGAACACCCAGATCCGGACCCGGCCCGGTACGGCCTCCAGGTGCAGGATCACGCGCCGGTCGCCGCCGGCATGCTGGCAGGCGTTGGACAGCAGGTTGGCGATCGCGCGGCGAATCAACGCCGCATTGCAGACGGCCGTGGCCGAACCGACGCGATGCACGGCGAGCCCGGCTTCTTCGAACAGGGCCGCGCAGTAATCGATCGTCGCATCGGCCAGTTCGCCCAGGTCGGTCCGCTGCAGGCTCTGCGCCCGCTCGCCGCGATCGGCCCGCGCGAGGAACAGCATGTCGTTGACCAGATGCTTCAGCGACTCGAGTTCCTCGAGGTTCGACGCGAGCGCCTCGCGCAGCGCCTCGATCGACCGGGGACGGCTGAGCACGAACTGCGTGCCGCCGATCAGCGTCGCCAGCGGCGATCGCAGTTCGTGCGCGACGTCGGCCGAAAACCCTTCGGACTGGCGGTAAGCGGCCTGCAGCTCGTCGAGCGTCGCGTTGAACGCGCTGACCAGCGGCAGCAGTTCGGCATCGACGTCGGCCGTCGACAGCCGCCCGCCGTCGGCGAGCCGCTGCGCGTCGCGCGACAGGCGGCGCAGCCGCCGGGCCGCCCGGCGCGCGCCCAGCCACGTCAGCGCGACCACGATCGCCACGCCACCAAGGCCCAGCCCGAGCAGCACGCCACGAAAACGGGCCTGGCGGTCCGCCACCCCGGCCACCGGCCTCATCAGTTCGATCGACAAGGCCGCGGTGCGATCGGCACCGATCGTCAGCGGCAGCACGTCGACATCGCCATCGGGCAGCGACCGGCGCTGGATCCTTGCGCGATCAGGATCGTCGCGCGGCGAGCGGACCTCCGAGGACGTCGAGGACGGCGAAGAAGCCGAGGATACCGACGATGTCGGCGACGGTACCACCCGCCACAGCAGGTCATCGCGCCCGTTCAGCGCCTGGTCGACCCGTTCCTGCAATACCTGCGGATCGAACGCCGCGTCGGAGCGCTGCGCGCTTTGCGCGAGGCGCGACAGCCGGCGCGCCTCGTCGAGCAGCGCCGTATGCGCGTCCTCGGTCCATTGCGCGATCAGCATGCGATCGAGCAGTGCGAGCATCGCCGCGATGACGGCGATCAGCACCAGCGCATGGGCGAGCGCGCCGCGGCGCTGCCATACACGCTGGTACCAGCGCCGCGCGCCGGCTGTCCCGTCAGCGACGCTCGAGGACATAACCCATGCCGCGCACCGTGTGCAGCAGCTTCTCATCGAACGGATGATCGAGCTTGAGCCTGAGGCGTCGGATCGCGACATCGACGACGTTGGTGTCGCTGTCGAAATTGACGCCCCATAACTGCTCGGACAACTCGTTGCGCGACAGCACCTCGCCCTGGCGTTGCAACAGCAGCGCGAGCAGCGAGTATTCCTGCGCGGTCAGCGGAATCTGCTGGCCGGCGCGATGCGCGCGCCGGCGCATCGGGTCGAGTTCCAGATCCGCCAGTTGCAGCGGCTGGCGATGGTCGAACCGGCGCGCACCGCCTCGGCGCAGCAGCGCCTGCACGCGCGCCAGGAACTCGGAGAACGCGAACGGTTTGACCAGGTAGTCGTCGGCGCCCATCCGCAGGCCGCGCACCCGATCCTCGACGCGATCGCGGGCCGTCAACATCAGCACCGGCGTCTCCGAGGTCTGCCGCAGCGCGGCCAGCACGCCGAAACCGTCGAGCCCGGGCAGCATCACGTCGAGCACGATCAGGTCGTAGTCCTCGACCATCGCCAGATGCAGGCCGTCGTCGCCGCGAGCGGCGACGTCGACCGCGTGCCCACCGGATTCGACGAGTCCGCGGCGAAGATATTCGGCCTGCTTGGCTTCGTCCTCGACGACCAGCACGCGCATCGCATCAAGCCCGGCGGCGGCGCGCCGCGTCGTCCCGGTGGACGCCATCGGCATCGCCATCACCACCGCCGCCTCGATCGCTTCGGTCCGATGATGCGCCGCGCGATGAACCGGACGATGCCGGCGGCAGCCAACGCGGCTCGCCGGCCTGCGCCGCCAAGCGCGCGCGCAGCGCGTCCGGCGTCTCCCAGTGGGCGATCCGCCCACCGGTCATCATGCCGACACGGTCGGCAATCGCGAAGGCCTCGGCCTGGTTGTGCGTGACGAGGATCGCCGACTGCCCGGTCGACCGCAGCACGTCGCGCACTTCGAACGCGAGGTTCTCGCGGGTGTCGACGTCCAGGTTCGAGAACGGCTCGTCGAGCAGCAGCAACGCCGGCGACGGCGCCAACGCCCGGGCCAACGCCACGCGTTGCTGCTGGCCGCCGGACAACTCGTGCGGATAACTGTCGCCGGCCCCGGCCAGCCCGACCATCTCCAGCAGTTCGGCGACGCGCGCCAAGCGCGCCGCGCGATCGGACCGGCGCAGGCCAAAGCCGACATTACCCGCGACCGTCAGGTGCGGGAACAACGCATAGTCCTGGAACATCATGCCGATCCGGCGCTTCTCGGGCACGACCTGCGAGCCGGGCCGCGACAACACGCGACCGTCGAGCAGGATCTCGCCGCGCCGCACCGGCTCGAAGCCGGCGACGGCGCGCAGCACGGTGGACTTGCCGCAGCCCGACGCGCCCAGCAGGCAGCCGATGTGGCCGCGCGCCAGCGCCAGGCTCAGGTCGTGGACGATCGCGCGCCGACCGCGCGGCGTGTCGTAGGCGAGGTCGACGTCGACGATCTCGAGCAATGCGCTCATGGCCGATGTCCGATCTTCAACTGCGTGCGGGCGAGCAGCGTCACCGGCAGCAACCCCGCAAGAACGATCGCCAACGCGGCGACCGCGCCCTCTTCATAAGTACCGCGCGCCGCTTCGGCATAGAGCCAGGTCGGCAGCGTATCGAAGTTCAACGGCCGCAACAGCAGCGTCGCCGGCAGTTCCTTCATCGTGTCGACGAACACCAGCAGCGCGCTGGCCGCCAGGGCCGGCTTGAGCAGCGGCAGGTGCACGCGCCGGAACGTCCCCGCCGGCGACTCGCCGAGCAGGCGCGAAGCCTGTTCGAGCGACGGCGGAATCCGGGCCAAGCCGGCTTCGATGCCGCCAGTCGGGATCGCGAGAAAGCGAATCACATAAGCGATCACCAACGCGCTGGCCGAACCCATCAGCAACAGGCCGCCATGGCCCAGCAGCGCGCCCAGCCATTGGTCCAGTCGCAGCAGCGGCATCAGCAGGCCGATGGCGAGCACGGTGCCCGGCACCGCGTAGCCGAGGCTCGCGACACGCACGCAGGTCCGCGTCCAGCCCGCCCGGTCGCTGTCGCGGATCGTGCGCGCGGCCCAGGCGACGACCAGCCCGGCACCGACGGTCAGCGCCGTGGCCACCGACGCGACCGCGAGCGTATTGATCAGCGCGCCGATCAGCGAGTCCGACACGCCGCCGACGCGATGCAGACGCTCGAGCGTCTCGTTGGCCAGGTAAGCGGCCGGCACGGCGAAGCCGATCAGCACCGGCAGACTGCCGACCGCCAGCGCGAGCCACGCACGCGGACCACGCAGCAACCGAGGCTGCATCGGCCGCATCCGCTGCGTGTTCGCGTAGCGCTGGCGACGGCGTCCGTGCCGTTCGAGCGCGATCAGCCCGACGACGATCAGCAGCATCGCCAACGCGATCTGCGCGGCGCCGCCCAGATCCGAACGCGTGACCCAGGTCGTGTACACCGAGACCGTCAGCGTCCGCACGCCGAGAAACTCCGACGCGCCGATGTCGTTCAGCGTTTCGAGCAGGGCCAGGCTCATGCCGACGGCGATCGCCGGTCGCGCCATCGGCAGCACCACCTCCAAGAACACCTCGCGACGGCTCGCGCCCAGCGTGCGCGCGGCTTCGAGCAGGCTGGCCGCCTGGCTCATGAACATCACCCGCGTCGTCAGGTAGACATAAGGGAACAACACGAAGCCGAGCACGAAGACGGCGCCGGCCAGCGACCGCAGATCCGGCAACCTCAGATCGCGCGGGTTGTCGATGCCCAGCAACGCGCGCAACCCCGATTGGATCGGCCCCAGCGGATGCAGCAGGTCGAGGTAAGCGAAGGCGACGATGTACGTCGGCACGGCCAGCGGCAGCAGCGACGCCCAGACCAGCATCCGGCGCCCCGGAAACTCGTAGGCGGTGACGAGCCATGCGAGGCCCGTTCCCAGCATGGCGACCAGCACGGCGACGCCGAGCAGCAGCAGCGCCGTGTTCGACAGCGCCTGCGGCAGCACGTAGCGGGCCAGATGCGACCAATGCGACAGGTCGGCAAGCAGCGCGTACGCCGCCAGCACAAGGACCGGCACCAGCACGGCCAAAGCGATCCCCGCGGCCGCCAGCAGCGCCGACGCGCCACGCGTGCGGGCGCCGCTTATCCCCATCGCGCGAGACGGCCGCCAGCGATCGCCGGGCCGCTCTGCGTGGACCGAAGGAAAGCGGCGGGTTGCATGGGCCGCTCAGGCCCGAGGCCATCGATGTTCAATCGTCGAACCCCGTCTTGTCGACGAGCTGGCTGGCCTGCTTGCGAAACCGGGCGATCTCAGCCAACGGCAGCGTGTCGATGCGCAGCGGCGCCAGCTCGGCCATCACCGGATCCTGCGGGACGTTGGCGCGGATCGGGTACTCGTAGTTGCCCCGCGCATAGAGGGCCTGAGCGGGCTCGGACACCAGGTACTCGAGCAGCTTGACCGCGTTGGCCTTGTTCGGCGCATGACGAGCGACCACCGCTCCCGACACGTTGACATGCGTGCCGCCGGACTTGGCGAACGTCGGCCGGATCGCCTTGATGCCGTCGCCCCACTTGCGGTTGTCGCTGCCCGGCGCGGCGTTCTTCATCTGGCCGAAGTAGTACGAGTTGGCGATGCCGATGTCGCAGATTCCACCGAGGATGTCGCGGGCGACATCGCGATCCCCGCCGGCCGCCTTGCGCGCGAGGTTGGCCTTGACGCCGCGCAGCCACCGCTCGGTCTCCTCGACGCCGTCATTGGCGATCTTGGCGGCGACCAGCGCCGTGTTGTACGGATGCTGTCCGGCGCGGATGCAGACCTTGCCCTTCCATGCGGGGTCGGCCAGTTCCTCGTACGTGAACCGCGTCAACGGCAAGTCCTTGGCCGCGTACAGCACGCGGTCGCGCAGCGACAGCACGAACCAGTGGCCGGCCGGATCGCGCAGGTTCGCCGCCAACACCGATGCGAGCACCGGCGACTCGATCGCCTGCGTGACGCCGCCGTCGACCAGGTCGACCAGGTTGCCGATGTCGACCGTCATCAGCACATCGGCCGGTGAACGCGCGCCCTCGGCACGGACGCGTTCGAGCAGCCCGTCCTTGATGAACACCGTGTTGACCTTGATGCCGCCCGAGGCCTTGGTGAAGGCGTCGATCAACGGCTGGATCAACGCCGGCTCGCGCGTCGTGTACAGATTGACCTCGTCCGCCGCGTGCGCGATCCCGGCGAGACCGAGGCAGAGCGAGGCGAAGGCCGCAACCGCTCCCTGGCGGGCGGGCCAGCGAAGCAGGCGAAAGAGTCGGCGGGGCATGGGAGCGGTCCTGTGGTCGGATGGCAGCAGGTGCCAGCGGATGACAGAGGGAAAAGACAGTGGCGGAAAAACGGACAGTGGCAGAAAAACGGCGGCAATGTCAGCAATTTGCCAGAAATAGATAGTAAACGAGCATAATTCGCGTTCAACCGTTAACCTTGAGCGGCAGTCTGGTTCTTGTCAGAATGCCGTCATCTTCGCCCGCCACGCTGCCTTTCGAGCTTCGCCCCCGCCTGATGCCGACGTCCGCGATACCCATCGTCGTTCCGCGTTCTCCGATCCCCCGTCCCTGCATTCCCCGTCTCGCGTCGATGGCCTGCGCGGTGGCGATCACCACGGCACTGGCTGCCTGCGGGGGCGGGGGCGGTGGAGGGCAAGCCGATGGCGCCGGCTCGAACGACGGATCGGCAGCGACCGATGGTGCGTCGAACGGGGCCGGCGCCGGAGCGGGCGGGCCATCCGGCGGAGGCTCGACGGGCAGTCCGTCCGCCCCTGCGGACGGCGCGTCGGCGGTGCCCTCCTCCGAGCCGGTGCGTGACGGCGCCTACGTCGACACCGGCAGCCTGAACGCGTTCGCGCGGGCGGCCGTCGAGGGGATCAACGCGATCCGGCAAACCGCGCGCGCATGTGATGGCGCGGTCCCGGCCAACGTCAGTCCGGCCGTCGGCGCGATCTCGTGGAACACACGGCTCGAAGCGTCGGCGTTCGCGCACGCGAAGGACATGCAGGCGCGCGACGTCGTCGACCATCTGGGCGGCAACGGCAGCACGGTCGGCCAGCGGGTAACCGCACAGGGCTACGCGTGGCGGGTGGTGGGCGAGAACCTGGGCGCGGGGTTCGACTCGTTCGACGCGCTGCTGCGGTACTGGTCGACCAGCCCCGCGCATTGCCGCGTGCTGATGGACGCCGACTTCGTCGAGATCGGCCTGGCGAAGGTCGACGGCACGAGCGCCAATACCTACTCGACGTTCTGGGCGCTGGATCTGGCACGCGTGCAGGAGCGCTAAGCGGCCCCGAGCGCCCACGAATCAGCCGATGATGGCACCAGACCCGCCATGCAATCCGGCGGCGGTCAGCTCTCCCGCGTGAAGCCTTCTTCGACCAGTTCGGCGGCGCGCAGCAGCGCGCGCGCCTTGACTTCGGTCTCGCGCCATTCGTTCTCGGCGATCGAATCGTAGACGACGCCGGCGGCCGCCTGCACGTGCAGCGTGCCGTCCTTGACGACGCCGGTGCGGATCGTGATCGCCAGGTCCATCTCGCCGGACCAGCTCAGGTAGCCGCACGCGCCGCCGTACAGGCCCCGCTTGGTGGGCTCGAGTTCATCGATCAGCTCCATCGCCCGGACCTTCGGCGCGCCGGTGAGCGTGCCGGCCGGAAACGTCGCGCGCAGCACGTCGATGCCATCGACGCCGGGGCGCAGCTCGCCTTCGACGTTGGACACGATGTGCTGAACGTGCGAGTACTTCTCGATGACCATCTGGTCGGTGACGCGGACGCTGCCGATCGTGGCCAGCCGGCCGATGTCGTTGCGTGCGAGGTCGATCAGCATCAGGTGCTCGGCGCGCTCCTTCGGATCGGCGAGCAGTTCTTCGGCCAGGACCCGGTCCTCCTGCGGCGTCATGCCGCGCGGGCGCGTGCCGGCCAGCGGACGAATCGTGACCCGCGTGCCCGGGCGCCCTTCGGCCGGTTCGAGCGATTCCTGGCGCACGAGGATCTCGGGCGACGCGCCGACCACCTGGAAATCGCCGAAATCGTAGTAGTACATGTACGGCGACGGGTTGATCGAGCGCAGCGCGCGATACAGCGACAGCGCCGGATAAGCGAACGGCTTGCGCAGGCACTGCCCGACCTGCACCTGCATCAGGTCGCCGGCGATGATGTATTCCCGCGCGCGGTCGACCGCCGCCAGATAGTCGGCCTTGGCGAAATCGCGCCGCACTTCGCCCTCGGGCCGCGGCTGGTCCTCGGGCTCGAACGCCGGCCGCTGCAGGCGGGCCTGCAATTCGCGCAGCCGCTTGCGCGCCGCGGAGAAGGCTTCGGGCCGCGTGGGATCCGCATAGACGATCAGGTAGAGCTTGCCCTGCAGGTTGTCGACGATCGCCAGCTCGTCGACGAGCAGCAGCAGCACATCGGGAGTGCCGATCGGATCGGGCTTGCGCGACGGGCCGAGCCGAGGCTCGATGAAGCGGACGACGTCATAACCGAAATAGCCGGCCAGGCCGCCGCAGAAGCGCGGCAGCCCCGGTGTCAATGCGACGCGGAAGCGCTGCTGGAACTCGCGCACGAACTCCAGCGGATCGCCCTGCCGTGTCTCGACGACCACGCCGTCGCGCACGACCTCGATCCAGTCGCCCTGCGCGCGCACGAGGCCGGACGCGGGCAGCCCGATGAACGAGTAGCGGCCGAAGCGTTCGCCGCCGACCACCGATTCGAGCAGGAAGCTGTTCTGGCGGCGCTCGCGATCGACGAGCTTCAGGTATAGCGACAAAGGAGTGTCCAGATCCGCCAGGCATTCGAGCATCAGCGGGATCCGGTTATAGCCCTGGGCGGCCAGCGCCTTGAATTCGATTTCAGTCATGGTGTCGATCTGCACGGAGGGTTTCGCGCCCGCATGGCGGCGCGCGGTCATCGAGCGGCCCGCAGCGCGGGCCCGATGGGTGTCGGCGGAGGGATCGGATCAGCGGCGCCAGCGACGCCAGCACCTGACGGTGGGCATCGGCATCGAACGGAAGGCGTCGATCGGATTCATGCGGCGCGCGCTCTCTCGTGACACATCAGGACGGACACCTGGGGACGGCCCGATCAATGGAACCGGGAGATCGAACCGGACGACCGAACCGGACGATCATGGCGATGAACGATCATGGCGAACGATCAAAGCGGATCGACGAGTTCGGCGGCAGCCAGGAGCGAAGGGACTATACCATCGACGTCGAGCGTCCGGACGTCGCGTCCCTCGTTGTAGCCATAAGGCACGGCCAGCACCGGCATCCCGGCCGCGCGCGCCGCCAGCGCGTCGTTGATCGAATCGCCGATCGCCAGCACCCGCTCGGGCGGCACGCCGAGCCGCCGGCTGGCTTCGAGCATCGGCGCCGGATCGGGCTTGCGCGTCGGCAACGCGTCGCCCGGCAGCACGACGTCGAAATACCGCGCCATGTCCATCGCTGCGAGCAGCGGCGCGGTGAACGCGCCGGGCTTGTTGGTGACGCAGGCCAGCTTGACGCCCAGCGCGCGCAGGCGATCGAGGCCGTCGAAGACGCCGTCATAAGGGCGCGCCTGGTGGCCATTGCGCTCGGTATAGCGGCGCGTGAAGGCCTCATGGCCGCGATCGAACGCCGCGGCGTCGACCTGTCCATCGAGCCGGCCGCTGAGCGTGCGGTGCACGAGGTTGTGCGCCCCCTTGCCGACGAACGTGATGATCAGCGCTGCGGGCAGCGGCGCCATGCCCAGGTCGATGCGCATCGCGTTGGCCGCCCAGACCAGGTCGGGCGCGGTATCGAGCAGCGTGCCGTCGAGGTCGATGATCGCGGCGTCGACGCGAAAGCGCGGTGGGCGCGGCCAGGCTTCGCCGTTCGAGGTCGTGCCATCCGGGGTCATACCATCCGGGGTCGTGCCACCCGGGGTGATGCCGTTCGGGGCTGTCTCGTTCGAGATCGCCGCGCCGGCTGTCGTGCCGTTCGGCGCCATGCCGGAGCCGGACATCAGCGTGCCAGCGCCTGCCGCAGCGCGCCGATCGCCCCGCGATAGCCGCCGTCGGTATCCGGCGCGCCGAACACGGCCGAACCGGCGACGAACGTATCGGCGCCGGCGGCGGCAACCGCGCCGATGTTGTCCGCCTTGATCCCCCCATCGACTTCGAGCAGGATCGGCTGGCCGCCGTCGGCGACGTGGCGGTCGATGCGTTCGCGCACGAGGCGGATCTTGGGCAGCGCGGAGGCGATGAACGACTGGCCGCCGAAACCGGGGTTGACCGACATCAGCAGCACGATGTCGAGCCGGTCCATCACGTGATCGAGCCAGTTGATCGGCGTCGCCGGATTCAGTACCAGGCCGGCCTTGCACCCATGGTCGCGGATCAGCGACAGCGTGCGATCGACGTGGACCGATGCCTCGGGATGGAACGTGATCAGCGAGGCGCCGGCCTTGGCGAAGGCCGTGGCCAACGCGTCCACCGGCTCGACCATCAGGTGCACGTCGATCGGGATCGTGACGTGCGGACGGATCGCTTCGCAGAACATCGGACCCATGGTCAGGTTGGGCACGAAGTGATTGTCCATCACGTCGAAGTGGATGAAGTCGGCGCCGGCCTGCTGCACGGCGCGGACTTCATCGCCGAGGCGCGAGAAATCGGCGGACAGGATGCTCGGCGCGATCCGGTAGCGGGCTTCGGGCATCGCAGGCGCGGACGCACCACCGGACATCGGGAAAACAGGGGCGGACATGGGTGCCTCGGCGCTTTCTCATTGACTACAATGATGGCGTCATTGTAGCCAAGGCCGACGCCGAACCCTTCGCGCGCTCCGGCCTCGGCCTCTTCCACGCACGCCCATGTCCGATCGCACCTACGCGTTCAAGGTCGAAGTCGAATCGCGCTACCTTCCGGAGCAGTCGAATCCGGAGGAAAGCCAGTACGCGTTCGCGTACACGGTGACGATTCGCAACGTGGGCAACGTCGCCGCCCAGTTGATCAGCCGGCACTGGCTGATCACGGACACGAACAACCGCGTCGTCGAGGTCAAGGGCCTGGGCGTCGTCGGCCACCAGCCGCTGCTCAAGCCCGGTGACCGGTTCGAATACACGAGCGGCAGCCACCTGGGCACGCCATCGGGCTCGATGCGCGGCACGTACTTCTGCGTGGCCGAGGACGCGACGCGGTTCGAGGCCGAGATCCCCGAGTTCGCGCTGGCGATGCCGCGCACGCTGCACTGAGAACCCATGAGCGTGCAGGCCCCGTGGTCACTTCTTGCCGCGAAAAGTCCACCAGACCAGGGCCAGCACCAGTACCAGCACGCCGCCTGCTTCGGCGAAAAGGATCCAGCTTCCGTCCTTCATCGGGGGTCGACTCCTTGGTGATAGGGATACGCGAGGCGATCGAGGGAGGCCACCGTCCATCGTGGCGGGCCTTCCACGGGCCGGCGGCCTGCCTGGCGATCGCCGTGGCAACGGCGCTGGCGCTGACCGGATGCGGCGGCGGTACCGGACCGGGACCGTCGAGCCCTGGGCGAACGGCGCCGTCCGGCAGCGCGGCGCGTCCGATCGATCAGCGGGCCGCGTCGGGGCCGCGACTGGCCGATGCGCCGATCGCGCCCGACAGTCTACCGGGATGGCAGTCGGACACGCAGTGGCGCACGCTGCGCGACGCCATCGACCGTCAATGCGCGCTGAAATCTCCCCCGGTGCCGTGGCCTTCGCTGTGCGAAGAATGGCGCACGCGGTCGCAAGGCGATCCGCGCGAATGGATCCGCGAGCGCTTCGTCGCGTGGCCGATGCGCGGTGCCGACGACCGGCCCGAGGGCCTGCTGACCGGCTACTACGAGCCGCTGCTGCGCGGCTCGGCGACGCGCGAATCGGCAGCGCAGGTGCCGCTGTACCGGCGCCCGGCAGACCTGCTGCGCATCGACGTCACCGACCAGGGCCAGCGCTTCGAGAACGGGCCGACCCCGCTGCGCGGACGGATCGAAGGCGATCGGGTCGTGCCCTACCCGACCCGCGCGCAGATCGAATCGACGCCGGCGCTGCAGGGCCAGGAGCTGTTGTGGCTCGATGACCCGGTCGACGCGTTCTTCCTGCAGATCCAGGGATCAGGGCGCGTCCGGTTGCGCGATGGCCGCGTGATACGCATCGGCTATGCGGAGCATAACGGCCAACCTTATCGCGCGATCGGTCGCGTGCTGATCGATCGCGGTGCGCTCCGTGCCGACGAGGTCAATGCCGATTCGATCAAGGCCTGGCTGCGCGAGCATCCGGATGCCGCCGTCGACGTCATGCGCAGCAACCCGCGCTACATCTTCTTTCGCGAGTTGCCGCCGCTGCCCGACGACGTCGGCCCTCCCGGATCGCTGGGCGTGCCGCTGACGCCGATGCGGTCGATCGCGACCGACCCGCGCCGGGTGCCGCCCGGCGCGTTGATGTACCTGGACAGCGTCGTCCCCGAAAGCGCCACGCCGCTGCGGCGCCTGGTGATGAACCAGGATACCGGCGCGGCAATCGTCGGGCCGGTGCGCGCCGACCTGTTCTGGGGGTTTGGCGACGAGGCCGAGCGGCGCGCGTCGATGACGCGCGAGACGCTGCGGCTGTGGCTGCTGTGGCCGCGCGAACTGGGGCGGCCGGTACTGGGCGAATGAGCGGGACCCGGGCAGGCTATCGGATACGCGGCGCGAGCGATCGCGGCGGACGCGCCTGAACGGCGCGCCAGCGAAGGCCGCCAGTGTCGTGAGCCAGAAGTCCGCGTCCCTAGTGGGCTGTGCGGTAACTTCTGGCCATGAAACGGCGCCTTCGAGCCCATGGCGGCGTTGCAAATCCTCGCGATACCTCGGTATCGCTGCGGTTTGCGCCTTGCCCTGGGCTCGAAGGCATCCGCTTCATTCGGCACAGAAGTTACCGCACAGCCCACTAGCCCTTGTTCTGCTCGAGCAGTTTCTCGAAGTCGCGCGGGGGCACGTAGCCGCGGATACGGCGGCCGTTCGGGAAGAACACGGTTGGCGTGACCGTGACGTTCAGCTTGTTGCCGAGCGCGATCAGCTTGTCCATCGGCGCGTTGCACGTGCCCGGATTGTTCGGCACCTTGCCGCTGAGCATCAGTTCGTTCCACGCCGCGGCCTTGTCCGGCGCGCACAGCGCCTTGCGCGCCTTGAGTTCGGAATCGGCGGCCAGGATCGGGATCGCGAACGTATAGATCGTCGCGTCCTTGAGCCGGTTCAGGTCGGCGCGCAGATTGCGGCAGTAGCCGCAGTTGGGGTCCTCGAACACGGCGATCACGCGCTTGCCGTTGCCCGATACCTGCTTGATCGCCAGGTCGAACGGCAGATCCTTGTTGAAATCGATCGTCAGCAGATCATCGGTGCGCTCGCGGGTCAGGTTGCGCTTGCCCTTGATGTCGACCAGGTCGCCTTCGATCAACGCGTACTGGCCGGTCGCATCGACGTAGACGAATTCCAGCCCGACGCGTACCTCGTACAAGCCCGGCACCGGCGTGGCGCGTACTTCGTCGACCCGGGTCTTGTTATCGAGCCAGGATTCGATCGCCGTGCGCACCGTGGCGATCGCCGGATCGGAGGCGCTCGCGGCCCCCGGGGCGGCCGCGGCCGGCTTGGCCGGCACCGCAGCCTTGAACTGCGCCATCAGCAGCGGGGCCGGTCCCGCGAGCGGCTCGCCGCTGAACGCCGCGCGCGGCGCGCAGACGACCACCAGCGCGGTCAATGACAGGCTCGCGCCCGCCAGCACACGCGCCCAACGACGCCCGGAAACCCTGCCCATCAGCTTCTCCTGAATCGCGCGCCCTCGATACACGGGCGACGCCCTTCGACCCGAATCGCCGACTATCGCACAGATCGATCGGCGGCGGCATCGCGAACAATGCGTGTTCGGCGGCGCTTTTGCGTGCGATCGGGGGTGCGTGGGTCGCGCGCAACGCCGGGGGCGCCGCCCCGTTCGCCCGGTTCGACGCGCCCGCCCTCGTCCCTACTGGATCGCGGCGGCGCGGATCAACTGACGCCGCAGCCAATCCGATCCGGCGACGATCCGCCATCCGGCGCCGCGCAGATGGCGCATCGGCGATGCGAGCGGGCCGAGCCTCGCCAGTTCATCGGGATCGAACAGACGCTGCAAGCCGTCGGTGGCGGCCTTCATCGCGAGGATGGCTTCGCGCCGCGAGCGTTGGTAGCGGCTCAGCAGCAACGGATCGCCGGCGTCGCGGAACGGCTCGCGGTCACGCAGCAACGGCAGCCACTGCGCGACGTCGCCGAAACCGAGATTCATGCCCTGTCCGGCCAGCGGGTGGACGACGTGCGCGGCGTCCCCGACCAGCGCGACCCGCTCGGCGATCAGCGACGCGACGTCGATCCGCCGCAACGGAAACGCCCGCGCGGCCGTGATCGGCTCCAGCATGCCGAAGCAGCCATCGCAGGCCTCGGTCACCCGCAGCGCAAGTGCCCGCGGCGCGAGCGTCATCAAGGCGTCGGCCAGCGCCGCGGGCGCGGACCAGACCAGACTGCACCGATTGCCGGGCAGCGGCAGCAGCGCGAGCACGCCTGGCGCGCCGAACCACTGGTACGCGCAGTCCTGGTGCGGCAGTTCGCAGGCGAAGTTGGCGACCACCGCCGTATGGCGATAGTCGTGGATGTGCTCGTCGATGCCCGCGAGACGGCGCACGATCGACGAGGCGCCGTCGGCGCCGATGACGAGCCGCGCCTTGACGGTGCCGCCGTTGTCGAGCGTCAGCGACCGCGTGTCAGCGTCGCCGGCCGAGCCGGCCGCAGGCATCGCGACGACGCTGCCCGCGATCCGTTGCACCGGAGAGAAATCGAGCGCGCGCGCGAGCGTCCGGTCGAGATGACGCCCCTCGACGATCCACGCGAGCGCGTCGACCTGTCCCTGGTACGCGCTGAAGTGGACCGGCGGCGCCTGGACGGCCGTCGCCGGCGACTCGGCCTGGATCCGCATGTCGTAGACCGGCGCGATCCGTGAATGATCGAGCGCGGACCAGACGCGCAAGGTTTCGAGCAGGTCGCGGCTGCCCGGGGACAACGCGAAGACCCGCGCATCCCAGTCGTCGCCCCCGTTGTCCGGGCTTGCCGCCGGGTCGGCACCGCGCGAACCCGCGCCGCTCGAACCGACGCTACCCGAACCCATGCCGCCCGACCCCGCACCAGCGCGCCCCGCGTTGACGGCCGGGCCGCCCGGCGGCGGCGCGATGATCGCGGTGCGGCAGCCGGCCTGGGCCGACATCAGCGCCATCGCCGCGCCGACCGCCCCCATGCCGACGACGGCGACGTCGAACACGCCATCGGCGCGCGCGGCGCCGGCCCCGTACGAACCCGACGCGGCCGAAGAATAAGGGGAACGGGAAGCGGGGCGGTTCATACGGCCATTATAGGCAGCGCATGGGACGCCGCCGCGCGCAACGCCTTTGCCGCCGCATCGACCGCGTGGCGGCGATCGTCGTCGACGCCGCGCCCGAACCATCCGCCCCGCTCGGCCCACGCCGGGTGCCCGCGCGCGGCCTGGACGGCCTCGATCGCGTCGGCCAGCGCTTCGGTGGCCGCCGACGGCAGCGCGGCGCCGGGCTGCGTCACGACCGCCGCCGCCCCGTGGCCGCGCTGTTCGAGCGCCAGCATCAAGCGCAACTGCCAGTCGGCGATCACGAACAGCACGCTGTCCTCCACCGTCAGTTCCTGCACACCCATCAGGCGATTGACCAGGCGACGGCCGAACGGCCCCCAGCCTTGCGCCAGCGCGCCGCCGATCGCGCCGCCCAACGCCGCGCCGGCGCCGAGCGACAGTCCACCGACGGCCAGATCGGCGATCACGCCGACGGCGGCGCCGATCGCCGCGCCCTGCCCGAGCCGCACCCCCGCCAGGCGCAGCGTCTCGGGATGGAACAGATCGAGTTCGGTCCGGCCCTGCAGCGCCGGCAGCGTCGCTTCGGCCGCATCGCCTTCGCGAAAGCCGTAGAGCTTCAGCAACGCGTCGACCTGGCGCTGCGCCCGATCGGTGACGTCGCGACGCAGCGACGCGACCTCGGCGATCAGCCGCTCGTCCGACGGGGCGGCCGGTTGCTGGCCGGCTTGGTAGCCAGGTGGGGCGCCGCGTGAATCGCCGCCCGGCTGATCATGCGATTGGGCATCGGCTTGATGGTCCGATTGGTGGTCCGATCGATAATCCAGTCGTTCGTGCCGCGGTTCCGGCCGGCCGTTCCCGATCGCCCCGCCGGCCCCGTCATCGGCCGGTATTTCACGCCGCATCGCGGCGACTTCGACGAGCACTTCGGCAATCAGCGCGCAGCCGGCAGCCCGACGCGCATCGGCTTCGCGCGCCAGATGATGCGCGATCGCACGCAGCCCCTGACGGCGATCGGGCAGCAAAGTGCCCAGGTCCTGGTACAGGTCGCGCTCGGCACCGGTGAAGGGAGCCGCCGCATCGAAACGCACGATCGCGTGCAGGCCGGCATCGGCCAGCATCGCGCGCCAGTCGTCCTCGCGGTTGCCGGGATGCGCGACGAAGTTGAGCACCGGCATCACGGGCTTGCCGCAGGCCGACAGCAACTCCACCTCGTCGCGAAACTTCGGCAGCACCGGCTCGCGCGCGTCGATGACGAGGAATGCGGCGTCGACGTCGAACATCGCCTTGAGCACCTTGGCTTCCTGCTCGAAGGCGCCGTTCGCCTCGGGGCCCGCGAGGAAGCGGCGGATGCGCTCGGCGCGTGCGCCCCCCTGCAACGTCTGCACGTGCGCGAGCAGCGTCACGGCATCCTCCAGTCCCGGCGTATCGAAGAAGCGCACGGCGACGCGGCCGTCAATGCGCAGGTCGATCCGCTCGACGTGGCGCGTCGTGCCCGGCCGATCGGATACCTCGCCGAAATCGACGCGGCGCGTCAGCGTGCGCAGCAGCGAGGTCTTGCCGGCATTGGTATGCCCGACCACCGCGATGCGCAGCGGCGACTCGCCGCCCGCGCCGGAGCGATCGTCGACATCCGGGGAAATCGTCATGGCAGCCATCGTGCTCTCATCCCCCACGCGGTCGGGTTTCGCCCGGTCGAATGTCGTTCGCTCGGGATTCGTCCACTTGGGTCGGAGCCGTTCGGGACGCGCCTGCTTGGGTTCCGCTCGCTTGCGTTCCGGTTACTTGGGTTGCGGTCACTTGGGTTGCGCCGGCGCGGGCTGCGGCTTCGCCCGTGCGGGTCGCATCCGCCGACGCCGCGCGCGTCGGGGCCGCGATGTCGCCGAAGACCTCGTCGACGTCGGTCGCGCAACGCACGTCCTCGCAGCCGATCTCGCGCAGCCACGACCGCCACCGCGCGACGCCGGACGATGAGCCGATTCGTGCCGAACTCGCCGTACCATCCAAGGAATCCGTCGGATCATCGGCGAGCAGCCATAGCCGGCATTGACCGACGCGGGGCAGAGCTTCGCGCAGCAGGCGTTCGGTCCCGCGGTCCGGGCTGGACGCGGCGCGGCACGCCAGCACGAGCAGGCCCGGACGCGAGAGCGCCAGCCGATCGAGCAGCGTCGCGCGCTGCGCGGCGCTGCCATCGATCCGCAGCAGCGTGGCGGCGTCGGGCACGCTGGCCGGCGGCCACCGCAGGTCGTCCGGCAACTCGAATCCGGCGACCAGGATCTCATCGGTGGTCGCACCGGCCGCCGCAGCGCGACCGGGCCGCGGATCGCCGCCATGCGTATCGGCATCGACGACCACCGCCGGCGCCAGCGCATCGAGTCGCGAGAACAATTGCCGGTAGTACGGCGCCGCCCACTCCGGCACGAGCCGCGTCCGCCGCCGGCGCACGACGATCGCGCACAGGACCGCCAGCAGCGCCCGCGGCACCAGGCCATAGATCAGCAGGCAGCCGATCAGCCAGCCGGCCAGTTGCTGGTTGCTCGGCTCGACCGCATCGGGCACCGCGAAGCCGAACGCGCCGGGTACGATCGCCAGCGCCTGGACCCAGCGTGCGAATACGGCGGGATCGAGCAGCGTCGTCTCCCATCCGAGCGTGTAATGGCGGAACGACAGCGCGAACAGCAGCGAAACCAGCGCGACGCCGAACGCCAGCGTCCAGACCAGATGACTGACGAGGCCGAACAGCCAGGGCGCCACCCGTGATCGCTGCAGCATGCCCATCAGCGCCCCGGTCAGCGCCGTCGCCTCGGCTCCCCGGCCCAGGCTGACGCGCGACGTCAATGCCCACCACATCCGGCCGAACGCACTGCCGCCGAACGCGGCGAGCCCCGGCCAAGCGACCGAGAGCAGCCACAGCGCCAACGTGATCGCATGCGCGCCCAGCAGGCCGACCAGGGCCGCCATCACGTTGATCCGTCGGTCCTGCGCGTCGATGACGCCGCCCGACAGCGCCAGCCCGGCGATCACGACCAGCGCGACCATGGCCAGCAGCCCCC
>JAKPAM010000222.1 GCA_029779435.1 Pseudomonadota bacterium | reverse complement strand
CTTTCGCATCCGCTCGCCTGGGCGAGCCTGCCGGACCGCAGTCCGTCGAACCGCCGCTAGGGCCGTTCGTGACGCAGGAGAAACAAGGTTTTTAAAGAGCAGAGCCAAAGACTATAGCACACCACTTTCCAACAACGCAAACGGATCCACCAAACCAGCCAAAATCACCTCGCCTCACACCTCCCTGCCAGGCCAGGCCAGGCCAGCTCAGTTCAGCCCAGCCGGCGGAGTTCGCTCACTTCCCTCTAGCAGTCCCCTCTAGCAGTCCCCTTTGCCAGCCACCTTTGCCAGCCACCTTTGCCAGCCACCTTTGCCAGCCACCTTTGCCAAGCCCCCTCTACCGCCCCGCCCCCTCAGCAGTTCCCCCTCAGAAGTCCTTCCTCAACGCCTCACCCCACGAGACGACGCCATCCACCCCGACCGACGTCACGCGGAACGACCGATGCCCACGGGCAGCCTCGACACGCGATTGACGGCAAGATGACGTCTACCTACCCCGAGGAGGAGACCCATGCAGACACATCACTGGCCCGCGCAGCAGCGCGTGCACACAGGGGAATGCGCGATCGAACAAGCGCTGCCGGCCGAACTCGATCGACTCGGCTGGCGGCAGGTGCTCGTCGTGACGACCCGATCGCTGCGCGACAGCCCGCTGTGCGCGAGGATCCGGCAGGCGATCGGACCACGGCTCCATGAGATCGTCGCGGACATCCCCGCGCATTCACCGATCGATTCGGTCGCGGCGCTCGTAGAGCGGTGCCGGGGCGAATCAGGTCGGGGCGGGGCGGCGGATGCCGGCAAAGCTCTCGATGGGATCGTGGCGCTGGGAGGCGGCTCGGTGATCGACGCCTGCAAAGGCGCGCTGCTCGCAATCAACAACGGACTGGCTGGGAGACGCCCCGATGGCGGGCTCTCGGCGGCCTCCCTGCAGGCGGCAACGAATCCGCGTGTCAGCGAATGGCCGGACAGAAGCCAGACGCGGATGATCGCGATCCCGACGACGCTCTCCGCGGCGGAGTTCACGTCGTTCTGCGGCCTGACCGACACCGGCGCGCAACGCAAGATCTCGCTCGGCCACCCGTCGATGATTCCGATCTGCGTGATCCAGGATCCGACGGCGACGGCTTCGACGCCCGCACGGCTTCTGCTGTCGACCGGCGCGCGCTCGGTCGACCATGCCATCGAAGGATTCTGCGCGACCAATGCCTCGCCATTCAGCGATGCGACGGCCGTCGAAGCCGGACGCCGGCTGTTCGGCGCCCTGCCGATGCTGGCCCGCGCCGATGCGCCGGCCAGCGCACACGCCGACGCGCAGGCCGGCGCGTGGCTATCGATCCAAGGGCGGGCCAACGGCGTCTCGCACGGCGCCAGCCACGGCATCGGCTACTTGCTGGGCGCGGCCTTCGGCGTGCCGCACGGCGAGACGTCGTGCGTGATGCTGCCCGCAGTACTCAAATGGAACGCCTTGGCCAACGGCGATCGCCAGACGGTACTCGGGCATCGGCTGGATCTGTCTCCCGACATCCCGCTGGCGACGCACGTCGAGAACCTGTTCACCTCGCTGGGCCTGCCGACGCGTCTATCGCAAGTCGGCGTGGAACGCGGGGATTTCGAGCGTCTGGCCGATCTATATGACGGCACCGGGCCGATCGCCACGAATCCGCGCCCGATCCGCAGCCGCGACGACCTGCTCACCATCCTGGAACTGGCCGCCTGACACATGCTGCCTGATACATACCGCATGACACATGCCATCCGAAACACGCCATCCGATGCAGACCGCCTGGCACGCCACCGGCTAGGGCGTGTTCACACAACAATCGAGTCCCGCCACCCGCGGCAGGGCGTCGCCAGACGCGATGCTCAAGGGTGCGCGAAGGCCGGGAGCCCGACGTTCGGGCCGGTTTCGACGAAACGGTCGGCCGGGCGCGGCCCTTCCAGGCGATCGCGCAAGCGCTCCGCGCCCTGCACGGACAGCACGGTGCGCACCGCGCCGCGCGCCAACTCCCATGCGATCGCGTCGATGTCGTCGTCGGCCTGTCCGGACTTCGGGCGATACCAGACGGTCGCCCAGTTGAGCACGCCGAAGAAAGGCTTGGTCGACAACTGAGGCGACATCGGCACGAAATCGCCGGAGCCGATGCCCTCGGCGATCACGGACGCGAACATCTGTTCGTACGCATCGCGCATCGAAATGACGGTATGCAACACCGCCGCGTGCCGGGCGGCCGCGGATCCCAGCAGATGCCGCTCGAGCCCCTGCACGCCAACCTTCTGCATCGCCATGTCGTGCAGCAGCACCCGCGCATGCCGAAACGCCATGGAAAGCAGCCGGGGGCCCGGCTCGACGTTACCTTCGGCCAGCGGACAGACCTGGGCGACGATCAGCCGCATCGCGGCGATCAGCACGTCGAAGAACAGGTCGGCCTTGCTTCGGTAGTAGTGGTAGATCCGGCCCTTGGTCGCCCCCAGGCGATCGGCGACGGCATCGATCGACGTGGCGGCGTAGCCGAACTCGGTGAACAACTCCGCGGCCGCATGCAAGACGTCGTCGCGCCCGTCCAGTCCGGTTCCGGGGCGCAGCTGGGAGGGCCGTTCGGGGACGGACTTCATGAAGTCGGACGAAGGAACGCGAAAGAAGCAGAAACGCAAAAAAGAGCAATAGCCAGCCGCGGGTGGCGATCATCCGCGAACGCCCGGCAGCCGGCCCTCGATGACGAAGGCGACACACCGGACGCCGCAAACGACCACCACGCGGGCGTGGCTTTGCAGCATTTTTTTGTCTCCTCCAGCCCGTGGTAGGGCGGCGATCGAGCATCGACAGGAACGGGCGCTTGACCCTTCTCTTTTCCACCTGGCGGTTGACCCGATGGCGATCGACTCGATCACCAACCTCCTGAACCGTTGGCGGCATACTACCCGGTAGGTTGGTGGCGTATCAATACCGGGTAATCCCCTATCCGGATCATCCGATGAAGGGGGATCCCCGAACGCCGCCGAGGTCGCGCTTGGCTTTTTCGGGCGGCTCGACATGAATCGTGATCCGTGCGCCGTCGATCGCCTCGCGCAGCGCGGCTTCGATCCGGTCACAGATCGCATGGGCCTCCCCCACGGGCATGCCGGCATCGACGACCAGGTGCAACTGGATGAAGGTCGCATGGCCGGCGATGCGCGCGCGCACGTCGTGATACTCGATCGCGCCGTGCGACGAGACGTCGATCACCCGCTCGATCGTGTCGAGTACTTGCGGCGGCGGAGCGGCGTCCATCAGCCCGTCGGTCGACGAGTGGATCAGCTTCCAGCCGGCCCACAGGATGTTGCACGCCACGGCCGCGGCCAGCAACGGATCCAGCACCCACCAATCCGTCAGCCGCACCAGCAGGACGCCGGCCACCACGCCCACCGACGTCCATACATCGGTGATCAGATGGCGGGCATCGGCGATCAGCGCCGGCGATCGCAGGCGAGCCCCCGCGCGCAACAGCACGGCAGCCCAGACGCCGTTGAGCGTCGATGCGATGGCGTTGATGCCCATGCCCAGGATGGCGTCCCCATAAGCGCGCGGCTGCATCAGGCCGTGCCAGGCCTCGGTGAGGATGCTGAGCGAGGCGACGACGATCAACGCGCCCTCGGCACCGGCGGACAGGTATTCGGCCTTGGAATGGCCGAATGGATGGTTGGCGTCGGCGGGCCTGGCTCCGACGCGGATCGCGATGGCGGCGCCGATGGCCGCGACGATGTTGACGATCGATTCGAGAGCGTCCGAATACAGCGCGACGCTGCCGGTCACGCGCCACGCCCCCCATTTCAGCGCGAACACCAGCACGCCGACGGCCACGGTGGCCCAGGCGAGCCGTATCGCGGTCGCGCCCGGTGTGCCCGGCTTGCCGGCCCCGGAAGGCAACGGAGAGGCGCCGCTCATGACGCCGGGGTGGCCGTCACGAGGCGGACGCGCCGCGTCCGAACAGCTTGCGCAGGTCGAAAAGACCAGGCAGTTCGACCGGGCCACCGCGCTTGAAGATGCCGTTGACCCGGCAGACGAGCACCCCGTCGGCCTCGATGACCCCCTGGGCGAACACCATGTTGCGCGTCACCTTCACCACGTCCGCCCGCCCCTGCACCCACGCGCCCAGCGGCGCGGGCGCGAGGAAATCCGTGGTCAGGTTGATCGTCGGGAAGAAATCGTCGTTCAGATCGGCCTGCGCACGGGCGGCGAGCGGCAGTTGCATGTCCGCGAACAGCATCAGCATGCCACCGTGGCAGACGTCGCGCGGATTGCAATGGCGCGACTCGACACGAAAGCCGAGCACCACGTGGTCGCCATCGCGCCGGCCGTACAAAGGGCCGTTGGGGCCCATGAAGCCGCTGCGGATCGGCAGTTCGACGAAACCCGCCGGAATCGGGGTCGCGAGGGAGTCATTCATCGTGCAAAAGTCCTTCTTCCGATCCATCAACGATCGGCACCGCCGGGTGCCTGCTGCTCGCGGCCGCGTGCGCGCACGGCCTCGCGCCGCCGCTCGATGTCGGCGCGATCGATGCGGCTCGCCCATTCGCGCGACGCCTCGCGCTCGGTGCGCATCGCCTGGCCGAAATCCTGCGCGAATCCGTCGTCGATCAGCCGCTTGTAGCGAACCAGCATCTCGGGGATCACCGACAGCATCGCCTCGGCGCACGACAGCGCCTCGGGCAGCAGGCGGTCCGCGTCGACGACGCGGTTGACCAGTCCCCAGTCGGCGGCCGTGCGGGCATCGAGGAAGTTGCCGGTCAGCGAGAGTTCCTTGGCGCGATACAGGCCGATGACGCGGCTGAGTTTCTGCGACAGGCCCCAGCCCGGGATCACGCCCACGCGCGCATGCGTATCGGCGAAGCGGGCGTTCGACGATGCGATCAGCACATCGCAGCACAGCGCCAGCTCGAAGCCGCCGGTGATGGCCACGCCGTTGATCGCCCCGATCACCGGACCGGGAAACGCGCCGATCGCTGCGACGATGTCGAGCGAACCATCGTCCGAGCCCAGCGGCGATGCCCCCTGGCCCGAGCCCAGTTCCTTCAGGTCCAGGCCCGCGCAGAACGCTGGGCCGGCTCCCGTCAGGATCACGATGCGAGCCTGCGGATCGGTCGCCAGCCGAGTGAAAGTGTCGACCAGTGCCGTGCGCAGCGCGCGCGACAGCGCGTTCATGGCGCGCGGACGGTTCAACGTCACCTGGACGCAACCGGGGAGCGGCCGGTCGATCCGCAGCAGCGGTTCACCGGTCGCCGGGTCAAGCGGTGGGCTCGTGTTCATCATGGTTCCTCATCGCAGATTGTCGCGGATTGTCGCTCGCCGCCGCGGGGTGCTCACCGCCTGGGAAGGCCCCGGGGCGGCCGGGCAGCCGCCGGATGGCGGACCGGATCACGCCCGCCTGCGGTCGCCGGCTCGGGATTATCGCGTGATCCGGCATGGGTCCGCCCGGCGAACCGCGCGCGGCCGGCCGGCCGCGCTGTGCGAACGCCGCGCCGGCGCCGACACACGGCTATCATCGCCACCACCCGGCGCCGTCCGTCTTCGCCGGGTGGAGACCCATCGTGCTGATCAACTGCGTCGTCTATTCCCGCGGCCGCCGCGTCCATGACATCCCCGTCGAAGGCATCCCCGCCGCGCTCGGCGAACCGGACAACTTCGTATGGGTGGCGCTGCGCGACCCGCAGCCGGACGAAGTACTGCGGATGCAGGCGCTGCTCGACCTGCCGGATCTGGCCGTCGAGGACGTGCTGCACGGCGGCCAGCGCCCGAAGATCGAGGAATACGACGACCTGCTGTTCGTGATCCTGCGCCTGATCGAATCGCGCGACCACGCGCTGCAGGAAGGCGAGTTGTACGTGTTCGTCGGTCCGCGCTTCACGCTGTCGATCCGCACGCGCTGCGAGCAGAACATGCTGGGCGTGCGTGCCCGCGCCGAGCGCGAGCCCGACCTGCTCAGGCTGGGGCCCGGCTACGTGCTGTACGCACTGACCGACGCGGTCGTCGACCGGTACTTTCCCGTCATCGACGAGCTGGAGACCGAACTCGAAGCGCTCGAGGAACGCATCTTCTCCGGTACCGCGGGCGCCCGCATCGTGCAGGATCTGTATTCGCTCAAGCAGCGGGTCACGCAGTTGCGGCACGCGATCTCGCCGCTGATCGAGGCGATGAACCGGCTCAACGGCGGACGCGTGCCGACGATCGCCAGCGGGCTGCAGGAGTACTTCCGCGACGTTCACGACCACCTGTACCGGATCCTCGAATCGCTGGATGCCGTGCGCGACAGCATCGCGATGGCGATGCAGGTGAACCTGTCGCTGATCACCACCGAGCAGAGCGAGATCAACAAGCGGCTGGCCGCCTATGCCGCGATCTTCGCGGTGATGACGACGCTGGCCGGCATCTGGGGCATGAACTTCGAGCACATGCCCGAGCTGCATTGGATCTACGGCTATCCGATCGCGCTGGTGCTGATGGTGGGCATCGCGATCGTGCTGTGGTGGCGCTTCCGCAAGGCCGGTTGGCTCGGCACGCCCCGCTAGGACATTCCGATCCAGCCCGGCAGGGGCGTTCAGCGCGACTTCTTGCCGTGCTGGAATGCCGCCATGAATCGCTGCGGCTCCCCGGTGGTGAACGCGCGGCCGAACTGCGGCACGGTGGCAGCGATCGCATCGTCCAGCGTCGCGTCTTCCCAGTGGCGCATCAACGCCTTTTGCTGGCTCAGCGCTGCCGGGCCCAGCGCCGCGAGCGCGTCGGCCGTGGCGGCGATCGTCGCGTCCAGTTGCCCGATGCCGGCCAACGGATAGACGAGCCCCCACTGCTCGGCGGTCGCCGCGTCGATCAGGTCGCCGGTCAGCAGCATCCAGCTCGTGCGCGCCTGGCCGATCAGACGCGGCATCATCGCCGCGTGGATCACCGACGGGATCCCGACCTTGACCTCCGGCATGCCGAAACGGGCATTGCGATCGGCGATGCGCAGGTCGCAGGCCAGCGCAACCTCGAGCCCGCCGCCGAGCGTGTAGCCGGCCAGCCGGGCGATCGTCGGCATCGGCATGTCGCGCACCGCGTCGCACAAGCCGCGCAGCCGGCTGATGAATTGCTCGGCGCCCGCCGGGTCGAGAGCGGCCATTTCGTTGATGTCGGCGCCGCCGATGAACGCTTTGTCGCCGCTTCCGCGCAACACCAGCACACGCAGCGCCGGATCGGCAGCCAGTCGTTTCAGTGCATCGGTAAGGTCCAGGATGACCGGCGAAGACAGGATGTTGAGCGTGCGGGCATTGACGATCGTCAAGGTCCCGACGCCGTTGTCGTCGATGATCGTATGGGAATAAGGGGTTTCGAGCATGGCTTGGCCCTGGAATGGCGCGGATCGCGTGGCACAGTATCGTACCCGAGCAATTCGTCGGGCCGATCCGTTCAAGCCCGCGCCCCGCGCATCGGGATCGGGCCTGCGCCCGCGGATCGATGACGGCCGGGCACTAGGGGACTTACCCTGTCCGGCCATGCGACGCGACGCCCGAGTCTTTCCGTCCGTCCTTTCTCTCATCCTTCCTTCAAGGAGATACGATGTCTTCGATCGCCAGTCCATCCCTGGCCAGCAAGGCACGCCGGCCGCTGCTGAAGTCGGCTTTTCATGGATTGCTGGCCGGCACCGCCCTGTCGATGCTCGGCCTGTCCCCCGTCACGGCCCAGGCGCAGGGGTTTCCCGATAAGCCGATCAGCCTGGTCGTGCCGTTCGCCGCGGGCGGCCCCACCGACGTGGTCGCGCGCACGCTGGCCGTGTCGATGACCAAGACCCTCGGGCAAAGCGTGATGGTCGAGAACAAGACCGGCGCCGGCGGCACGATCGCCGCCACCCACGTCGCCCGGTCCGCGCCGAACGGCTACACGCTGCTGATCCACCACAACGGCATGTCGACCGCGCCGACGCTGTACCGCAAGCTGGCGTACGACCCGTTGAAGGATTTCGAGTACGTCGGGCAGGTCGTCGACGTGCCGATGACGATGCTGGGCCGCAAGGACCTGCCGCCGCAGAACCTGGGCGAACTGGTCACCTACGTCAAGAGCCACAAGGACAAGATCAACCTGGCCAATGCCGGTCTCGGCGCGGTGTCGCACCTGTGCGGCATGCTGTTCCAGCAGGCGGTCGGCACCGAGCTGACGACGGTGCCCTTCCAGGGCACGGCGCCCGCCATGACCGCGCTGATGGGCGGCCAGGTCGACATCCTGTGCGACCAGACGACGCAGACGCTGCCGCAGATCAAGGCCGAGCGCGTCAAGCTGTACGGTGTGACGACGATGGAACGCATCGCGGCCCTGCCCGATACGCCGACACTGGACGAGAGCGGGCTCAAGGGCTTCCAGATGGTCGTCTGGCACGGCATCTACGCGCCCAAGGGCACGCCCTCGGACGTGGTCGCCAAATTGACCGCCGCGCTGCAGACCGCGCTGAAGGATCCCGGCGTCGTGCAGCGCATCTCGGACCTGGGCGCCGTCATCGTGCCCGAAGCCAAGCAGACGCCCGCGGGCCTGCACGACTGGCTCAAGTCCGAGATCGACCGCCTCGGTCCGCTGATTCGCAAGGCCGGCGTCTACGCCGATTGAGAGCGCGGGAAGCAATCGCGCGCCACGGATTGCTTCCCTGCTCCGCCTCCCGCCGACGGGAAAGTCCCAAGTGGCACGGCGAGCCGCCACCCATTAGGGTCCGCGCTTATCCTCGCCGGTCGAGAGCCGTCCTCTCCCGGCGAGATCCAAGCCCCCTTCATTGTCGAGAGACACTCAAGTGCATGAACCTTCGCAGCCCCTGGCCGAACGCGTTCGCCGGTTTCGAAAGACGCTGATCCACACGGCATTAGCGTCGCTCGGCGCGTTCGCGTTCTGCGCGAACATTCCGCACGCGGCCGGCCAGGCGGCCGCCCCCGCCAAGGTCTCGGGCGACGTCGTCAAGATCGGGCTGCTGCTCGACATGGCCGGCGTCTACGCCGACGTGACCGGCGAGGGTTCGGTCACCGTGGCCCGCATGGCGGTCGAGGATTTCGGCGGCAAGGTCCTGGGCAAGAATATCGAGATCGTCTACGCCGACCACCAGAACAAGGCCGACATCGCCGCCGCCAAGGCGCGAGAATGGTTCGATGCGCAGCAGGTCGACATGATCGCCGACGTGGCGGCTTCGGCCACGGCGCTGGCCGCCGCCAACGTCGCCAAGGAGAAGAACCGCATCATCATGATGAGCGGCCCGGGCACCAGCCGGCTGACCAACGAGAACTGCAGCGCGGTCAGCGTCCACTATGCGTGGGACACCGTGGCGCTGGCCAACGTGACCGGCAGGGGCGTCATCAAGAACGGCGGCGATTCATGGTTCTTCCTGACGGCCGACTACGCGTTCGGGCATTCGCTGGAGAAGGACGCGACCGAGGTGATCAAGGCCGCCGGCGGCAAGGTCGTCGGCTCGGTGCGCCACCCGCTGGCCACCACCGATTTCTCGTCGTTCCTGCTGCAGGCGCAGGCGTCCAAGGCCAAGGTCGTCGCGCTGGCCAACGCCGGCGGCGACACCGTCAACTCGATCAAGGCCGCCCATGAATTCGGCCTGACCCCCAAGCAGATGCTGGCCGGCCTGCTGGTGTTCATCAACGACGTGCACGCGCTGGGCTTGCAGACCGCGCAGAACATGGTCCTGACCGAGTCGTTCTACTGGGACATGAACGACGAGACCCGCAAGTGGTCCAAGCGCTTCTTCGATAAGGCCAGGAAGATGCCGAACATGATCCAGGCCGGCACCTACTCGTCGATCCTGCACTACCTGAACGGCGTCAAGGCCACCGGCACCGACGACACGGCGACGGTCATGGCGTGGATGAAGGCCAATCCGATCAATGACGTGTTCGTCAAGAACGGACGGATCCGCGAGGACGGCAGGATGATGCGCGAGATGTACCTGTTCCAGGTCAAGAAGCCGTCGGAATCCAAGTACGCGTGGGACTACTACAAGCTGCTGGCGACGATCCCGGCCGATGAGGCGTACCTGCCGCTGTCCAAGAGCACGTGCCCGCTGGTCAAGAAGTCCTGAGCGGAGAAGGGCGCGCGGCCCGAGGCGGGCCGATTCGATCCGCCGGCTCGACCATCGCCCGGGGAAATGGATCGGCGCCTCCCGGAGGGATTCGGGTAGGCTACGGGCGATGACGAACTGAGTGATCGGACTCGGCCCAATTGGACAGTCTTCCGTTGTGGGTGCAGGCGCTGGCCCTGATCTGCCTGCTGGCGCTGTCGGCGTTCTTCTCGATCGCCGAGACCAGCATGATGGCGCTGAACCGCTATCGGCTGGGTTACCTGGTCCGCCAGGGCGTGCGGGGCGCGCGCCTCGCGGCCAAGCTGCTGGGCCGCACCGACAAGCTGCTCGGCGCCGTCCTGCTGGGCAACAACCTGGTCAACACCGCGCTGACGGCGATCGTCACGTCGCTGGCGATCCGCCAGTTCGGCAACGACGACTCCGTGCTGCTGGGCGCGACCGCGGTCGTCGCGTTCCTGATCATCGTGTTCTGCGAGATCACGCCCAAGGTGATCGGCGCCACCTATCCCGAGCGCATCGCGCTGCCGTCCAGCTTCGTGCTCGACGGCGTGCTGCGGGTCGCGTCGCCGGCGATCTGGTTCATCAACCTGATCAGCGGCCGCCTGCTGAAGCTGATGGGCGTGCGGGCCAACGACCCCGACGCCAGCACGCTGTCGCTGGAAGAGCTGCGCACGATCGTGCTCGAGTCGGGCGCGTTCATGCCCGACAAGCACCGCTCGATCCTGCTGAACCTGTTCGACCTGAACCACATCACGGTCGATGACGTGATGACGCCGCGCCACCGGATCGAGGCGCTGAACGTCAGCACCGACGAGCGCAGCATCCGCGAGCAACTGACGACCTGCTTCCACAACAAGCTGCCGGTGTTCGAGGGCGAGATCAATCAGGTGATCGGCATCCTGCACGTGCGCCGCGCGCTGAGCCTGCTGCAGCGCGACAGCTTCACGCCCGAGGACCTGCGCGAACTGCTGGCCGAACCGTACTTCCTGCCCAGCGGCACGCCGGTGTTCACGCAGTTGCAGTTCTTCCAGGAAAACCGCCAGCGGCTGGGCCTGGTCGTCGACGAGTACGGCGAGATGCTGGGCCTGGTGACGCTCGAGGACATCATCGAAGAGATCATCGGCGAGTTCACGACGTCGACGCCGGGCGGCGGCGCTCGGCGCGGCTGGGGCGACGGGGACGAAGCCGTCGTCGAGGGCACGGCGACGCTGCGCGAACTGACCCGCCGCTTCGACGCGCGGTTTCCGCTGGATGGC
>JAKPAM010000212.1 GCA_029779435.1 Pseudomonadota bacterium | reverse complement strand
CATATAAAAACGAACACCAGGTGCAAGGCGTTCGGGCGCTAACCACGCGAGGTCCCCCATACCGAATTGTGTGGATGACGTCGCGCTGGCGCAGCCGTAACGTGGCTTACCGCTCGCTCGGAACTCTGCGCAAGTGCCTCGCCCCGCCTGGACGGGGGCCTGCCATCCCGCTCTCGACGCGCGGCAATCGGAGGCCCCCATGCCAGCGTCGATGACGGCCACGCGGATACCGCTCGTTGCTTCGCAGCAGGGTTTCGCGATCAAGGCGATGCCGCAGCACGCGCCGTCCGCGGACGCGCCCGCCATCGCGATATCGACGGCCCAGCGCCTGTCGGCCGTCCCCACCCTCGCGATCAGGCGGCCCGCCGTGGTCATGACGGCCGGACGCAAGCCCGTGCTGACTCCCCCCATCAAGCAGGAGCGCCTCAATCTGGTGTTGCGGCCGCCCATCCATCGCATCCCCGACCTGACACTGCCCAGCTATCTGCGCCGGTCGCAATTGACGGTACCGGTCGCGCCGAAGCCGGCGCCCACCGAAGCCGACGTCTTCGTCAGCCCGGACGGCAAGGTCTCGTACGCGCTGCCGCGTTATGCGATTCGATTCGACAAGGGCGGCACGGTCGAGGAACCGAGCCTCGCGATCGTCGAGCGCGATGGCGTGCCGGTGATGGTGTGCACGCTGCACGAGACTCCTTCCCCCGCGGCGGCCGAGGGCCGGATCGAGTTGCCGCACGTCCTGACGGTCGCGCTCAAGTATCGCCAGCCCGATCTGTCCGGCGGATCGATCCTTAGGGAACTGCCGTTCGCGTCGGTCCTGCTCGATGCCACCGAGACCGTCGTCACCGCCGAGCTGCCCCTGGTGACGCCGGGCATGCGCCAGCAGGTGCTGGCCGCACTCGGTTCGCTCGAGTTCAGCGCCACGCTGGTCGTGGGATGCGGAATCACCGCCGGCGTGCCTGCGGACTACGTGTTCAAGGACACGAACGAACCCGGCTATGCACAGCGTCAGCTGTCGATCGACCAGACGATGCAGCCGCAACCGCTGGTCCTGTCGGCGGCCCACCTGCAACGGCTCGGCGGCAGCGGCTCGGGCGTCCAGCCGCTGATCCGCCACCGCAAGGTCTTCGGCAACGCCAGTCATTCGTACTGGCAGGATCCGGTGGAACCGGCGCGCTTCTTTTTCCTGCCCGATCGGTTCGGACTGGCTCGCGCCGATGACGGCAACCGGCGCCCGCTGCTGCGAATCCATGCGGTGGCGGGTACCGGCGAAGGCGATGACGCGCCACGGTTGGCGATGGAGTTCATCGCCCGCCCCGTCATCGACATGGAACGGGTGGATAACGCGCGGCCGATGCTGGAAGAAGCCGCCCGGCAGCGCGGCGGCGACGGCGCGGTAATGCTCGAGATCGTGCCCGATCCGCAGCCGATCCTGCGGCTGGCACTACCGCAGGGCGGTGCGCCGAGCCATGCGCTGACCGAGCGGCGCGACGCCGACGTCGATCTGGAGACCGGCGTCACCCATGCCGAGACCCTGGCCCTCGACGACTTCCGCCTGGTGTACGAGGCGCTGCGGGGTGCCTCCCTCGCGCTGCTGCGCGGCGAGGTCCGTGCGTCGATGAGCGGTGGCGATCCCGAAGACGTGCCTTTCGAATTGAGGCTGGATCGCACCGTCGGCGACGTGCTGGTGGCGATCCCCGGCTCGCCGGACGGCGCCCGCATTCCATGCCGCATCGAGAACGGCATCGAGAGCCCGCTGCGAATCGAACGGCTCGCGGCCAGTGCGCTGGTCGGTGGTACGCCGGTCGTGTTGCGCGTGGACGGCCTCGCGGCCCCGGCGCGGCTCGCGCCCGGCGAGCGCCTGGAGCTGACGCTGGTCGCGGCCGAGCCCCTGACCGAAGCGCCCGAGGCGATCGAACTGGACGAGTCCGGTGTCGTGGTCGAGCCGGATGCCGATGCCGTGTGGGCGGCCGTCTTCGATCGGAGCGCCGCCGCGCAGATGACGCGCACCGTGACGGTCGAGGCGGTGCCCTTGCTGTTCTCGGGCACCTCGGATCAGGCGGCCGACCGCGTGGCCGCGTTCGTGGTCACCGTCGAGCATGGCGGAACCGTGCGCCTGACCGAAACCCAACTGAGCGGCAGCACCACGGTCCGGATTCCGGTGGAGCCTTTGATCACCGGTGCGCCCATGCCGCCGATCCGCTATCGGACCGAGACCTGGTGGGGTGCCGGCGGCGTCGGCACGAGCGATTGGCGCGAGGCGGTGGGAACGATCCTGTTCCCGGTGAAGACGCCCGCGCCTCAGGACTGAGAAGCCGAGGAAGCGACGGAGGCGGTAATGATGCTGGCCGGCTTGCCCGATCTCGACCAACCGGTAAGCGGCCTGCCGGGTGTGGCCTGGCGCGCGCACCTGCGGCCGTCCGACGTGGTCGTCATTCCCGACCGCCTGGCGCTTGAAGCCGACGTGGACGGCAGCCCCCGGCTGCGCCTGACACTGATGCGCAGCGCCACGCGTGATGGCGCGACCACCGGCGGGCGCCTCGACATCGGGCTCACGATCGAGGCGGCCGTCGCCGAGGTCGGAGCGGCATTGGCCGCGGCCAGCCAGAGCGCCGCGGTGGTCGTCGGCGCATTCGAAATCGGACTGCTGGAACTCGACGCCGCGCTCGGACCGGTCTCATGGGCGCCGTTGATGTCCCCACGCCTGCTCGAGCCCGCGTGGCTGTCTCGCGCGCGCCTGCTGCTCGATCTGCCGCCCGAAGCGGCGGCGATCGCGGCGCGGATCGTGGGTGAGGACGTGATGCCGTTGCGTGCCTCGCTGCACGTCGCTTACCGTGCCATCGCGCCGCGGCTGCGGCTTCGCGTCGACTACGATCCGCACGCGCTGGCCATCCGCCTGGCCGAACGGCTCGGCGCCGAAGCACGGACATCGGACGACGCGTTCGCGGCCGCCATCGATGCCCTGCTCGCCGACGTGACCGTCATCCGGGTCGACGGCGACGTCGAGGCCGTCGACGCGCCGCACCGCGCAACCGTGCTCGGCCTGCGGCTGGCGGATCGCTTCGTTACTCGTGACCCGATGCGGCCCGACGCGATCAGCCTGAAACCGGCAGCGGCCCTGCCCACCGGGCGCGAACGCATCGATCTGTCGCAGCCGGCGGCCGTGCTGATGCGGCGGCAACTCGACTTCGATCCGCTGGCCGCGGCGCGTGCGATGCAGCGGGACGACCCGCTCCGGGTGCGATACGTGGACCTGCCGCCCATTCCGACCGGGCGCACCGCGATCACGCTGGAAGCGAATCTGCCGGAGCCGATCGCCGGGCTGCAAACCCTGGTCGCGGATTTTCGTGCTCCGCCGGCGCCTCCGTTCCGGCCCTTGGCATTGACCGTCAGCGTAAGCCTCGACAACCCGCGGCGCTCGGCAAGCGCCGAACTCCAGCTCGCCCCCGGCGAGCCGCTCGACGGCGAGATCCGGCTGCGGGCCATGCTGGCACGGGGCGACGAACTGGTCGAAGTGGCCGGGGCCTGGCGCCCATTGCGCGGCACCCACGCCGTGCTCGGCCCGAACGACTTCGGCGCCCCCCTGGTGGTGCTTCGCGCGGCGCCGGCCCTGCTCGCCATCGCCGACATCGAGGCTTCGATCGGCTCGCCCGGTTCCCCTGCCAGCGATCGGCCCGATGCGCGACTGGACCGGACGACGCCGTCGGTCGCGCTGGCCGGCGAGCGCGAACGGATGCACGTGCGCGTGCGGCCTCACGGTGAAGGCGTCCCGATCACCGTCGACCTGGGACCGACGACGTACCAGCCGTTCCTCGACCTGCCGAACCTGCCCGGCTACGGCGCGCATCAGGCGACGGTCGTCACCGCATCGACGAGCCCGGTGATGGTCGAATGGCGCCCCGACGACGATGCGAACGTCGCCCCACTGGCCACTCGCATCGGCGGTGACCGTCCGGAAGCCCGTATCGGTTGGATCGCCGCATCGCCATTCCGGCCCGGTGTGCGCTGGCGGACGGTGCGCGGCGGCGTCACCAGCGGATGGTCCGCGCCGATCGGGCCGGCCGACGCATTGCGCATCGACGTCGACACGCGCGCCGACACCGACACCGACACCGGCATCGAACCGCATGCGCGGACCGAGACCGAGACCGAGACCGAGACCGAGACCGAGACCGAGACCGAGACCGAGACCAACAGGAGCGTGCTGCCATGACGCGGCCCCCGCAAGACCCGGCGGGCGAATCGCCGGACGCGCAACCGCTGGCCATAAGCGGCATCGAACTGTTTCCGCTCGATGCCGACGCCACCCGCTGGCGATATCGGCCCCGCCGGCCGTCGCTGGAACGCCAGCGCGACGGCACGCCGATGCTGCAGGTCATCGAGGCGGGCAGCACAGCATTCCTGCAGGCGACGGCCCGGGTCGCGCTCGACGAGACCGAGCGCACCGGCCTGCTCGATGCGCTGAGACGGGAACGGCCGACGGCCTCGTCGCTCGAGCCGCTGCCGCTGGACGTGCATCGCATCGCGCTCGAGATCAAGCGTGACGACGGCTGGTCGGTGCTGGCCGAAAGCCGCGGCTCAGGCAGTGCACCCTGGACGGCCGCGCTGGCCGCGGTGCTCGATCCCGCCGGCGTCGCCGCGCTGAAGGCCGCGACAGAGGGTGAACCGGGGCGCGTCCGCCTGGTCGCGCACGCCAGTGAAGCCGGCTCACCCGCGCGTACCCACTATGCGAACGCGACGATCGACCTGAAGACGGAGACGCCGACGGAGCGCGCGTCGATGGCCGCCTCGATCGACATCGACCGGTCGACGCCCGCCGCCGCCAGCCGTCCGGTGGAACTCGTCGCCGACCTCTCGGACCTCTTGTCATCGGCGGCCGCCCGGAGCCGCTGATTCCTCCCCGACCACGATCCGGCACAGCATCACTCAGGAGTCGACCACCATGCTGCAACTCGAAGGCTCGCTCGATCTTCCGGAGGCCGACGCCTACCGCGACGACCAGTCCGACACGCGCTTCTACATCCTGCCCAAGGTTCCGACCATCCGGCAGTCCGCAGGCAAGCTGGCGTTCCAGTACGTCAAGTACCGCACGCTCAAGCCGCTGGCCAACGGGGACGTCGGCGCGGCGCTGGTCTTCATGGACATCGCGCTGGCACTGTCCAAGCAGCAGGAGGACGACATCCGAACCAGGCTCGTGGCCGCCGTCAAGGCCCGCCGCGGCCCGAACGACAGCCGTCCGCTGGGCCCGGAGCACATCGAGTTCGCGAAGATCCCGATCACGAAGGCCGCCGTGTCGGTCGAGATCCTCGCGGACAGCGGCAACCTCGTGCAGAAGGTCAACCACGCCGGCACACCGTCCGCGTACGGCAGCAACGTGGTCGCCGTATCGGCCGAGCTGAACCAGTTGGGCGCGCCGATCTTCGAGGCGGCCATGCAAGGCGGAGGGCTCGGCGGTGTCCGGGTCGTCTACGACCTGACGTTCTCGGCCCGCATCCCGCCGATCACCGGTACCGGAACCTGGCACGCCAGCAAGTTCTACAGCTTCTTCCAGCAGGTGAACTACGAGGAGCGGTTCTGGGACGAGGACGACATGAGCGAGAGCATCAGCGAGATGTTCCGCAACGCCGAATGCCGCAACATCGTCATCGATCCGGGATCGCTGCCCAATACCGATCCCAACGTCGCCAAGGTGCTCGACACCGTCCGTGCATCGCTGGAGCGCCAGCTCGACGAGGCCGTCAAGCGCAACCTGCTCGACGTCATTCCACCGGAGAGCCGCGACGTCTCCAAGATCCGGGAACAGGACTTCGAGAACATCAAGCGCAGCGTCACGGTCAACAAGCAGTCGGACGTCACCATCCGCTTTCGGGAGAACCAGGTCACCAGCGTCGACACGCATCCGCAGGCGAACATGCCTTCGATCGTCAGCCAGGGCTTCGCCTGGAAGGACTATGCGATCGACGCCGACACCGACGACCCGTTCTTTCGCCAATTGAACCTGACGATACAGGTCAACGCGGACTTCGAGACGCTGCCGATCTTCAGCGTCGACGTCTCGATCGACTACCCGCCCCATACCGCGCGCCATGGCGTGCAGACCTTCAGCTTTCGCAACGCCGACGACATCCATAAGTTCACGGCCTTCATCGAGAACGGCTCGACGGAGTTCCAGTACAGCTACGTCGTCAACTACAAGGGCGAGAGCCGGACCTTCCAATCGACGCCCAAGGCGCACAAGGGCAACGACCTGAAGATCAACGTCGACGATCTGGGCTTGTGGCTGCTGGACATCGAAGTCGGCGACATGAATTTCGAACAGGTCAGCCGCGCCGTCCTGAGCGTCTCCCATCCGGAGGTCGCGCCGGGCGTGCCGCCGCTCTCGCGGTTCCAGATCGACAAGGAACACACGCATTTCGCGCTCAAGGAATTGCTGCTGGAACCCGCACGGCCCTTCGATGCCGAGATCAAGTACTTCATGAGCGACGGCCGGGAGTATGTCCGCCAGTTGCCGGGCCAGAAGGGCCAACGCTTCTACGTCGACGATCCGTTCTCGGCGACCAAGGTCGTGCAGTTGCGCACCCGCGGCGATTTCGAACGCCGGATCGACACCATCTTCGTCGACCTGGCTTATGACGACGAGCGCAACGGCTACAAGCAGACCACCTCGATCGCGCTGTCCAAGGACAAGCGCTTCAGCGACTGGAACTTTCCGGTCATCGACGAACGCGCAGGCAAGCTCGCTTACCGGGCCATCACGACGTTCAAGGGCGGCGAGTCGACCGACAGCGGAGACGTGCCGTTCAGCGGCACGACGCTTCTGCTCGGCGAGGAATCGGCAACGCTGACGGTCAAGCTCATTCCCGACCTGATCGACTGGGACAAGGTGAAGCTGGCGCGGGTCGAGCTGCACTACACCGATGGCGCGGACGTCGACGAACGCGAGAGCTTCACGTTTCGCAAGGGGTCGCCCGAGGCTCGCTGGGAACTGGCGCTGCGCGACAAGACCAAGAAGCGCTACGAGTGGAAGGCCGAATTCTTCAATGTCGACGGCAGCAAGACGGGGGCCGCGTCACCCGAGCCGGTCGCTGACGAAGACCTGATCATCGAAATGCCGGCCTGAAGACAGGTGACGCCATGCTTTACGAATCCCCGCCGTTCTACCTGATCAATGGCGTGTCGATCCTGCCGGATCACGCCGATCCGCTGCAGTTCTACTACATGCCGCTCGCGCCGCGCTTCGTGACCCGGCGCGACGGGCAGATCGACGTGCCGCAACTGCTGCTGATCAAGTTCCAGTCGGCGGCCGGGACCGGCGGTTTCGCCGATTTCGACGTGCATCTCGGCCTGACGCCGGACGAACTGGCCGATGTCCGTCGCGAGCTGCAGCGGCTCGCCCGACTGCCCGCCGAGCCCAACTTAGCGCCGGTACCGGTCGTCGACGGCCGTGTCGAGCTGATGCTCTTCGGCAAGACGAGCAGCGATGTGCCCGCCGGCGACGACGGTTTCATCAAGCAGATCCGGCATGCCGCGAAGCCGGCCCTATATGGCGACAACCGGGCCGCGTTCTCGGTGGAACTCGACCAGCGCGGCATCACGATCCTGGAGCAGGCGATGCGCGGCGAGATGGCGCCCATCGGTGTCGTCTACTCGCTCGACTACCTGGCGCTGCGTCCGGCCTACCACGTCAAGCTGCGGATCCAATGGGATCGGGTTCAGGATTACCTGGACGAAAAGTACGGCCAGGAAGGCCTGTTCACGTCGATCGACATACAGAACACCGTCGACAAACTGATCGAACGGCGCGACATCGAGTTCGAGGCCGACACCTTCGTTCCCGAAGACGAGGGCGGCACGCTGACCGAGCGTCGCGATGCGGCCGTGGCCCGCGTGCGCGACATGATCACCGACGCGTTCTTCGTGAGTTCGCTGGATCCGTTGCGAACGGCACCCGACGGCTGGGACAAGGCCGCCCAGTTCATCAAATCGTTCTCGCCGCAACGCATGATGCCGATGGGCGTGTTTTCCTATCGCAAGACCGAGTACCGGCGGATCGACAGCAAACGGCTCGACGTCGATTTCTCCGAGCGCACCACCATCAAGCGGTCCATCTATCCACAAGGCCACCTGTCCGGGCTGTTCCGCGTGTTCGGCCAGGGGCTGGACCCGAAACGGCTCGTGATCAACGTCGATGCCGACGATCCGTGGTTCAAGCGCCGCAAGCTCAGGGTGATCTCGCACGCCAACCCCGCCGATGGCGTCCGCTCGGTCACCGCGACACTGACTTATGGTGGCACCACCCAGGCCGTGCGGCTCGACGAGCAGACGCCGCAAGCCCAGATCGAGTGGCCGTCGGTCATCGCGGATGGACGCATGCTGATGCCGGTGCATCTGCGCTACGCGGTCGAACTGCTGCCGGTCGAGGGGGGCGAACGCCCGACGCGGCTCGAATCCGGCGACATCGAGGTGCCGGCGGACGCCGTCAGCATCGAACCGAGGGATCTGTTCTCGCTCGAAACGATTTCGGTGCTGACGCTCGGCACCTTTCCGTTCGATCGGTTCCCGCGAGTCGACGTCCGCCTGCGCTACGACGATCCGGCGCACGGCATCCGCCAGGACGACATCGTCCGCATCAGCGCCGAGAAGAAGAACGCGGAGTGGCAGCGCTTCCTGGTTGGCGAACCGGCCGGCCCGGTCATGGCCAAGCTCGTCTATCACGGTGCCGATCAGCGTCGGCACGAAACCCCATTCGCGCCGCTGCCGATGGCGCAGGTCGACGTCGACGATCCGTTCCCGCGGCGCCTTCGAATCGACGTCGTCTCCGCGCTCGACTTCCTGGCGGTGGACCGCGCGTTCGTCGACGTCGTCTACGAGGACGCGCGCAACGGCATCAAGCTCGACGATTCGATCGAACTGGCCGCCGACAAACCGGCCCGGCCTTTCCTGATCGATCGCGTGGACCAGACACTGAACCGGGTGCGCTACAAGGTGACGATCCTGATGAAGGACACGACCTTGTTCGAAGGCCCGTGGTCGACCACGCTGGGTAAGCGCATCTTCGTCAGGTCGGACCTGCGCGGGCACCGGGCGGTCGTGCTGCGCGCGCCCGGCGATTTCGTGGCGCGCAAGCTCGAGCGCATCACCGTGGAGGCCCGCGCCAAGGACGAACTCGCCGGGCTCGCCTTCGCCGATCGCTTCGAGTTCACCGACGCCGGCTCCACCGCGACCTTCGAGTTCGATTTCGTGGACCCGGCCGCCGACGCCTACGAACTGAAGGTCAAGCGCCTGTTCCGGAACGGCATGTCCTCGGAAACCGACTGGCAACGATTCGATACCGACGACGTCATCGCCTGACGAGGGAGAACGATCATGCTGCAATTCGGCTCGAAAACCTTCGAGGTCGACGGCGTCACCGTCTACACCGACCACGCCGATCCCGACCAGTTCTGGTACCTGGCCAGCCGGGTCGCGCTCGCCCGTCGCGACGGCGGCGGTCCGCAGATAAGCCTGATCAAGTACAAACCGGCGGCCACCAACGCCGGCGTCAAGGGCGGCGGCTACCTGATGCTCCAGACCATCGTGGAACTGCCGCAGGCCACGCGCGCGCGGATCATGGGCCGGATCTCGGCCATCGCCCCCCGCGGCACGCCGCGGTTGAGCGCGGCCCCGATCGAGAACGGCACCGTACGCTGCGTCGCGTTGAACCTGGAGGGCGGCGGAGGCACCAGCGCCACGCCGCCGCCGCCCGGCGCGTTCAATGCGGTCACCAAGATCCTGGGCGCCACGAAACCGTCGATATCCGGTGAGCAGACCGCGGCGTTCTCGCTCGTACTGGACCAGGAAGGCGCGACGATCCTTCAAAAGGCCTTCGAGAGCGGCACCGAACCGGTCGCCGTCATCTATGAACTGGAGTACGCCGGGCTGAGTCCCGACCTGCACGTGAAGATCACCGCCGACTTCGAGCGCATCTACACCCATTTCTCGGCATCGCTGGAAGCGCAGATCTACTGGGTCAAGGCCGGGATCGATGCGGGCTTCGAGAAACTGCGGCAGGACGGCGTCATCAAGATCGAAGTCATCGATTTCATCGGTGGGGCCGACCGCACGTCCCAGGAACAATGGGCGCTGGATTTCTTCAAGAACGACCTGCTGTCGAAGTGGTTCGAGCCTTCGCTCGACCTGGGACAGTTGAAGGGACCGGCGCAGGCGGAGGGCCTGGATGCCATCCTCAAGCGGATGACGGGCGGCAGTGGAACCGGCACGCCCGCGCCGGGCGGCACCCCGAGCCCGGGCAGTACGACGCCGCCGGGCAGCACGACGGCCCCCGGCGGCACGACGACGCCAGGCAACGCGGGGGCACCCGGCAGCACGACAGCGCCAGGCAACACAGGCGCCCCGGGCAATACCACGGCCCCGGCCAGTACCACGCCGCCTCCCAGCACCAGCGCCCCACCGGGCACCAACGCCGCGCCGGCAAACGCTTCGCCGGCCTTGGCACCCGCCGTCCTGTCCGTCACCGAGACCTCGCCAACACCGCTGCCGGCCGGACGCGGCCTGGCGCTCGTGCCCGGCTCGACCACGACGACGGAGACGCTCCAGGTGACCGGGCCCGCCGGGGCGGTCGTCACGGTCTCCGGCGCGCCGGTCGCGCTCGATGCCAATGGCCGCGCGACGGTCGAACTGGCGGGCGGGCAGTCGCGACCGATCACCGTCGACTGGCCGGCGCCGGCGCCCGTGGAACAGACGTTCAAGCTGTTCTTCACGTTCGACCAGCCGACCCAGCCGCCGTTCCAGCGCACGTCCACCAATCCGGTGTTCGCCTCGTACCTGCGCAACGCGCCGACGCCGCCGGACCCGAGGTTCTCGGCGAGCACGGCGCCGGGCAGCACCGGGCCGCTCGGCGCCGACGCGCTGCGCGCCTGGTGCGACAGGCTGCAGCCGCCGAAGCAGGTCGGCATCGTCGCCCGCGCGAGCTGGGAAGACCATCCCGACGCCGAAACCGAGCGGCGCAACCAGACGCTGTCCGAGAACCGGCTCGCGATCACGCGCGAGATCATCGCCAACCGCGCGCAGATCACCAGCGCGGTCGCCAACGGCACCGCCGTCGCCCGTGCGGCGAATCGCATTCGCGACGAGAACGATCGCGTCGCCGAAATCACCGGGCGGATCGCGAGCGCCGAGCCCGCGGTATCGATCCGCGCCACGCTGTCGCGCGCCCAGGCGGCCAACCCGACGCCCACACCGACGCCCACACCGACACCGACACCGACACCCAAACCTACGCCCACGCCAACGCCCGCGCAGGGATCGGGAACGCCGGCCAGCGGAACATCGGCGCTGCTGTCATTCAAACTGCGCTTCGTCCACCAGGACGAGCGCAAGACGCTGACCCTCGTCTACGACCGCAAGCAGGCGGTGAAACGGTCGCACAATCCGCAAGGCTTCATCGGCCTGCTGTTGAACGAGCTGCCGGACAAGAACAAGCACTTCGTCGAAGTCGACCTGGATGATCCGTTCTTCCGCGTGCTCGGCGTCGATATCGCGACCCCCGTCGACTTCGCGAGGTTCGGCCTCTTCGCCACCGACGTCGCGATCGACTATGGCGATCCGGCCGACGCGCAGAACCACCGTCATCAGGAGTTCCGGCTCACCGCCGCGGATCCTGGGCCCAAGCGCTTCGAGACCTTCCTCAATGCCAGCCGCGACCTCGCGTTCCGTGTCGGCGTCCAGCATCATTTCGACAACAACTCGGGATGGCTCGGCGAAAAGCTCAGCTACGACATCGCCCCGACGCCGACCACGGACCGGACGCTGAGCGTCGATCCGGGCCAGCACCTCGGCTTCCTGGATCTGCAGATCTTTCCGAATCGCATCGATGCCGGCATCGTCGATGCGATCGACGTCGTTCTGTCCTACGACGATGGCGCGTCGTTCCAGCGCAGCGACAGTTTCCGCGTCACGCCCACGAGCGCCCCGCAGCATTGGAAACTGCGCCTGACCCGCCCCGAGCGCCGGACCTGGACGGCGACCTTCAAGCATCATCTGAAGGAAGGCGGAACCCGCGTGAGCGCGCC
>JAKPAM010000208.1 GCA_029779435.1 Pseudomonadota bacterium | reverse complement strand
ACTGCCGCGCGCCCGGGGCGTGCGACATCCAACAGCGAGAACAAGCATGAGCATCTATGCCCTAGGCGATCGTCGGCCGAGCTTCGGCGAAGGCAGCTGGATCGCGCACAACGCCACCATCGTGGGATCCGTGCGCGCCGGCCGCAACGTCAGCGTCTGGTACAACGTGGTGATGCGCGGCGACAACGACCCGATCACCATCGGCGACGACACCAACATCCAGGACGGCTCGGTGCTGCACAACGACGACGGCGTGCCGCTGGTGATCGGCAGCCGGGTCACCATCGGCCACATGGCGATGCTGCACGGCTGCACCATCGGCGACGGCAGCCTGATCGGCATCAACGCGGTGATCCTGAACAAGGCCGTGATCGGCAAGGAATGCATCATCGGCGCCAACGCGCTGATCCCGGAAGGCAAGGTGATCCCGGAGCGCTCGCTGGTCGTCGGCTCGCCCGGTCGCGTCATCCGCACGCTGACCGACAACGAGATCGAGCACCTCAAGTGGAACGCCCAGCACTACGTCGATAACGCCCGCCTGTACGAACAGGAGCTGTGCGCGCTGGAGCCCTCGAGCGTCATCGGCGCGAAGGAGGCCTGATGCGCCGCGCCCTTGCCCTGCTGTCCGCCGCGGCACTGCTCGCTGCCGCACCGCTGCACGCCGCCGCGCCGGTTGCACCCGCGCAGGCGACCACGATCGAACTGTCGGCCGAGGCGAGCCAGGCTGCTGCGAATGACCTCGTCACCGCCGTGCTCTATGCCGAGCGCAACGGCCCCAACCCGGCCGCGGTCGCGCGTGAGGTCAATCGCGACATCGCCGCCGCACTCGAGATCGCGCGCGCACGTGCGGACATCAAGGTGCAATCGGGCAACACGTCGACGTGGCCGGTCTACGCGCAGGACGGCAAGGGCCGCATCACCGCCTGGCGCATGCGCTCCGAGATCCAGCTCGAAAGCCGGAATCCGGCCGCCATGTCCGAGCTCGTCGGCGAACTGCAGGC
>JAKPAM010000179.1 GCA_029779435.1 Pseudomonadota bacterium | reverse complement strand
GCCGGCCCGGTTGCCGTGGCTGGCGCTCGGCGAATCTTCGCTGGGCGAATATTCGGATATGCTCGATTCGGGTCTGTCCTGAAATACCCTTGTGGGCTGTGCGTTAACTTCTGGCCTTGAAACGGCGCCGATTTTACCGCACAGCCCACTAGCGCGACGATGCGCGCGGCCACCGGACGGTCAAAGACGAAATCGAAGACGAAGCGGAGGCCGCCGATCGCGTCGCGACCGGCGTGACGTCCCGCCAGCAGGTCTCGAATTCGTTGCCCGACCGGGACACCGAACTGGCATGCGCGAGCAGATCGTCGACCTGCTTGAAAATCTGCTCGGCCGCACCATCCATCCGGTCCGCCAACAGGATCGACAACCGATCGGTCTCGACCTCGTCCATCAGGTCGTCGATCAGCCCCGGATGATCCCCTTCGAGGCGCCTCAGCAGGCAAAGCATCACGTACTTGCAGGCCCCGAGCAGCGCCTGTGATTCGTTGCTTACCGCATGCACGATGCAGCTCCCTGATGGTGAACTCGGAGGGAAATTCCCTCTGATGATGCCGATTGGCCGACCAATCGCATCCTTGGCGCAATCGTCGTTGCTCGGTTCAGCAAGAATCAAGGCCTCTCTCGACGCCGTCAAGCCTCGACGCATGCAGTCGGCGCGAACACCACACACCGTGCCCATCGCATCAACGGCTTGCCACACATCGCAATTGTTTGTATAACATACAAGAAACAACGCTCGAACCGATGCCGCCGCGATGCCGGAAAAAGACGACTCGCCACGACCTTCGACCGCCCCGAACGCGACACGGACGCCCGACGCGGCACCGCACGCCGAACCGGGTGCAGCCCCGCGCCATCGCGCACGCGCCACGCGTACGGCGGGCCGCGAACGCCGCTCGACGCTGCTCGACGCGGCCAGCCGCCTGTTCCGCCAACGCGGACTGGCCGCCGTGTCGATCGCGGAGATCGCGGCGGCCGGCGATGCGTTTCCGAGCCAGATCACGTACTACTTCCACACCAAGGAAGCGTTGTTCGTCGAGGCCGCCTGCCGCGAGTTGCTGTACCTGGGCCGCGCCGCCGAACGCGAGGCGGGCCGGCAGCCGTCCCCCGAACGCTACACGCGCGCACTGGTCGAACGCGTGATGCAGGGCGATGCGATCGGCTTTTTCGTCGAGGCGCTGGTGCTGGTGCGCCGCCGCCAGGACCTGGCCCCGCTGCTCGAACGCACGATCGAACGGCTGCACGCCGAAGGCCTGCGCGCGTATTCGGCCGAGATGGCGGCGCGCGGCTGGCAGTCCCGTTTCGATCCGGCGGTCAGCGCCAGGCGCTTCTGGGCCATCGCGATCGGCGTCGCGCTCGAAGGCCAGGCGATGGGCCGCTCAGCGCAGGCGATGACCGACGACATGCTGCGGTTGCTCGGGCCGCAGGCCAACGCCGGCACGCGCGAGGACTTCAACACCGATGACGGCGCCCCAGCCCGGCTGCGCGTGGTCGGCGGCCGGGCGCAGGCATCCGCGCGGCGCTTGCGCGCGCCCGCCGCCCCGTCCCATCATGATTCCGAGGAGCCCCGCCGATGACCGCCCGCCGCATGCACGCCCGCGACCTGATGAGCGCCGACGAACTGGCGGCCGTACGCCGCAAGTCGACGTGGATCGGGGTGGCCTTGATCGCGCACGCATGGATCGTGATCGCCGCGTCGATCGCGATGGTGGCGGCCTGGCCGAATCCGCTGACGTTCGTGCTGGCCGTCGCGCTGATCGGCTCGCGGCAGCTCGGGCTGTCGATCCTGATGCACGACGGCGCGCACGGCTGCCTGTCGCCGTCGCCGACATGGAACCTGCGGCTCAGTCAGTGGCTGTGCGCGTACCCGATGTTCGCCGACACCGTCGCTTATCGGCAGTACCACCTGAAGCACCACGCCAACACCCAGCAGGCCGACGACCCGGACCTGGTGTTGTCGGCGCCCTTCCCGATCACACGGGCCAGCTACCGGCGCAAGTTCTGGCGCGACCTGACCGGGCGCACCGGCTTCGCGCAGCGCAAGGCGCAGTTCGTCAACGCGCTCGGCGACCCAGGCTGGCCGCTCGCGCAGCGTGCTCGCCATTTCTGGTCGCGGCTGGGGCCGCAGTGCGTCGCCAACGCCGCGCTATGGACGGTCATGGCCGCGATGGGCCTGTGGTGGGCGTACCCGCTGCTGTGGCTGGTGCCGATGCTGACCTGGATGATGGTCATCACGCGCGTGCGCAATATCGCCGAGCACGCATGCGTGCCGGACAACGATGATCCGCTGCGCAACACGCGCACGACGCATGCCGGCTGGCTGACGCGCGCATTCGTGGCGCCGTACTACGTCAACTATCACGGGGCGCACCACCTGCTGATCAACGTGCCCTGCTACCGGCTGCCGCACGCGCACCGGATCCTGGCGGCCGGGCCGCTGGGGCCGCGGATGGAAGTGCAGCCCGGCTATCGCGCCGTGATGCGGCTCGCCACGTCGCGCCCGGCCAGCGAGGATCGGCCCGGCGAACTGGTCAGCAACGTGCGGCGCGCCCGTGCCGGCGCGCGGATGGACGACAGTCAGGCGTCGTCGGGCTTCTAAGGACGCGCTGATCGATTCGTCCATCCCGACGGATGGCGCGATCGGCTCGGGCGGATCGATCAGCGCGCCCTTAGCTCCCGCCGCGTGCTCTCGTACCCGTTCCCACGACGGCCGCGCTGCCTCGCGGTGCACCGAACGCCGTACCACCCTGGCGAACCGTCTCGGCCCAGCCGTACAAGCCCAGCGCGGCGAACACCAGCGCCGCGATCACCGACGCCTGCGCGGCCAGCTCGCGCTCGCCGGCGCGGATGCTGGCGATGACATGGCCCTCGAGCGCCGCCTGCAGCAGCCGATGCGTGACGCCGGTGCACGCGGGCACCGACGGATGCGCGGCACGCACCCGGTCGAACCATCCGCGGATCACCGCGTCGAGCCGGCCGCTCGCGGCATCGAAGGCCTCGCGCACGCGCGGCGTGGCCGCCTGCGCTTCGGCGATGAACGCACGCGCATACCGGCCATCGGCATCGATCCGCGACAAGTAGGCGCGCAACCCGTCGACCATCCCGATCGCCAGGTCGTCGGCCTGTTCGAGCACTTCGGTGACGACCGCGAGCTGGGCGCGCGCCAACCATTCGAAGCAGGCGAGAAAGCAGTCCTCCTTGTCCCGGAACAGTTGGTAGAACGTGGTCCGCGACACGCCGGCGTGGCCGATGATGTCGGCGACCGTGGCCGCCGCATAACCCTTGTCGGCCACCGCTTGCGCGGTGCCTTCGACGAGCCGCGCCCGCTGCGACAGGATGACGACGTCGTGCGGCAGGCCGCCGACGCCGCGAGGCAGGCGGCGCGGCACCGCGACCGATCCGGCATGCAGCGGATCGAATCCCAGGCCGGCGATCCCGTTACCGGCCGGCGACGCGTTCGCGGACGTGTCGACAGCCACGTCGAGCGGGGAAATGGAGGCGGGACTGGCGTCGACGGACCGGGAAGCAGGTATCCGCGCGGCAGCGGCGCCGCCGGCGGCCCTGGGCCGGGCCCGGACCTTCGCGGTGCGCTGGGAGGTCATGGGCGGAACAGGTTGAACGAAGTCGGAGCGGGATCGAGCCGGACCGGCGCGGCGCGCCGATGCAGCGAGCGGACCACGCGGACGGAAACCTCGGGTTTCGAAAATTGTACATGAGTGTTTACAAATAAACATTGATGTACATAAAATCCCGGACCATCATTCCACCACGGCCGCGCACGCTTACCGGCATGCGCGCCACGGCGATCCCCCCGGCATCCGCCAACCAAAAAAAGCGCTACGGAGAATCAGGCATGAGCAAGACGAAGGAGATCCCCCAGCCGCAAGGCCACCCGGTCATCGGCAACCTGCTGGACATCGACGGCAAGGCCCCGATCCAGGGATTCATGCGCATGGCGCGCACGTTCGGCCCGATCTTCAAGGTGTCGCTGGGCGGCCGCGACGCGATCTGGGTCGGCTCGCAGGAGCTGGTCAACGAGGTGTCGGACGAAGCGCGCTTCGACAAGCTGGTCCACGCGACGCTGTACAACATCCGCGATTTCGCGGGAGACGGGCTGTTCACGGCCAAGACCGACGAGCCGAACTGGGCCAAGGCGCACCGGCTGCTGCGGCCGGCATTCGGTCCGCTCGGCATGCGCAACATGTTCGACCAAATGCTCGACATCGCCGAGCAGATGATGCTGCGCTGGGAGCGTTTCGGCCCGGACACCGCGATCGACGTGGCCGACAACATGACGCGGCTGACGCTGGACACGATCGCGTTGTGCGGCTTCGACTATCGCTTCAACAGCTTCTACCAGAACGAGATGCATCCGTTCGTCGACGCGATGGTCGGCGCGCTGGGTGAAGCCGGAGCGCGCTCGCGGCGGCCGCAGATCGCCACGCGCGCGATGATGCTGTCCGAGCGGCGCTACCGCGACGAGATCCGGCTGATGCACGAGGTGGCCGACGAGCTGATCGCGCACCGGCGCGCCGACCCCGACGCGGCCAGCAAGAAAGACCTGCTGTCGGTGATGCTCAACGGCCGCGATCCGCAGACCGGCGAGCGGCTCAGCGACGAGAACATCCGCTACCAGATGGTCACGTTCCTGATCGCCGGCCACGAGACCACCAGCGGACTGCTGTCGTTCGCCACGTACTTCCTGCTGCGCAACCCGGATGCGCTGGCCAAGGCGCGCGCCGAGGTCGACGCGGCGCTGGGCAACGAGATGCCGACGGTCGAGACGATCGGCAAGCTGCGCTACCTCGAGCAGGTCCTGATGGAGACGCTGCGGATCTGGCCGACGGCGCCGGCGATCGGCGTACGCGCCAAGGTCGATACGACGGTCGGCGGCTATCCGATCGCGAAGGGAACACCGATCATGGTGCTGATCCCGATGCTGCACCGCGACCCGAAGGTCTGGGGCGACGACGTCGAATCGTTCCGCCCCGAGCGCTTCGAAACCGACGCGGCCGCCAAGCTGCCGCCCAATGCGTGGAAGCCGTTCGGCAACGGGCAGCGCGCATGCATCGGCCGCCCGTTCGCGATGCAGGAAGCGATGCTGGTGCTGGCGATGATGCTGCAGCGCTTCGACCTGCTCGACGCCGATCCCGGCTACCAGCTCAAGGTCAAGGAGACGCTGACGCTCAAGCCCGACGGGCTGAAGCTGCGCGTACGCTTGCGCGGGGCGCGGCCGTCGCCGTCGCGGATATCGGCCAAGACGCAGGCGACACTGGTCGCGAGCAAACCGGGCGCGGGCGCCGCTACGGCCGGTGCCGCGGCGGGAGACGACGCGGGCACGCGGCTGCCGCTGTACGTGCTGTATGGATCGAACACCGGATCGTGCGAAGCGTTCGCCCAGCGGATCGGTGCGGAAGCGCCCGACCACGGCTTTACCGCCACCGTCGCGACGCTGGACGAGTATGCGAGCCAGTTGCCCACCGACGGCCCGGTGATCGTCGTCACCGCCTCTTATGAAGGACAGGCCCCGGACAACGCGCGCCAGTTCACGCGCTGGCTGGACGGGCTCGAGGCGGGCGCGCTGGCGAACGTGCGCTTCGCGGTGTTCGGCTGCGGCAATCGGCAGTGGGCGCGCACGTGGCAGGCGATCCCGATCCGCGTGGACACCGCGCTGGCCCAGGCCGGCGCACAGCGGCTGCTCGAACGCGGCGAGACCGACGCCGGCGGCGACTTCTTCGGCGGCTTCGATTCGTGGCTGGCCAGAATGTGGCCCGAGCTGGACAAGCTCAGCGGCGCGACGGCCCCGGCGACCAGCGCCACCGGCATCACGCTGGAGATCGTACGCGACTCGCGCACGCGGCTGCTGCGCCAGTCTGAGCTGGACCGCGCCACGATCGTCGAGAACCGCGAGCTGGTCGACATGAGCCAACCGGGCGCGCGCGCCAAGCGGCACATCGAGTTCGCGCTGCCGGCCGGCATGACCTACCGCGCCGGCGATTACCTGGCGGTGCTGCCGCGCAACCCGCAGGCCACGCTCGATCGCGTACTGCGCCGGTTCGCGCTCGAACCGGACACGCTGGTATTGATCCACAAGGCCGGACCGTCGGCGTCGCTGCCGGTCGGCCAGCCGCTGCCGGCCGGCGAGCTGTTCGGCAGCTACGTCGAACTGGCGCAGCCTGCCACGCGCAACCAGATCGCCGCGCTGGCGGCGGCCACGCCGTGCCCGCCCGAGCGCGCCGCGCTGCAGGCGCTGGACGACGACGACACCTATGCCCGCGAGGTGCTGGGCAAGCGGGTCAGCGTGCTCGACCTGCTCGAACGCCACCCGGGCTGCACGCTGCCGCTCGAAGCGTTCCTGGCGATGCTGCCGCCGATGCGCGCGCGGCAGTACTCGATCTCGTCGTCGCCGTTGGCCGGCCCCGAACGCTGCTCGCTGACGATCGCGGTCGTCGACGGGCCGGCGGCCTCGGGACAGGGACGCTACCTGGGGGTGGCCTCGAACTTCCTGGCGTCGAGCGGGCCAGGCAGCCTGGTGCCGGTCGCGGTGCGTCCGTCGCACGTGCACTTCCATCCGCCCAGCGATCCGCTGACGCCGGTCGTGATGATCTGCGCGGGCAGCGGGTTGGCACCGTTCCGCGGCTTCCTGCAGGACCGCGCGACGCAGCAGGCGGCCGGCCAGCCGGTCGGACCGGCGCTGCTGTTCTTCGGATGCGACGATCCGGACGTCGACTTCCTGTACCGCGAGCAGCTCGCCGAGTGGGAGAAGGCCGGCGTCGTCAGCGTGCGCCCGGCGTTCTCGGCCAAGCCGCAGGGGGATGTGCGCTTCGTGCAGGACCGTCTGTGGCAGGACCGCGCCGACGTCGAAAAACTGTTCCGCGACGGGGCGACCGTCTTCGTCTGCGGCGATGGTCAGCGGATGGCGCCGGCCGTGCGCGGCACGCTGATCCGGATGTATCGCGAGTCGAGCGGTGCCGACGAGCAGGCGGCGCAGGCCTGGGCCGATCACGTCGAGCGGGAGACCGCCCGCTACGTATCGGACGTGTTCGCCTGAGACGAGGCGAAAAACCGAGGGCCTGTTCACCCAAGATCGAGCCCAACCCGCGGCGGGCTCGAATGGGGCATCCCTCGGCGCGGGCTCGATCTTTGGGTGAACAGGCCCTAAGATGCAATTCGCCGACCACCTTCGCTCAGGCCCTATCCACGCCAGGATCGAGGCGATCGGTCGGCAGTGCATCACGATCGCCGATGGCGCCGAATCATCGAGGAGACAGCATGCCCCCGCCTGACCGTCCGCGCGCGTCCCGGCGCCGTTTTTCATCCACGCTGCCGGCGCTGCCGCTGCTCGGCGCAGCACCTTCGCTGCGCGCGCAGACCTGGCCCAGCCGGCCGATCCGCATCATGTGCCCGTCGGCCGCCGGCGGCCTGCTCGATCAGATCGGGCGCTTGATCGCCGATCGACTCGGCCGCGACCTGAAGACGCCGGTGGTGGTCGAGAATCGACCGGGCGGCACGGGTTCGGTCGCACTCGATGCGATCGCCAAGGCGCCGGCCGACGGCTATACGATCGGCATCGGCTTTTCGGGTGGCAACATCATCTACCCGCTACTGAACCCCAAGCTGCCGTTCGACGCGCGCCGGGACTTCTCGATGCTGGGCATGATCGGCATCGTCAGCAACCTGCTGGTCGTCCAGCCCGATCTGCCGCCCACCGATCTGGCCTCGTTCATCACCTGGGTCAAGGCTCAGCCCACGCCGCCGCCCTATGCATCGTGGGGGAATGGATCGGGCGGGCACCTGGCTGGCGAATACCTGAAGATGCTGACCGGCATCGACATGTATCACGTCCCCTATCGCTCCATGACGGCGCTGGCCACCGATCTGCTCGGCGGCCACATGAAGATCGCGTTCGCCGACGCCTCGTCGCTGCCGCTGGTTCTATCGGGAAAACTGCGCGCGATCGCCCAGGTCGGCCCCCGGGGTAGCCCGCTGTTGCCGCAAGTTCGCACGATGAAGGAGCAGGGCGTCGCCTTCGACACGGGCAGCTGGATCGCGCTGATCGGCCCGGCCGGGATGCCGGCGCCGATTGCCGGACAGTTGAACGCCGAGTTGAACAAGATCCTGCAAGACCCCGCGCTGAACGAGCGCTGGATTTCGATCCTCGGCACGACGCCGATGCCGTCGACACCGGCCGCGATGGAGCAGACGCTGAAGACCGATTGGGACGTCTGGAAATCGGTCATCGACAAGGCCCACATCGTGCTGGAATGACATCGATACCCGCTCTCGGCGCGGGTAATCCTTAGGCTGTCCTTCCCGGTTCACGCTTAACAATCCGCCCGAGGCCTCGCTATGATTTGGCCGGGCTCGGTCTGACGCACCATCCGCTCATGGCCATGACCGCCCGGATGCGCCCCGGCAACATTCTAAGAAAACCTCGGAAGGAGAAGACATGAAGCGGCTGATCAGCGGGTTGATGGTGTCGGCGTTGGCGTTCGGTGTGCCGTTGGGCGCCGCCGCGCAGAAGAAGTACGACCCGGGCGCGTCCGACACCGAGATCAAGATCGGGCAGACGATGCCCTACAGCGGGCCGGCATCGGCGTACGGGTCGATCGGCAAGACCGCGGACGCGTACTTCCGGATGCTCAACGAGCAGGGCGGCGTCAACGGCCGCAAGATCACATTCATCTCGCTGGACGACGCGTACAGCCCGCCCAAGACCGTCGAGATGGCCCGCCGCCTCGTCGAGCAGGATCAAGTGCTGTTTCTGATGGAGCCACTGGGCACGTCGACGAACACCGCGATCCACAAGTACATGAACGGCAAGAAGGTGCCGCAGTTGTTCGTATCCAGCGGTGCCACCAAGTGGAACGATCCGAAGCACTTCCCCTGGACGATGGGCTGGCAGCCGAACTACGCGGCCGAGGGCCGCATCTACGCCAAGCACCTGATCCAGAACAAGCCCGACGCGAAGATCGCGATCCTTTACCAGAACGACGACTACGGCAAGGATTACCTGCACGGCTTCAAGGAAGGGCTGGGCGCGGCGATCAAGCAGATCGTTTCCGAACAGACCTACGAAGTGACCGACCCGACCATCGACTCGCAGATCGTCGCGGCCAAATCCTCGGGTGCCGATGCGTTCTTCAACATCACCACGCCGAAGTTCGCGGCGATGGCGATCCGCAAGAGCCATGACATCGGCTGGAAGCCCGTCCATTACCTGAACAACGTGTCGTCCTCGGTCGGTGCGGTACTGGAACCCGCGGGACTGGACAAATCCAAGGACATCATCTCGTCGCATTACGTGATGGATCCGACCGATCCGCGCTTCGCCAACGATCCGGTCATGGTCGAGTACAGGGCATTCCTGGCCAAGTATTACCCCGACGCGAGCGTGAGCGACATCAACAACGTCATCGGCTATGCGATCGCCCAGACGACCGAGTACATCCTCAAACAGAGCGGCGATGAGCTGACGCGCGCCAACGTGATGAAACAGGCGACCAGCCTGAAGGACTACACGCCGAAGGGCGTGCTGCCCGGCATCAAGCTGAACACCAGCGCCAGCGACTACGCACCGATCGAATCGGTCCAGATGCTGCGTTTCGACGGGAAGATGTGGGTGCCCTTCGGCGGCATCGTCGACTGACGGCGGGCCGGGATCGGTCGACATACGGATCCCGCGATCCAGCCGGTACCGCGCGTCTCGTCCTTGGCGACGAGATCGAGCGCCGGCCCGGCGACGTTCAGACCTGCAGCCGGAACGCGTCGCCGTCCCACACGACATGGCCGGCCGTCGGCGCCGCGAAATGCGTGCCGATGACGAGCGTCGGCGTGCCGGCCAGCTCGGCGAACATCCGCCGCCGCGTCGCCGTCGACGCCTGCGGGTCGTAATCGACGGTCGCCGCCCATTCGGGGTGCGCCATCTGGCACGGATGGTGGATGAAGTCGCCTGTGATCAGCGCGCGCTCGCCCTTCGATTCGATCACCACGCTGACGTGGCCCGGCGTGTGGCCCAGCGTCGGCGTCAGCCGGACCTCATCGCAGATCCGGTGATCGGTGCCGACCAGATCGACGAGCCCGGCGTCCCACACCGGCCTGACCGAGTCCTCGAAGATCATCGTCTCGCCCTGGCCTTCGTCGGTCTGGCCCCGCCAGTATTCGAACTCGTCGCGGCCGATCAGGTAGCGCGCGTTCGGAAACGTCGGTGTCCACACGCCATCGACCAGCCGGGTGTTCCATCCGACATGGTCGACGTGCAGATGCGTGCACAGCACGTTGTCGATCGACTCGGGCGCGAACCCTTCGGCGGTCAGGTCTTCGAGGAACCGCGTCTGCATATGACTCCACGGCGGCATCTCGCGCTGCTTGTCGTTACCGATGCAGGTATCGACGATGATCCGGCGCGAGGGTGTCTGGACGACCAGCGCGTGAATGCTCATCTTCAACCGGCCCTCGGCATCGGCGAAATGCGGCGCGAGCCACCGGATGCCGGCTACGGCCTCGCGCGTGGCCTGCGGCAGCAGGAAGCGGCTGCCGCCGATCGCTTCGAGTTCGACGACGCGCGTCACGCGCACGTCGCCGATGGTCCAGGTCAGCGCCATGCGCGTCGTGCCCGGGTGGTCAGCTGCCGCGTGTGATCGGCATCTGGACGGCGTCGGCGCCACCCGGGATGCTGATGTGGCGCGCCAGTTCGAGCTTGGCGATCGCGTTGCGGTGCACCTCGTCCGGACCGTCGGCGAGCCGCAGCGTACGCTGGTGCGCGTACATGCTGGCGAGCGGGAAGTCCTGGCAGACCCCGCCGCCGCCGTGCGCCTGGATCGCCCAGTCGACGACCTTGCACGCGACGTTCGGCGCGATGACCTTGATCATCGCGATCTCGGTGCGCGCATGCTTGTTGCCGACCGTGTCCATCATGTGCGCGGCCTTCAGGGTCAGGAGGCGGGCCTGGTCGATCATGCAGCGCGATTCGGCGATGCGCTCGTGCCAGACCGACTGGCTGGAGATCGGGCGGCCGAACGCGATGCGCTCGTTCAGCCGGCGGCACATGTATTCGAGTGCGCGCTCGGCGACGCCGATCGAGCGCATGCAGTGGTGGATCCGGCCCGGCCCGAGGCGGCCCTGGGCGATCTCGAAGCCACGCCCTTCGCCGAGCAGGATGTTGTCGGCCGGTACCTTGACGTTCTCGAACAGGACTTCCATGTGCCCGTGCGGCGCATCGTCATAACCGAAGACCGACAGCGGACGCAGGACCGTGATGCCGGGAGCGTCGGCGGGCACGACGATCATCGACTGCTGCTCGTGGCGGCCGGCATCGGGATTGGTCTTGCCCATGAAGATGTAGACGGCGCAGCGCGGATCTCCGGCGCCCGAGGTCCACCATTTGCGGCCGTTGATGATGTAGTGATCGCCGTCGCGCTGGATCCGGGCCTGGATGTTGGTCGCGTCGGACGAGGCGACGGCCGGCTCGGTCATCGCGAACGCCGAACGGATCTCGCCGCGCAGCAGCGGATCGAGCCACTTGCGCTTGATCGGCTCGGATGCATAGCGCTCGAGCGTTTCCATGTTGCCGGTGTCCGGCGCCGAGCAGTTGAAGATCTCGGGCGCCCAATGGATGCGGCCCATGATCTCGCACAGCGGCGCGTAGTCGAGGTTCGACAGTCCTTCGGGCGCGCGCTCGGACTGCGGCAGGAACAGGTTCCACAGGCCGGCCTCGCGCGCCTTGGGCTTCAGGGCCTCGATGACCTTCGTCGGCTGCCAGGCGTTGCCGGCGCGCCGGTTGGCCTCGACTTCCTCGTGGTACGCGTGCTCCTGCGGATACACGTTCACGTTCATGAAGTCGATCAAGCGCTCCCGGAGCTCGACGGCGCGGGGGGACGGGGGTGCGAACATGGTGTGGCTCCTGTCTCTTGTCGGGTTGGGCGGGTCGGCCAGCCGGGCATGGCCCACTGGCGATGCAGGGCAGTGTCGCGCAATCGGGCGGGGCGCTCAATCGCAAAGCGTCCAATTCCAGTTGCACGAAATGCAACCAGTGTCGAACCGTCGAGGTGGTACCTCGGGCAGAGCCGCGTCCCGGTCGTCGCTGGCTATACTGGCCGGGCACGGACCCGTCCCTCGTCCGGCACGGCACGGGCTCCGCGCCCGCCCCACACCAGGAGATTCCTTCGATGAAGATCAGCGCCCGCAACGTCCTGAAGGGAAAAGTCATCGCGATCAAGACCGGCCCGGTTTCCACCGAAGTCACGATCGAGGTCGCGCCCGGCCTGCAGATCGTCTCGTCGATCACGACGGGATCGGCGACGACGCTGGGATTGGCCGAAGGCAAGGAAGCCTACGCGGTCATCAAGGCCTCCAGCGTCATGGTCGCCACCGACTGACGCGGCAGCGTCGGCCCGATCCGCCTTCACGAAACCGGCTCCCCGCCATGCGCCCGCCGCACGCTGTTCGATCCGCCGGCCGCCCGTCGCGCCCGGCCGGGAAGGCGTCAGCCGCCGTGATCGCCGTTGCGATCGCCACCCTGCTCGGCGCGTGCGGCGGGGGCGGCTCGTCCGCGTCGCCGCAGCCCCCGACCAATGGCGATGGCGGGTCGTCGACCCGTCCCGGCGACGGCGGCACCGGACCGACGACGGGCGACGGCACGCCCATCACGCCCGATCCCCCGTCGCCCGCTTACGTGCGGGCCAGCGCCGCCACGCTGGCCGCGCTGGGCCTGACCGCCTGCGAGCCGAGCGGCGTCGGCCGCGACTTCGTCGTCGGCGACGGAACGGGCCAGATCCGCTCGCTCGACCAGGTGCCCTGGGAGAGTCTCGGCGCCGGCGACACGGTCCGGATCGCTTATCGGTCCCCCCCTTATCACGGCAAGATCCTGATCGCTGCGCAAGGCACGGCGCAGGCGCCGGTCCGGATATGCGGCATCCGGGGGCCGAACGGCGAACGGCCGATCATCGATGGCACCGACGCCGTTGCCCGCGCCGGCCTCGCGTACACGGCCGCCGCGCTCGACCACATCCAGGAGACCCGTTCGGTCGTCATGATCGACCGGCTCGCCACGCAGGACTGGGGTACCGCGCGGCCGGCGTACGTCCAGCTCGACGGCCTGGAGATCCGCGGCGCGACCCCGGACCGCGGGTTCACCAACAGCGCGGGCCGGCGCCAGTCGTACGTGGATTTCGGCGCGTGCGTGTGGATCGAGCGCGGCCACCGGGTCGTCATCGCGGACAACGAGATCCACGACTGCACGCAAGGCGTGTTCAGCCGGTCCACGCCGGACGGCGACTTCTCGGTCACGCGCGACGTGCGCCTCGTCGCCAACGCGATCCACGGCAATGGCCTTCCCGGCGTCGATACACTGCACAACACCTATCTGCAGAGCATCGGCGTGCGCGTCGAGTTCAACCGCTTCGGCCCGCTGCGCGCGGGCGCGCGGGGCAACGCGATCAAGGACCGTTCGGTCGGCACCATCGTGCGCTACAACCGCATCGAACAGGGCGCGCATGCGATCGACCTGGTCGAGGCCGAGGACTACGCGACGATCGCCACGGCCGACCCGGCCTACCGCACGGCCTTCGTCTACGGCAACCAGATCATCAAGAATGGCGAGACCGGCTCGTTCATCCACTATGGCGGCGACCACTACGACTGCTGCGAGGCCAACTTCCGCCGGGGCACGCTGTACGTGTTCCACAACACGGTGATCGCCACCGGCGGCGATGCGCGGCTGTTCCAGTTGTCGACCACGCTCGAGACCGCCCGCGTGTGGAACAACGTGTTTGCGTTCGCATCGACCGTCGCTTACCCGTCGATGCGATCGGGCAGCGAGACCGGCACCGGCTACGTGTCCGGCGGCACCGTGGTGCTGGGGCGCAACTGGCTCACCGCCGGCTGGGCCGACTCCGATCCTTATCATCCGGTCGACGGCACGCTGAGCGGCGCCGGCCAGGCCGTCACCGGCACGGCCTGGCCGATCGACGCGGCAACCTTCGTCCCGCTCGCGGGCTCGGCGATCATCGACGCGGCGCAGCCGGCGCCGGCGGACGCGGTGCTGGGCGAACACGCGGACGTAGCCTGGCAGCTCGACGCCGACGGCTTGCCGCAGGCGCGGCGCGTCAACGGCGCACGGGCCGACCTGGGCGCCGTCGAGCGCTGAACCGTGTGACTGCCGGTCGATCGGGTGCCGCGGGCGATGCGCGAGCACGGCGACGGACGCCACGGCGCGGGAGCCCTCCGCGGCCCGGCCGTCTACCGGCGAATCCCTTGCGCGCGGTCCCGTTCGGCAAGCCAGTCGGCCCGCCCCGCGAGTCGCCGGCGCCAGTCGGCGGCCAACCCCGGCGCAGCCGCCAGGCCGCGCAGTGCGTCGATCGACGGCTGTTCGGCGAGCTGGACCCGCCAGAAGCGGTCGATCGTCACGGCACCCGGCGGGCGCTCGACGAAGACCATCGGGTCGCCGGGAGCAATGACGCCTTCCTCCAGTACGCGGTAGTACCAACCGGTGATCCGCCGGCGCGCCATGTGCAGCGACAGCCCGTCGATGTCGAAGCGGCGATTGATCTTCCAGCACGGGCTGCGCGGCTGCGACACCTGCAGCAGCGTCGAGCCGAGCCGCACGACGTCGCCGATGCAGGCTTCATCTTCGGCGATGCCGCCGACCGACAGATTCTCGCCGAGGCTCCCCGGTCGCAGACTCGGCGCGCCGCCGGGGTAAGCGTCGACCAGCGCGCGGTAATGATCGGCCGGATACAGATGGACGGCCTTGTCGGGACCGCCGTGCACGCGCGGGTCGGCATGCCAATCGCCGTGGAGGCCCTGCACGCTCACGCGCACCGGCGCATCGAGCGGCGACTTGAAGATGCCGGTCGGCGCGCCGTCCGGATCCAGCGTGCCGCCCTGTCCCCCGGCGTACAACCGGCTGACCATCCACTCTCGTCGTGCTGCGCGCGGCCCGTCGCGTCGTTCGGCGCCCGGCCCGCGGCCGTGTCCGTCGTCTTGCCGATCGCCCTGCCCCTCCTGCATCACGTCACCTCGATCAGCCATTGCCAGAACGCCCGCACCGGGGCCTCGCGCAGCAGCGTCGGCAGCGCCGCCGCATAGTAGCCGCCCGGCAGGCTGACCGCCTGCTCGAGCGGCGCCACGAGCCGGCCGTCGCGCAGGTACGCGTCGACCAGCGGACGCATGCCCAGTGCGATGCCCAGGCCTTGCGCCGCGGCTTCGAACATCACCTGCATGCTGTCGAAGTAGATGCGTTCGCTCGATTCGGTGACGTGGTCGCCGGTCTTGTCGATCCAGTTCTGCCAGACGTGCGACGGCGACAGCGTCAGCAGCAGCGGCGCGCGCCGTAGCCGCGCCAGGCGCCGCGGCCCGTCGTCGAGCATCGTCGGTGCGCAGACGATGAATGCCTCCAGGTCCAGCAGCTTGCGCGTCTTCAGCCCCGGCCAGCGGCCGTCGCCGGTCAGGATGCCGATGTCGGCCGAGCCGCCGCTCAGGTCGATGCGTCCGCGCGTATGCAGCGTGACCTCGATCGTCGGATGGCGGGTCTGGAAATCCTTGAGCCGGGGCAGCAGCCAGCTCGTCGCGAACGACTGCGAGACGCCGACGCGCAGCGGTCGCCGGCCGGACGCGGGCACCATCCAGTCGGTGGCCGCGCGGATCGCCGAATAGCCGGGCTCGAGGCGGGACAGGTAGCGGCGTCCGGCGGCGGTCAACGTCGGCACGGCGTCGCTGCGGTCGAACAGCTTGGCGCCGATGTGGCTTTCGAGCGACTGGATCCGGCGCGAGAACGCCGACGCGCTAAGCCCCAGCTCGTCGGCAGCGGCCTTGAAACTGCCGACGCGCGCGGCGACGATAAAGGCTTCGATGGCACCCCAGGGCGGTGTACGGCGATGCATGATGGCAATTACCCGGAAACGAACCGACGCGAACGAACCGGATGCGAACCGGTCGTCGCGGGCCCTATCATAGGCGCTGGCGCCCGAAGTCCGACGCTGTTCGCCGCCGCGTCGGCCCAACTCCGATGAACATCGCGATCCTGCTAGACAACACCGCTCGCCGCGTCCCGCACGCGCTGGCCGTCTCCACGCACCACTCCCCGCCAGCGCCGGCCGACGATCCGCGCGCCGTGCGATGGAATTACCACGACTTCGCCCGCCGCGCCGCCGGCACCGCGAGCTGGCTGCTGGACCAGCCCGGCGTCATGCCGGGCGAACGCGTCGCGCTGGCGATGGGCAACGAGCCGGGATTCCTGCAAGTGCTGTTCGGATGCTGGATCGCGGGCCTGTGCGTGGTGCCGATGAACGCCAAGCTGCATGCGCGCGAGTTCGCGGCGCTGCTGGCCGACGCCGACGCGCGGCTGTGCCTGGCGTCGCGCGAACAGCATGCGGCGCTGCGGGCGCTGGACGGCGAGGACAGCGCGGCGGGACGAAGCGTGCCGGGCGACTGCGCACTGTGGCACGCCGACGCGGCGCTACTCGACGAGCAGGCGGCGATGCCGGCAGCTCCGCTCGCCGACGTCGAGGCCGACGACCCCGCATGGCTGTTCTATACGAGCGGAACCACCGGCCGGTCCAAGGGCGCGATGCTGTCGCATCGCAACCTGATGTTCATGACGCAGGCCTACTATGCCGACATCGACCGGCTCGATACCGACGACACGATCGTGCATGCGGCGCCGCTGTCGCACGGCTCGGGGCTGTACGCGCTGCCGCATATCGCGCGCGGCTCGCACAACCTGATCGTCGACCACTTCTCGTGCGACGCGATATTCGAGGCGATCGCGCTGTATCCGAACGTGTCGTTCTTCGCCGCGCCGACGATGCTGGTGCGCCTGATCAACGACGATCGCACGGCCAGCGATCCGCGGTCGCTGCTGACGCAACTGAAGACCGTCATCTATGGCGGCGCACCGATGTACGTGACCGATCTTCGCCGCGCGCTCGAATGCTTCGGGCCGCGCCTGTACCAGTTGTACGGCCAGGGCGAAAGCCCGATGACGATCACCGGCCTGGATAAGCGCCATCACGCCGCGCTGATGGCCGGCGGCACCGAGGCGTTGCCGCCTGATCGCGTCGAAGCGCTGCTCGGCTCGTGCGGTTACCCACGCACCGGCGTGCAGGTGCGCATCCTCGACGAGGACGGCGAACCGCTTCCCGCGGGGCAGATCGGCGAAGTGGCCACGCGCAGCGACGCGCGGATGCTCGGCTACTGGCGGCAGCCGGCCGCCAGCGAGGCGGCGCTGCGCGACGGCTGGCTGCTGACCGGCGACCTGGGCAGCCTGGACGAGGACGGGCTGCTGACGCTGAAGGATCGATCGAAGGACCTCGTGATCTCCGGCGGCTCCAACATCTATCCGCGCGAGGTCGAGGACGTGCTGCTCGAACACGTGGACGTCGCCGAGGCCAGCGTACTGGGCGTGCCGCATCCGGAATGGGGCGAAGAGGTCGTGGCCGTGATCGTCGCGCGCCGCCCCGGGCTGGACGCCGAAGCGCTCGACCAATGGTGCCTGGACCGGATCGCGCGCTTCAAGCGCCCTAAGCGCTACGTGTTCGTCGACGAACTGCCGAAGAACGCTTATGGCAAGGTGCTCAAGACCGCGCTCAAGCAGCGCGTGGCATCACCGGAGTCACCGGCGTCACCAGCCCCACAGCAGGTTGGCGGCGACCCATCCCTTTGAACCGTCGGCCGATACGCGGATCCAGCCGGGCTCGCGTCCCAGCGTCTCGACGACCTCGCCGTGCTGCAGGCGGCCGACGATCGGGCTGCGGGTCGTAGGCCGCTGGCGGATGTTCGCCACCGAGGCCTTGACGACGTGATGCGGCTTGTTGCCGAGCAGCGAGCGGTGCACCCAGCCGACGTCCTTCTCGAAATCGCTGACCTTCAGCCAGTTGCCCTGGCGGCCGACGACGCGCAGCGGATAGCCGCGAGCCAACGTCCAGTCGGCCGGATACCGGGTGCCGGGCCCGCTGCGCATGTTGGCCGTCGCGCCGTTGACGCTGACCATGTCCCGCGCCCAGGCGGCGCCGGGGGATGCCACGCCGGCGCACGCCAGCATCACGAGCAGGCCGATCGCGAAACGGGACGACAGGGGCGACAGGAACGACGGCATCGAGCGCGAGCGGGTCATCAGCGGGGAACCTCCATGATCGGTGGATCGAAAGCGTTGAAGGGAACGAGGCGGGGAACGAGGCGCGTACGCATCGCCGGCGCGCCGCGCCTCGTCCCGATAGTCCCCCGATGACGGAACGGATTGCAACCCGTGCCGCGCATCCGCCCATCACGGCCGGCCGGCGCGGCCGACGACTATAATCGTGGCAGGGCGCTCGCTTCGACGTCCCTGCGCTTCGGCGCTCTCCCCCCCTTTTCGCACCCCTCTGCGCCCCTTTCCGCGCGCCATGACAAAGAACCACTTCGACCCCTCACAAGCGCTGGACGACGACGATCTGGCCCGGCTGGACGCGCTGTTCGAAGCGGTCAGTCCCGATACCGCGATGCTGCTCGAAGAACTCGACGGCTTCTTCACCGCGCTGGCCTGCAGTGCCGACCGCCTGCCGGTCGTCGACGTCGTGCCCGAGGTGCTCGGCCTGGAGCCGGGCATCGAGCCGCGGTTCGCCTCATCGGCGCAGGCCGAAGAACTGCACGCGCTGCTGCAGCGGCACCTGGATTCGGTCGATGCCGCGCTGCGCGCCGGCGAAGGCTTCGCGCCGATCCTGATGCACGACGATGACGGCGCGCCCGGCGGCAATCTCTGGGCGATCGGCTTCCTGCGGGCGATGAGCCTGCAGCCCGATAGCTGGAAGGCCGTCGACGACAGCGTCGAGCTCGATGGCGTGTTCGAGCCGATCGAGGCGCTGGCCGGCGAGTTCGACGAGGAAAGCGGCGAGATCCGCCGCACGATGAGCGACGAGCAGCGCAAGGAAGCCGTCGACGAGATGATCGAATCGGCGTTCTCGCTATACGACTATTTCTCACCGGTCCGCACGCCGACCGGCGCCAACGGGCCCAGGCATTGAGCAGCGTGTTCGACGCCTGGGGTCGCCCCGCCGCGCGGCCATGGCGGCCCTCGGTTGTGCTGACGCTCGCGCTGACCCTGGCGCTGGCGCTGGCGCTGCGTCATTTCGTGGTCGAGCCGCCGGCGATCGGCCATGCGTGCGACGTCGCACGCTGGCAGGGCGGATGCGCGGCGCGCACGCTGCTGCTGATGACGTTCCAGCACCAGCAGCTCGGCTGGATCGCGCTGGCCTGCGGCGCGCTCGCGCTGCTGACGCGCCGCGCCGTCGTCGGTTACGCGGGCCTCGTGTTCGGCTGCCTGGGCATCGTGCTGTACAGCTACGACACGGCGGCATTCGGCCTGCTGGCATCGATGCTGGCGCTATGCCGGCCCCAGCGCTGATCGCCTGATCGCCCGATCGCTGAACCGGCGGCATCGTCCGGGCCGGCGCGTTGAAAGGGCGCGGCCTCCACCCCATCCGCTCAGGACGCGCGCTCGCCGTTGTTCGGTGAGATTCCCAGCCCGAACCTGAAGTTCGTCGCGCAGCCGGCCATCACCAGCATCACGACGCCGAACACCATCGCCTGCAGGTTCTCGGGCCGCTCGGCCACCGCCATCCACACGACGCCGATCGTGACGACCGCGGCGAGCATCGACTCTTCGTGCCGACGCGCGGGCGCGCGCTCGCCGACGATCACGTTGAGCAGCGTCAGCGCCGCGGGCAGCACGTACAGCAGGGTCGGAAAGCCGCGATAGCGGGCGTCGAAGATCATCAGCGTCATCATGAAGGCGGCACCGAACAGCATCGCGAAGCGCAGCACGACCAGCAGCAGGTCGGTCTTGGCCGGCTCGGCCGCGTCGGGGCGGCCGGCCAATCGCTGCCCGGGCGCCAGCGACCGTCCCAGGCGCGTGGCCAGCACGGTAGCGACCGGAGGCAGCACGTCGTTGCGGCGGCCGGCCAGCCGCTCGGCGCCGAGCAGGATCGTCGCGAACGCGATCACCGTGTACAGCCCGCTGGCGCCCCATTCGAGCACGTCGCGGTTCCATTGCAGCATGTACCGCGCCTGCGCGAGCATCACCGCGCCGGTGGCGATGCCGGTCAGCAGCAGCACCGTGGTGCCGAACGGCCCGTGCCGCCGCTTGCGGCCGAACGCCGCGAACAGCACGCCACCGACCGCCGCGGCGATCAGGCCGGGCACCCAGTCGGGAATCTCGGCGACCGGCCCGTTCCACGGGAACTTCTGTGTACCGTCGCTGTCGAACAGGCCCCAGTAACCGCCCATCGCGCCTTCGAGCCGGCGCTTCCACGGCTGATCGAACGCCTCGATGACGTTGTAGTGCCAGCCCTGGCTCTCGGCCATCAGCGCGAACTCGCGCACGAAGCGCGCCTGCTCGACGCGGCCGGGTACCGCCTCGCGCCGTTGTCGACCGCCGCTGGGCCAGCCGGTCTCGCCGATCAGGATCTCCTTGCCCTGGGCCATCGCCTTCATCCGCTCGACGGTGTCTCGCACGTGCGCGATGGCCGCGCTGATGCCGACCGGCTCGTCCTCCCAATAGGGCAGGATGTGGATCGTCAGGAACGACACCGCGTCGACGAGCCCCGGATGCTCGGTCCAGAACTCCCAGACGTCGGCATACGTGACCGGGACGGGGGTGGCCGCACTCGCGCGCCGCAGGTACGCGGCCAGCTCGGACTCGGGCAGTTCGCGCCGCAACAGCACTTCGTTGCCGACGATCAGCGCGCGCACGGTGTCCGGATGAGCATTGGCCAGCGCGATCGCGCGGTCGAGTTCCTGGTCGTTCTTGGCGCGATCGCGGCCCAGCCAGGCGCCCACGAGCACCTTCATGCCGAGTTCGTGGGCGATCCGCGGCACCGCGTCCAGGCCTTGATCGACCGAGTAGGTGCGCACGCAACCGGTCATCGCCGAGAGGATCTTCAGGTCTTCGCGGACGCGCGCCTCGGACACCTTCATCGACGCGTCGTAAGGCGTCTCGCCGGGCAGGCGGTAGGGCGCGTACGATGCGCACTGCAATCGGGCGTCGCGCACTTCGGGCAGTTCGACCGCCCGGCCTTGCCAGGCCCACCATCCGACGGCCAGCGCCGCGATGACCGCGAACAGCGTCAGGACAATGGGGTCGAGTCGACTAGCGAACGTTCTGGGACTGTCCGGGATGCGATGCGCTTGCATGGGCCTTCATGGTTTTGCCGGTCGGCAGCGGCCCTCATTGTCCATCAAGTCCCGCCGATACAACGTTCGTTTGTTGCGTAAACTCGCTGCACGGGCGGCACAGGACGATTCGCGCGATTCAGCGCCCCGCTCCCCCCCGTCACCCGCGCAACATGGTCCCGTTTTCCGTTTGATCCCTGACGCATGAACCCTGATTCTTCGCCAAGCGTTTCGGCTGTCGAGCCGGCGCCGGCCGATCCGGCGCACGCGCCGTTCGTCGCCGAAGACAAGGCATTGCGGCCCGCGGGCCGCCCCGACGCCACGCGTCCGCCGCCCGTCGGCCGGCTGCGCTGGATAGCATTCTGGCTGGCGCTGGCGGTGGCGCTGGCCAACGTCGGCATCTGGCGGGGCCTGCATCCGCCCGGGCAGGCGGCCGAGTACGGCGGCACGCTGGCCGGCCTGTGCTACAACGCGTTCCAGCGCTGGGACAACCCGCTCGAGCAGCGCTACCCGACGATGAAGGAGATCGAGAAGGATCTCGAACTGCTCAGCCGTCAGACGCGCCGCATCCGCACGTACAGCTCGGCGGAGTTTCCCGACCTGCCGAAGATCGCGGCCGATTACGGCTTGCGCATCACCGCCGGTGTCTGGCTGGACCAGAACGAGGTCAACAACCGCCGCGAGATCGAGGCGATCAAGGCCGCCACGCGCAAGCGCGGGCCGATCGAACGGGTGATCGCCGGCAACGAGCAGATCCTGACCGGCAACCTGACGCCGGACGAGATGATCAGCTATCTCGACGAGATCCGCGCATCGGTCAAGGTGCCGGTCTCGACCGCCGAGCCGTGGCACGTCTGGCTGCGCTATCCCGAACTGGTCAAGCACGTCGACTTCATCACCGTGCACCTGCTGCCCTACTGGGAAGGGCTGCCCAGCGACATGGCGCTCGACTATTCGTTCGACCGGCTCGAACAGGTGCGCAAGGCGTTCCCGAACAAGCACATCCTGATCGGCGAGATCGGCTGGCCCAGCCAGGGCGACCGCTTCGACGGCGCCAAGACCTCGCCCGAGATCCAGGCCAAGTTCATCCGCGACTTCCTCGGCCGCTCGCAGGGCAAGCACCTCGATTACTTCATCATGGAAGCGATCGACCAGCCGTGGAAGACCGCCAACGAGGGACGCGTCGGCGCTTATTGGGGCATCTACTATGCCGACCGCACGCCCAAGTTCGACTTCTCGGGGCCCGTGCAGTCCGACGCCAACTGGATGACCAAGGCGATCCTCGCGTCGATCGTCGCGTTCCTGCCGATGGTCTGGTTCCTGGCCAAATTCTGGTACCAGCGGCTGTTTTCGCGGATCCTGTTCTGCGTGTTCATCCAGGCGATCGCGTCGCTGGTCGTATGGCTGTTCGCGCTGCCGCTCGACTATTACCTGCGGCCGGTCGACTGGACGGCGCTGATCGTGCTGGCGCCCACGTTGCTGATGATGGCGGCGATCCTGCTGTCCAACGGCTTCGAGTTCGCCGAGATGCTGGTGGCGGGCAACCTGCGCCGCGAGTTCCCGCCGCTGCCGCTGGCGCCGGGCCAGCGCGAGCCGTTCGTGTCGATCCACCTGGCCTGCTGCAACGAGCAGCCGCAGATGGTGATCGAGACGATCGAGAGCCTGCGCCGCCTCGACTACCGGAACTTCGAAGTCCTGGTCATCGACAACAACACGAAGGACGACGCGCTGTGGAAGCCGGTCGAGGCCTACATGGCCAAGCTGCCGGACAACTTCCGGTTCTTCCACCTGCCGAGCTGGCCCGGCTACAAGGCCGGGGCGCTGAACTTCGCGCTCGAGAAGACCGATCCGCGCGCCGAAGTGGTCGGCGTCGTCGATGCCGACTACGTGGTCAAGCGCGACTGGCTGTCGACCGCGGTCGCGTACTTCGAGGACCCGAAGGTGGCCGTCGTGCAGGCGCCGCAGGCGCACCGCGAATGGGGGGTGCACCTGTTCCGGCAGATGATGAGCTGGGAGTACGACGGGTTCTTCCGGATCGGCATGCACCACCGGAACGAACGCGACGCGATCATCCAGCACGGCACGATGACGCTGATCAAGGCCGAGCCGCTGATGACGCTGGGCAAGTGGTCCGAATGGACGATCTGCGAGGACGCCGAGCTGGGCCTGCGGCTGATGAAGGCCGGCTACAAGACCGTCTACATCGACCGCATCCAGGGCGAAGGGCTGACGCCGGACGACTTCGGCGCGTTCAAGCGCCAGCGCAAGCGCTGGGCGCAGGGCGCGATGCAGATCCTCAAGCACCACTGGCGCACGCTGTGGCGCGGCGGCGGCGCGCTGACGCCCGGCCAGCGCTTCCACTTCCTGACCGGCTGGCTGTCGTGGTTCGGCGACGCGCTGCACCTGGTGTTCGCGTTCGGTGCGATGTTCTGGACGATCGGCATCGTCGCGGCGCCCTGGCTGTTCAGCCTGCCGATCATGCTGTTCATGCTGCCTCTGTTCGGGTTCTTCGCGTGCAAGGCGATGTTCGGGCCGATCCTGTACGTGCAGCGCGTCAAGTGCTCACTGCTGGACATCCTGGGCGCGGCGCTGGCCGGCATGGGCCTGTCGCATGCGATCGCCACCGGCGTATTCGCGGGCCTGACGCAAAAGCGCAGCGTGTTCGAGGTGACGACCAAGGGCACCAAGCCGCACGAGGCCTCGCGGCCGGTCGGCATCGCGCCCAGCGGGCAGAACATGGCGATCGAACCGGACGGCCACGTGATCGGCCCGATGGCCGCCCCCGGCGCGTCCGACGGCGCGCAGGCGGCGGGCACCGCCGCCGCCAAGCCCGCCCCCAAGCCCAGGAAAGCGCCCAACGCGTTCGCGGCGGTGCGCGAGGAAGCCTTCCTGTTCGCCGGCCTGATGGCCTGCCTGGCCGCGATGTTCATTTCGCGCAAGTCCAACCACATCGAGTCCGCGCTGTGGATGTGGATCCTGGTCCTGCAGGCCATTCCGTACGCGGCGGCGCTGATCTGCGCGTGGCTGTCGTCGCTGCCCGAACGAAACGCGCGCCAGCAACGCCCGGTGCCGGCCGCGACGCCAGCGGACGCGTCCGTCGGCTGAGCCGCCGGCACGGCGCCCCTCGCACCGCAATGCTTGCGATACTGGCCGCCTTGGCTCTCCCCGACAGCGATGCGCCCGCCCGATCCGCCCCTCTCGGGCGGCGGGCGCCGATGACTGAATCGCCCTACGATGCGCCCCGCGCCTGAACGATCTTGGACCTGGCACTCAGTTCGAATCCGACGCTGATCTTCGCTGCGGACCTGGCGTCGGTCCATCAGCGGATCTGGCTGCTGCTGGGCCACTCGGATCTGTCGGCGACGGTCGAATCGATCGGCGGCACCTCGCGCGACATCATCGCTCAGGGCGGCGTGTGCCTCGATGCGCGGCTGGATGGCGACGGCAAGCCGGCGCTGTTCGGGCGCTTCGACCGGGGCGCGGTGATTCCGCCCGCGGCCGACACGACCGGCATCCACCAGTGGCATCGGATCGACGTGCTGGCGTATTGCCTGAACGAGGAGACTACGGCCCGCCTGTTCGGCGACGACCGGTTGAAGATGCGTTCGGCCCGCCCGTCGGTGCTGGGTCGATTGACGACCGCCGACCCTTATGCCGGCACCTGGGCGCAGGCGCTGATGCCCGAAGCCGACTACCGGCGTGCGGCCGACCCCCGTAAACGCGCGCGCTTCCTCGAAAAACTCGAAAACGCGATCCCCGGCCTGCCGTGCGTGCTGCTGCCGTTCCAGGGCTACGGCAACCAGGCCATCGTCACGCTCGATCCGTCGCTCTGACCGGATCCGCCAGCGGCCGCGCCGCCGGCCGGATTTGGCGCATGCCCGTCCTAAGCGCCCTGGAAGCGCGGTTTGCGCTTCTCCATGAACGCCGCGGCCCCCTCGCGATAGTCCTGGCTCTTGAAGCAGGCGGCGATCGCCGCGGCGACCGAATCCATGTCGCGCTGAGCCGGATCGCGGATCAACGCGTTGACGGTAAGCTTGAGCGCCCGCAGCGTCAGCGGCGCGTTGTCGGCCGTCGTCTGGCACCATTCGTCGACCATCGCATCGAACTGCTCGCGCGGCGCGACCTTGCTCGCGAACCCCATCCTCAGCGCATCGGCGGCATCGAAGATCCGCGCCGAGAAGAAGATGTCCAGCGTGTTCTGCAGGCCGATCACCGACAGGAACCGGCTGACGCCCGGCACGTTGTAGCCGAGGCCCAGCCGCCCCGCAGGCATCCGGAAGCGCGCATCGTCGCGGCACAGGCGCAGATCGCACGCGGCCGCCAGCCCCAAGCCGCCGCCCATGCAGATGCCGCGGATCTTGGCGACCACCGGCTTGCCGCAGGCGATCGGCGCGAGGTAAGCGGCCTCCACCGCGGCGTTGTAGCGGGCCTGCGCCTGCGGATCCGAGCGCTGCGACTCGAACTGCGAGATGTCGGCGCCGGAGACGAACGCCTTGTCGCCATCGCCTTCGAGCACGATCACGCGCACCTGCGGATCGGCATCGAAGGCGGCGAGCGCCTTGGGCACGCCCTCCCACATGTCGCGCGACATCGCGTTGAACTTGGCGGGGTTCGAGAACACGACACGGCCGATCGGGCCGTCGCGCTGGATGATCAGTTCGGGCATCGCTGCTCCTGTTCGTTCAGTCGATAACAGACACTCAGTGCACCGCGGCGCCGGACGCCTTGGTCAGCTCCAGCTCGGTCCGGCCGGAACGGGCGGCCCATTCGGCGAAGGCCGCCGGCGATTCGAGCGTGGCCACCTCGTTGCCGGACGCCGCCAGCTTTTCCTTCAACGCGGACTGGGACAGCACCTTGTTCGAGGCCTCGAACAGGCGCCGCACGACGTCGTCCGGCGTGCCTGCCGGCGCGAACAGGCCGTACCAGAAACCATAGTCATAACCGGCGACACCCGCCTCGGCGATCGTCGGCAGGTCCGGAAACAACGGCGAGCGCTTGCCGGTCGTCACCGCCAGCACCTTGAGCTTGCCCGCCTTGGCCAGCGGCAGCGCGGACGGCGGCGTCGCGAAGCTCATCTGCGTCTCGCCGCTGGCCACGCCGGCCAGCGCCGGCGCACCGCCCTTGTACGGCACGTGCTGGATGTCGACGCCGGCCAACCGGGTAAACATCAGGCCCGGCAGATGCGTGCCGCCGCCGACGCCGGACGACGCGTAGTTCAGCCTGCCCGGCTCGGCCTTGGCGCGCGCGATCAACTGGGGCACGCTATCGACGCCCAGACCGGCCGAGACGGTCAGCAGCATCGGCCCGGTCACCCAGAGCGCGATCGGCCGGTAGTCGCCGATCGGATGCTTGAAATCCTTGTAGATCGCCTGCAGGCTGCCGTAGAGCGACGCGTTGGACATGTACAGCGTATAGCCGTCGGGCGCGGCGGTGGCGACCGTCGTCGCCGCGATCGTCGTGCCCCCGCCCGGCTTGTTGTCGACGATGACCGGCTGCCCCAGCTCCTGCGACAGCGCATCGGCGACCGGCCGGGCCACCGTATCGGCCCCGCCGCCGGGCGGAAAGCCGATGATCAGCCTTATCGGCTTCGTCGGCCAGGATTGGGCGCTGGCGGTTCCGCCAGCCACCGCCAGGATCATGCCCAGCACGGGGATAAGCCATCTGCGCATCGATGTCTCCTTCACGCTTCGATCGGGTTGGGAATGCGGTAAGGACCCGCCGCGGCAGGCGGCGGCCTTACCGGCGGGACGACCGCCCTCTCAAACGATCCGCTGCTCGCGGAACCGCGCGATCTCGTCGGCCGTGTAGCCGGCCTCGCCCAGGATCTCGTCCGTCTGCTCGCCCCACCCGGGCGCGGCCGTCACGACCGACGCCGGCGTGCGCGACAACGCGACCGGTTGCGAGATGACCCGGATCGGCGTCCCGTCGGTGGTCTGCGTCGGCGCGACGACCTTCAGGTGGCGGATCTGTTCGTCCTCGATCAGTTGCGGAACGTCATAGACCGGACCGCAGGGCACGCCCGCGCCGTTCAACGCCTCGACCCACTCGGCGACCGTGCGCGTCGCGAACACCTGTTCCAGTTCGGCATTCAGGCGTGCGCGATGCTGGACGCGGCGACGCTCATCGATGTACTGCGGATCGGCCAGCCATTCCTGGCGGCCGAGCACGCCGCACAGGCGCGTCCACATTCCCTGCCCCGACGCGCCGAGGTTGAACGCACCGTCCGAGCCATGGAACAGGCCCATCGGCGCGCTGGTCGGATGATCATTGCCCGCGGGACGAGGCACCTCGCCTTCGTTCAGGTAGCGCGCGACCTGGAAGTCCATCATCGCGATCTGCGAATGCAGCAGCGATGCGTGCACCCATTGCCCGACGCCGGAGCGATCGCGCTCGCGCAGCGCGATCAGGATGCCGATCGCCGTGTACAGACCGGTACTGGAGTCGGCGACCGCGATGCCGGCGCGCAGCGGCCCCGTAGCGGCATCGCCGGTCACCGACATCAGCCCGCCCATGCCCTGCACGATCTGGTCGAAACCCGGACGCCCGGCATAAGGGCCGTCCTGGCCGAAGCCGGAGATGCTGGCCAGGATGATCCGCGGGTTGATCGCCTTGAGCGACTCGTAGTCGATGCCGAGCCGGGACTTGACGTCGGGCCGCCAGTTCTCGACGACGACGTCGGCATCGGCGACGAGCCGCTTGAGCACCGCGAGCCCCTCGGGCTTCTTCAGGTTCAGCGACAACGCGCGCTTGTTGCGGTTCAGGTTCTGGAAGTCGCCGCCGAGCCGGTTGCCAGCGAACATCGCCTCATTGGGATCGACGCCGGGCGGCGGCTCGATGCGGATCACGTCGGCGCCGAAGTCAGCCAGCATCCGCACGCAGGTCGGCCCCGCGCGAACGCGGGTCAGGTCGATCACCCGGAGGCCGGCCAGCGCCGGCGACGCGCATATCTGCGGCATGGCGTCTCCATAAATATATTTATCCTGAAAATAAGTATATTTGAATGCCGCGGTTTTGGCGAGAGCGGGTCGCGTATTCCTCGTCCTGCGTGTTCCTCGTCCTCTTTCCGGGTCCGCCGGCCCTGTCGCCCCACCGGTCTCCGCTCGTGGCGCCCTAGCCCAACAGCTCCTTCGGCAGCTTGTGGACCAGGTCCATGATTCCCGGCGCGCCCTCGCCGGGCGACAGATGCGCGGTCGCGGCCTTGGCGGCCGCCTGCGGATCGTTGTCGAGGATCGCCCGCAGGATGAGTCCGTGATAGTGATGCGCGTTGCGGATGTAGCCCATCGCATCGAACGAATGGTTGCGATAGGCGCTGGTGCGCGTGCGCATCCGCAGGATCTCCTGGCGCAGGTACGGATTGCGCGAGCCGGCGTACAGCACTTCGTGGAAGTTCATGTTGGCCTGCTGCCAGCCGATCGGGTCATCGCGCTCGACGACGTCGTAGGACGCCTGATGGGTGTCGGCCAGCGCCTGCCGTTCGGCCTTGGTCATCCGCTCGCACGCGTAGCGCGCCGACAAGCCTTCGAGTTCGGCCAGCAGTTCCCACACCGACAGCAGTTGCGCGAAATCCATCTTGGCGACGATGACGCCGCCGCGCGAGATCGTCGACACCAGGCCTTCGGCCTTCAGGCGAAGGATCGCTTCGCGGACCGGCGTGCGCGACACGCCGAACTGCGTCATCAGGCTTTCTTCGTCGACAGGATCGCCCGGCAGCAGCGTGCGCTGGTTGATCTGCGATTCGACGACGCTGTAGATGCGTTCGCTTGCCTTCATGAGCATCGGAAAAGCCCCATGATCGCATCCCTGGCCGCCGGCCGCCACCACGCCGGTTCCATCCGGCATGGTGAAATCGGCGATCAAAGCGCGAGGTTCACGGTGACCGTCTTCAGCCGCGAGAAGCCCTCCAGCATCGAGCCGAGCGACATCTCCTTGCCCAGGCCGCTCTGCTTGAAACCGCCATAAGGCTGCCCCATGATCTGGCCCTTACCCTGGTTGACCTGCACCCAGCCGGAGTCGATCTCGTGCGCGATGCGGATCGCGCGCGCCGTGTTGCGCGAAAAGACATAGCCGGCCAGGCCATAGTGACTGTCATTAGCCATCCGCAGCACTTCGTCCTCGTCGCTCCATGGGATCGCGACCAGTACCGGCCCGAAGATCTCTTCCTGCGCGAGACGCCATTGGTTCGACGCACTGGCGAACAGCGTCGGCACCGTGAAATAGCCGGCGCTCAGCGGACCTTCCTTCGGCGGCAGGCCGCCGGCGACCAGCTTGACGGCGGGATTGTCCAGCCCATCCTGGATGTAGCCGCAGACGCGGCCGAACTGCTTGCCGTTGATCAGGGTGCCGACGTCGGTCGCCTCGTCCAGCGGATCGCCGATCCGGTAGCTGCCCATCAGCGCGATCAGCTTCTCGATGAACGTGTCATAGATCGAGCGGTGTAGGAACAAGCGCGAACCGGCGGTGCACGACTGACTCTGCCGCGTGAAACGCATCGCCGACGCGACACCCTGCACGACCCAATCCTCGTCGGCGTCCTCGCAGACGATCGCCGGGCTCTTGCCGCCCAGTTCGAGCGACACCGGCACGATGCGCTCGGCGCTGGCCGCGACGATGCTGCGGCCGACCGCCGTCGATCCGGTGAACGACATCTTGCTGATCCGCGGATGCGCGGCCAACGCGGCACCGCATTCGGGCCCCAGGCCGGTGACGACGTTGACGACGCCCGGGGGCAAGTGCCGCTGGCAGACTTCGGCGATGAACAGCGCGGTGAACGGCGCGTCCTCGGCCACCTTCAGCACCAGTGCGTTGCCGGCGCACACGGCGGGGGCGATCTTGATCGACGACAGCGTTCCCGGCGCGTTCCACGGCACGATGCCGCCGACGACGCCGAGCGGCTCTCGCCGCGTATAGCTGAGGATGTCGTCGCCCAGCGGCAGCGTATCGCCCTTCAACTCGCCGCCGAGGCCGCCGAAGTAGCGAAAGACGTCGGCGCACAGCGCGGCCTCGGGACGGGCCTGCGTGCGCAGCGCGTTGCCGGTCTCGTGCGCGATGATCCGCGCCAGCGTTTCGTGGTTCGCTTCGAGGTCGTCGGCGATCCTCAGCAACGCCCTGCCGCGCACCGAAGGCGTGACCCGCCGCCACGCGGCGAAGGCGCTCTCGGCCGCGACCACGGCGCGCTCGACGTCGTGCGCCGATCCGCGAGGGATGCTCGCTATCACCCGCTTGTTGGCCGGGCACTCGACGGCCAGCGTCCGTCCGTCGACGCCGTCGACCCATTCGCCGCCGATCAACTGCCGGGTCGGCCCCAGCCGGACCGATGCGTCCGCTTCGCTGAACCGCCCTTCTCGTTTCGTCGTCATGGTTCCTCCTTCGATGTCGATGGGTGGGTGCCGCCCTTCGCCTGCCGCCGGCGGCTGATCAGATTCATCATCGAGCCGACCACGCCCTTGGGCATCAGGAACATGCACAGGATCAGGATCCCGCCATAGACGGCGCCCGACAGCGCCTGTCCCAGATCGGACGCATAGGACGGCACGAACTGCAGGAACAGGCCGGCGACGATCGCTCCCCAGATCGTGCCGAGCCCACCGACGACGATCGCGGCCAGGAAACCGATCGACAGCATCAGCGTGAACGAATCGGGCCCGATGAAGCCGACCGTGAACGTCGCCAGCGCGCCGCCGAGGCCGGCCAGCATGGCTCCGACGCCGAACACGATCACCTTGAGCCGATTGACGTCGATGCCCATCGACGAAGCGGCCAGTTCGCCCTCGCGGATGCCGGCCAGCGCGCGTCCGGTGCTGCCGCCGACGAAATTGCGGATCAGCCAGAATGCCAGCATGGTGAATACCAGCACCAGGTAGTAGATCCATGCGTCCTGACCCAGGCCGAACCAGGCCGGCGGCGCCGGCTTGTCGACCAGCAGGCCGGCCGCGCCGCCGGTATGCGAGCTGAAGTGCTTGATCATCGGCACGACCGAAACCGCCAGGATCAGCGTGATCAACGCCAGATAGAGCCCGCGCAAGCGCTTGGCGGGATAACCCACCATGACCCCGGCGACGAACGAGACGGCGCCCGCGAACAGCACCGCGCCGGCATAGCCCAGACCCATCTTCGTCATTGCCAGCGCTGCCGCATACGAGCCGATCGCGAAGAACGCGTTGTGACCGAGCGAGACCTGGCCGACGTAGCCGGTGATCAGGTTCAATCCCAGCGCAGCGACTGCGTAGCTCATCACGCCGGTCATCTGGAACGTCTGATAAGCGGGCATCACGAACGGCAGGCCGGCCAGCACCAGCACGGCGACGATGGCGATCGCCGCTCCCCTGCCGCGCGCGGCGGACCGCGCGTCGCCGCCGGAAGCGCCGGAAGCGCCGGAAGCGCCGGATGCGCCGGAGGTCGAGGTCGACAGATCGATGCCGTTCATACTCGCGCCACCACGGTGCTGCCGAACAGGCCTTCGGGCTTGGCGACCAGGACGGCGACGATCAGCAGCAGCGGCAGCAGGATCTGCAGATCGGAGCCGAGCCAGGGCAGGTACGCCATCGACAGCGCCTGCGAGATGCCGACGACGGAACCGCCGACGACCGCGCCGCGATAGCTGGTCAGGCCGCCGACGACGGCCGCCGCGAACGCGTAGATAATGATCGAGCCCATCATGTTCGGATCAAGCGTCAGCTTCGGCGCGACCAGCAGGCCGGAAATCGCGCCTAGTCCGGCGGCCAGCCCCCAGCCGGCCGCCATCATCGCGGTGAACGGAATGCCGACCAGCTTGGCCGAGGTCGCGTTCGAAGCCGACGCCCGAAGCGCGATGCCGAGCCGGGTGCGCTGGAACAGCCCGTACATGCTGGCCGAGATGGCGATCAGAACGGCGATCGTTCCCAGCAGGTCGGCGCTCAGGCGAAACGTGCCGATCCCGAGATTGGCCTGCGGAAACAGGCTCGGCACCGACATCTGCAGGAACCCCCAGATCGCGCCGCTGAAGCTGTTGAACGCGAGGAACAGCCCCAGCGTGACGATGATGATCGTCAGCTCGTCCTTGTACTGGACTGGGCGCACGATCAACAGGTAGGTGACGATGCCGATCACGATCGACAGCACGATCGCGATCAGCATCGCCCATCCCGGCGACAGGCCCGCGCTGATGCCCTGCCAGGCGAGATAAGCGGACACCGTCGCCATCTCGCCCTGCGCGAAGTTGGCGATGTTGGTCGTGCGATAGATCAGCACCAGGGCCAGGCCGAGCGATGCGTAGATCGCTCCGTCACCGATGCCGTTGATGACCTGCTGGAAAAAGTACTGCATCGAGCTGCCTCCACGGCGATCGGTTCGCCGTCCTGCGGTTCGTCGAGCGGCCGGCGGCTTCGGCCCGTGGTCAATGTCCGAGATAAGCCGCACGGATACCATCGTCGGCCGCCACGTCGACGGCCGTTCCCGACAGCACCATCGAGCCGGTTTCCAACACATAAGCGTCGTGCGCGATCTCGAGCGCCAGGTTCGCGTTCTGCTCGACGATCAGCATCGCGGTGCCCGTCGTGCGGTTGATCCGCTGCAATGCGTCGTACAGATCGTCGATGATGACCGGCGCCAGGCCGAGCGAAGGCTCGTCGAGCAGCATCACGCGCGGTTTCAGCATCAGCGCGCGACCGACGGCCAGCATCTGCTGCTCGCCGCCGCTCAGGCTGCCGGCCTTCTGCTTGCGCCGGTCGCGCAGCCGCGGGAACAGCGTATAGACCTGTTCGATGTCGACGGCGATCTGCGCCTTGTCGCGGCGGCGGAAAGCGCCGACCACCAGGTTGTCCTCGACCGTCAGATCGGTGAACGTGCCGCGCCCCTCGACGCCATGCGCGATGCCGCGCCGCGCGATCTGGTCCGGCCCGAGGCCACGCAGGTCCTGTCCGTCGAGCAGGATCCGGCCGCGGTACCTGACCATTCCGCTGATCGCACGGAGCGTCGTCGTCTTGCCCGCGCCGTTGGCGCCGAGCAGCACCGCCACGCTGCCTTCGGCGACCGTCAGCGAGACATCGTGCAGCACCGGGATCCGACCATAGCCCGCGCTGACGTCCTTCAATTCGAGCACGTTCATGCGTGCTCTCCCGAGGCCGCGCCGGTGGCCGTCGGCGACGCCTTCCGTACACCGGCCTTACCGCGCTGCTTGCCCAGATAGGCCTGGATCACGCGCGGATCGCTACGCACGTCGACGGGCTTGCCTTCGGCGATCTTGTTGCCGAAATCGAGGACGACGATGTCGTCGGAGATATTCATCACCATGCCCATGTGGTGCTCGACCAGCAGCAGCGTCAACCCGAAATCGCGGCGCACCTGCACCAGTGTGCGGGCCAGATCGTCGACCTCGGCGTGAGACAGGCCGCCGGCAGGCTCGTCGAGCATCAGGAAGCGCGGCTGCGACGCCAACGCACGCGCGAGTTCGACACGCTTGAGCGTGGGGTAAGGAAGGCTGTCGATCCGTTCTTCGGCCAGATGGTCCAGTTGCAGGCGTTCGAGCAGCCGGTATGCGGCGACGCGTAGCGCGGTCTCCTCGGCGCGCCACGACACCGGCACGAACGGCGCGCGCAGCAACCTGGTGCGGCCATGGTGATAACCGCCGAGCATCACGTTGTGCAGCACCGTCAGCGACTTCATCAGCGCCAGGTTCTGGAACGTGCGCGCGATGCCGAGCCGCGCCATGGCCTGGGAGCGATGACGGGTGATGTCGATGCCATCGAAGACGATACGCCCGGTCGTCGGGTTGTACAGGCGGCTGACGCAGTTGAACAGGCTGGTCTTGCCGGCCCCGTTCGGACCGATCAGCCCGCAGATCACGTCGCGGCGCACGTCGAACGACAATGCATTGATCGCGACGATGCCGCCGAAGCGAAGCGACAGATCGCTGACCGACAGGATCGGACCGGCACCCGGCCCGGCGCACGTCGCGTCCGTCGATGAAAGCATCGAGGCCCCCATGATCGGACCGCTCAGACGCCCAGCGCCTGCTCTGCGTGCAGCGCGACCACCGTCATGTCGGCGTCCTTCGGTGCGCGTTGCAACGCATCGGCCCAGACCGCAGCCGCCGTACGGGACAGCCGCGCGTCGGACCCCATCGCGTCGAACAGCGACATCGCGACGCGCACGTCCTTTTCCATCAGCGCCAGCGTGAAGCCGAACGAGAACGAACGCTCGATGACCGCCTTCTGCCACGTGTGCGTCGTATGGAAACTCTGGCCGCTGGATGCGTCCACGACCTTCAGCATCGTTTCCGGATCGAGCCCGAATTTCTTGCCGACCGCGAACACCTCGCTGGTCGCCGCGAGGGTCGTCGCCGCCAGAAGATTGTTCAGCGCCTTCACCGCGTGCCCGGAGCCGACCTTGCCGACCAGGAAGACCTTGCCGCCCATGCGGCGAAGCAGCGGCAGCGCGCGCTCGTAATCGGCCGGATCGGCGCCGACCATGATCGCCAGGCTCACCGCCTCGGCCCCCTTGATGCCGCCCGACACCGGCGCATCGATGAACCGGATGCCCTTGGCGGCCGCCGCTTCGGCGTTGGCCACGGTATGGGTCGGCGCCGAAGAACTCATGTCGATGACGAAGGCGCCCGGCTTCAAGTGGGCGAGCAGACCTTCGTTACCCTGCCCATCGCCGTGCAACACCTGGTCGACGATCGCACTCGTCGGCAGCATCAGGACGACCGCGTCGGCGTCGGCCAGCACGGCCGGGCCGTCGGCCACGTCGCCGCCGACATCGGCGGCGGCGGCGCGCGCCCGCGCCTCATCGGTATCGGCGATCAGCAACCGCGCCTGCCCCTTCAGATGCCGAACCATCCGGCTACCCATCGCGCCGAGCCCGATGAAACCCACCGTGCGGAATCCGCTCGTGTCCGTTGGCGTCATGTTCATGTCTCCTCGTCTACGGCTTGACCCGCGGTTCATAAGCGGGCGTCTTGCCCTCGTAATCGATGACGCTGCCGACCGGCACGAACTTGGTCCCATCGAACTGCGAGATCTGCACCGACTCGATCGGATAGCCGTCCGCCACGCCGCTGGTGTTCAACGTGATGCCGTCGAGCAGCAGCGGCACCTTCTGATTCTTCATGCTGCGCGCGGCATCCATGAACGCGGCGCGGGTCGGTTCGGTCATCCGCTCGAACAGGCTCTTGGCCGCATGGCATGTGTACCAACCCGCTGCCGCGTTCTGGTCGGCCGGATTCAGCGAACTGTTGTACTGCTTGATCTTGGTCGCGAACAGCTTCATGTCGTCGTCGTTCGCGTAGGCGGGGTTCGTGTAGTCCTTCATCCACTGGCCGCTGTAGACGCCTTTCGACGTCGAGGCGCCGGCAGGCTCGAGCACGCCGCCGATGCTCGATCCGACACCCCAGATGATATGCACCGGCTTCCAGTCGATCGCCGCCATCTGCTTGAGCGCCTGCACGACGAACTTGGGCGTCGTCGCATCGACGAACAGATCGGCCCCCGACGCGGCGAGCCGGCTGATCTTCGCGTTGATCGTCGGTTCGCTATAGGTGTGCTCTTCGTGAACGACGATGTCGAGCCCGAGCTGCTTGGCCGACTTGACGAACGCGTCGGCGAAGAAAGGGCCGCCGCTGTCGTCGTTCAGCAGCGCGATCTTCGCGTTCGGGAACTTCTCCTTGATGAAGGCCGCGTATATCGCCGCCTCCGTGTTGTAGGACAGCCAGCCGAGCATCGTCCACGGATACTTCTCGACCTCGTCCTTGGCGCCGAACATCGGGCCGCCGCTGCCGATGAACATCTGCGGCACCTTCTCGGCGTTGTAGAACGCGCGCGCACCCAGGTTCGCGCCGGTGCCGACGTTGCCCAGCACCGCGAAGACCTTGTTCTGGCTGACCAGGCGCCGTGCGTTCTGCAGCGCGCGAGCCGGCTCCATGGCGTCGTCGACGACGTCCAGGCGGATCTTGCGCGTCTTGCCGTCACCGAACTTCACACCGGATTGCTCGGCATTCAGGTAGTCGAAGCAAGCCTTGGCGCCGAGCGTCACGGCCCCATACCCGGCATTGGGCCCGGACAACGCGCCCGAGGCGCCGATCACCACCTCGCCATCGGTGATGCCGGTTTCGGCGCAGGCCGGCGCCGCGATGGCCCACATCGCGCTCGCCAACGCGATCACTGCCGAGCTGCGCGGCAACCCCTTCCATGCATGCGACATGGTTTGTCTCCTCGTCGGTTCCAATCGGTGTGGCGCGGAGCCGGTCGAAGACGGCTCGCCTCACTTTTGTATCCCCAATATAGGTTTTAAATATATTTATAGGAATGCAATTTATTCATAAAATGAAACACCGGATTTGCACGATCCATTGGACGATACGACGCCAGTCTGAGCAAAGAGCTCCGGGGTTTCTCGGAGAAATGCGGGCTCCGCGGTGCGGCACGACGCGGCTTGGCTCGGCGAGCGAATGGGTCCGACGGCACCTCTTCGTCGATCCGTTCGACCATTCGGGTCGCTTCGACGCCGCAGGGCCGCGCAACCTCCATTCGGTCCGGATTCAGGACTTCGGCAGGCATCGAACAGCACGGCGACCCGGCATTTTGTGCGACAGTAGGCGCCCTGCCCTGCCTTCAGAAGAACACCCCGAGGAGTCATCATGGCCGCCTGGTCACTCGCCGATATTCCATCCCAAGCCGGCAAGCTCGCCGTCATCACCGGTGCCACCAACGGGCTGGGCTACCAGACCGCGCTCGCGCTGGCACAAGCCGGCGCGCAGGTGGTGCTAACGGGGCGCAACCAGGACAAAGGCAACGCAGCGGTCGAGCAGATCGGCCAGCAAGTCCCTGGCGCGCTCGTGAGCTACGAGTCGCTCGACCTGGCGAACCTGGCGGCCGTCGCGGCTTTCGTCGAGCGGCTGCCACGCGGCAAACCGCTGGACCTGCTGATCAACAACGCCGGCGTGATGGCCCTACCCACGCGGCAGACCACCGCCGACGGCTTCGAAATGCAGTTGGGCACCAACTATCTGGGCCACTTCGCCCTGACCGCTCGCCTGCTTCCCTGGTTGCTGAAAGCGCCCGCGCCGCGCGTGGTCAACCTCAGCAGCCTGGCCCACCATACGGGGATGATCGACTTCAACGATCTGCAGGGCGAGCGCTGGTATTCGCCATGGAAGGCCTACGCCCAGTCCAAGCTGGCGATGCTCATCTTCGCGCGCGAACTGCAGCGGCGCAGCGACGCCGTCGGCTGGGGTCTGGCCAGCATAGCGGCGCACCCCGGCGTGGCGCAGACCGGCCTGTTCGAGGGCCCGGGCGAACTGGTGTCGATGATGAGCCGTCTCGCCGCGCCGATGTTCGCGCAGTCGGCCGCCGACGGCGCACTGCCCACCTTGTTCGCGGCCACCAGCCCGGATGCCGCCGCGGGCGGCTACTACGGCCCCAACGGCCTGGGAGAGCTGCGTGGCGCGCCGGGTTCCGCGCTGGTCATGCCCCAAGCGCGCGTCTCCGCCACGGCCAAGCGGCTGTGGGAGGAATCCGAACGATTGACGGGCACGACATTCAAGGTCTGAGCCCGCCCCCGCGTGAGCCGCTCCCGCTCGAAGGCGGGAGCTTTCTCGCCGCTACCTTCGGTCGAAGATAGCGCTCAGCGCAGGCGCAGGTCCGCCACCAGCGGGCTGTGGTCCGACAGCCGGGCCCAGGTCGGCCCGCGCAGCACGCGCACGTGCTCGACCGCGAAGCCGCGCTGATAGATGCGGTCCATCCGCAGCCACGGCACCAGCGCCGGGAACGTGCGCGCGGCGCGCACCGAGCGGGCGACGCGCAGCGCGGCCTCGCGCTCGGCGCCGATGCCGAACACGGGCCACCGGTTGTGCACGAAGTTGGCCATCCGCTGCGGAACGCGGCGCGGCGCCTTGATCGCGTCGAACACCTCGACCATGCCGAGCGACGCGCACAACGAATCCGACAGCTTCTCGCGCCAGTCGTTGAAATCGCCCGCGATGATCAGCGGCGCGTTCGACGGCACCTCCTCGTCGATCCATTCGATCATCGCGTCGAGCTGCCGCTGGCGGCTGCCGGCGAACAGGCCGAAGTGCACGACGAAGCAGTGCACGTCGCGGTCGCCGATGCGGGTCACGCAGTGCAGCAGCCCGCGCTTCTCGAGCGCATGGTCCGAGATGTCGCGCTGCTCGTGCCGCACGATGTGGAAGCGCGACAGCAGCGCATTGCCGTGATGGCCATGCAGGTACGTCGCGTTCTGCCCGTATACCGATTCGAACGTGTGTGCCAGCGTCGGCGAACGGGCCAGGAACAGTTCCTGCGAATCGAGCGGCCACTGGTCGTAGCGGCGCTCGTTGTGCGCATGGCGCCCCTGCACTTCCTGCAGGAAGATCAGGTCGGCCTCGAGCTCGTGCAGCCGCGTCCGCAGTTCGTGGATACGGGGAATCTGCTTGAGCCCGAAGTACTCGCGCAGCACGCCCTTGTGGATGTTGTAGGTGGCCACGCGGATCGAGTCCGGCGCGGCAACGGCATCGGCCGCCGGCGACTCGGACCGGCGGGGCAACGCATGCAGCGCTCGCTGTGCGCGCGAAGCGCGCAACCGTCCGATCATCGTCTTGTCTTTCTTCATCACGACAATCCGAGCCGCGATGGCAACTGGCGGATCGCCTCGACATTGCTCATCGAGAAACAGCGTTCGGCGGCCTCGCGCCAGGGCAGCCACGCGTACCGCAGATGCTCGCGCGCGGACAGGCGGGCGGGCAGCGCATCGGCCAGCATCAACCCGAACACATGCTCGGTATTATGCGTGACGCCGTCCGGATAGCGATGCCGCCAGTGCGGATAGATTTCGTAGCGGTTCGTGACCCGCCAATCGGTGAGCCGGCCGATATCGACGTCCAGCCCGGTTTCCTCTGCGACCTCGCGGCGGCAGGTGTCGAACAGAGATTCGCCGACGCTGTCCTTGCTGCCGGTCACCGATTGCCAGAAACCCGGATGATCGGCGCGTTCGAGCAGCAGCACGCGCGCGTCGGGCGTGTGGATGACGACGAGCACCGATTCGGGAATCTTGTTGCCCATGCGCGAAAGATCGTGGCGATCGCTGGTCGATCAAGGCCTTTCGGCCATGCGCCGCGCCGAAAAGCGCGCGGCGGAGGCCTCGGGCGCTGGCCGTGTCAGGCCTTGGCCTCGACGCTGCGCAGCCGGATGTGCAATTCGCGAAGCTGCTTCTCGTCGACCTCGCTCGGGGCGTGGGTCAGCAAGTCCTGCGCGCGCTGCGTCTTGGGGAACGCGATGACGTCGCGGATCGATTCGGCGCCGGTCATCATCGTGACGATGCGGTCCAGACCGAACGCGATGCCGCCATGCGGCGGTGCGCCGTATTGCAGCGCATCGAGCAGGAAGCCGAACTTGGCGCGCGCCTCGTCCGGACCGATGTTCAACGCGCGGAACACCTTGCTCTGCACCTCCTCGCGATGGATCCGCACCGAACCGCCGCCGATCTCCCATCCGTTGAGCACCATGTCGTACGCCTTGGCCAGGCACCGTCCCGGATCGCTGCTCATGAAGTCCTCATGGCCATCCTTGGGCGACGTGAACGGATGGTGGACCGCTGTCCAGCGCGCGTTGTCCTCGTCGTACTCGAACATCGGGAAATCGACGACCCACAGCGCCTTCCAGCCGGCCTCGAACAGGCCGGTGCGGCGACCGAACTCCGAATGCCCGATCCGGACGCGCAGCGCGCCGATCGCGTCGTTGACGACCTTGGCCTTGTCGGCACCGAAGAAGATCAGGTCGCCGTTGGCCGCGCCGGTCAGCGCCAGCACCTTGGCGAGCGCCGCGTCATCGATGTTCTTGACGATCGGCGACTGCAGGCCGTCGCGGCCCTTGGTCACGTCGTTGACCTTGATGTACGCCAGGCCCTTGGCGCCGTAGATGCCGACGAACTGCGTATAGGCATCGATCTCGCTGCGCGTCAGCTCGGCGCCGCCGGGCACGCGCAGGCCGACCACGCGGCCGCCGACCATGTTGGCCGCGCCGGCGAACACCTTGAACTCGACGCCCTTCATCACCTCGGTCAGCTCGGTGAACTGCAGCTTGACGCGCAGGTCGGGCTTGTCCGAGCCGTACAGGCTCATCGCCTCGGCGTACTCCATCGTCGGGAATCGAGCCGGCAGGTCGACGCCGATGACCTCGCGGAACACCTTGCGGATCAGGTCCTCGAAGATGCTGCGGATCTCGACCTCGCTCAGGAACGATGTCTCGCAGTCGATCTGCGTGAACTCGGGCTGACGGTCGGCGCGCAGGTCTTCGTCACGGAAGCACTTGGTGATCTGGTAGTAGCGGTCGAAGCCCGCCACCATCAGCAGTTGCTTGAACAATTGCGGCGACTGCGGCAGCGCGAAGAACTGGCCCGGGTTCACGCGCGACGGCACCAGGTAGTCGCGCGCGCCCTCGGGCGTGGACTTGGTCAGCATCGGCGTTTCGATGTCGATGAAGCCCTGCGCGTCCAGGAATTTGCGCACCTCCATCGCGACGCGATACCGCAGCATCAGGTTCTTCTGCATCGGCGGGCGGCGCAGATCGAGCACCCGGTGCGTGAGCCGCGTCGTCTCGGACAGGTTGTCGTCGTCGAGCTGGAACGGCGGCGTCACCGACGCGTTGAGGATCTCGAGCTCATGGCACAGCACCTCGATCTCGCCGCTGCGCAGGTTCGGGTTGGTCGTGCCCTCGGGCCGACGGCGAACCTTGCCGACGACGCGCACGCAGAACTCGTTGCGGATCCGGTCGGCGGTCCGGAAGACATCCTCGCGATCGGGGTCGCAGACCACCTGCGCCAGGCCCTCGCGGTCGCGCAGGTCGATGAAGATCACGCCGCCATGATCGCGCCGCCGGTGGACCCAGCCGAAGAGCGTGACGACGGAATCCAGGTGTTCGGTCGAGACCTGACCGGTATAGCAGGTGCGCATGGCAGCAGAGTCCTCAGTTCGATTGGATCGGGATGGTACTCGCCCCACCCCGGTCGCTGGGCGCCACGACGCCCATCGACACCACGTACTTCAACGCCTCGTCGACCGACATCGTCAGCTCGATGACGTCGGCCCGCGGCAGCATCAGGAAAAAGCCCGACGTCGGGTTGGGCGTCGTCGGGACATAGACCGATACCATCTCGGTATCGATCAGGCGGCGGATCTCGGCCGCCGGCGCCCCGGTCTGGAACGCGATCGTCCACGACCCGGCGCGCGGGTACTGCACGAGCAACGCCTTGCGGAACGCCTGGCCATTGGGGCCGAGAATCGTATCGCTGACCTGCTTGACGCTCGAATAGATCGACCGGACGATCGGGATCCGGCCCAGCAGGCCCTCCCAGAACGCGAGCAGGCGCTGGCCGATCAGGTTGCGCGTCAGCAGCCCCGTCACGAACACCACCAGCACCGTCAGCAACACCCCCATGCCGGGAACGTTGTAGCCGAACAGCACGCGCGGCTGCCAATGGACGGGCAGTAACTGAAGGCTCTGATCCATCGTGCTGATGATCAGGTTCAACACCCAGAGCGTGATCGCCAGCGGCACCCAGATCAGCAGGCCGGTGACGAAATACTTGCGTAGCATCAACGATTTCCTGCGATCAGGGTCTCAGGGGGGTGGAAAGCCCACGCCCGCGGCACGCCCGTGCCGATCGAACGGCGCACGAGTGTCGGTCACCGGCCAACGCGCCCGGCGGACGGATCCGAACCGGACTGATGCGCGACGCGACGGATAGCGGAACGAACGGCGGTGACAGCGTGAACGGCCGCGCCGGCCGCTCAGGCACTGGTCGCGCCGGAACCGCCACCTGCCGAACCGGAGCCGGCCCCGCCCGAGGCAGACGATCCGCTGTCGCTGGTGCTCGATGCGCCGGCGGCGGTGTCCTTGGCGGGCTCGGCCGCCGGCTTGGCGTCGGGCTTGCCGTCGGGCTTGGCGTCAGCCTTGCTGTCATTGCCGGATGCCTCGGAGGCTGCCGGCTCGCCGTTTTTCTTGCCTTGGGCGTTGTCGCGAAAATCGGTGACGTACCAGCCCGAGCCCTTGAGCTGGAAGGCCGGTGCGGTCAGAGCCTTGGAGAAGGTCTGCTGGCCGCACGACGGGCACTCGCTCAGCGGTGCGTCGGACAGCTTTTGCAGGACGTCTTTCTTGAAGCCACAGGCTTCGCAGCGATAAGCGTAAATCGGCATGGTCGAAGCGGACGAGATGAAACGGACGATGGGACGCCGCCGGCCGAAACCGGGCGTTGCGCGGACACCGCGCCGAACCGGCAATTATAGGTGGTATTGCCGGTTTTCAAGGGGTTCCTTCGGAGTCCCTGCGGGAAACCGTTCGTCGGACAGCGTTCTCCTACGCCGGCGGGCGCCGATCGCCGACTGGCCGTTTCCAGCCCGCCACGTATCGTGGGCTCATCGACGACCCAAGGAGACCGCGATGCTCGGAACGATCCTGTTGATCGTACTGATCCTGATGCTGGTAGGCGCGCTGCCGACCTGGGGCCACAGCCGCAACTGGGGCTACGGACCCAGCAGCGGACTGGGCATCCTGCTGGTCGTGCTGATCGTGCTACTGCTGATGGGGAGGATATAGGAAGGAAGGAAGGACCGGTTCACGCGCGTGCCGTGAACCGGATCATCGCGAGAACGCCTTGTTCGACCCGTCCGCGAAGACCTCGTCGTCACGGAGCAGCTTGCCCTCGGCATCCCATTCGCGCTCGCGCACGCTGCGGCCCCGCCCATCGTAGACGACCTCGGAGGTCGGCTTGCCGTCGGGCCCAAACACCTTGTGCGATCCGATCGGATGCCGCCACGCGCCGGCTTCGACGAGAAACATTCCCTCACCGGACAACGAGCCGTTGTCGCGATACTCGCGGACGCGGATCGTGTTGGCGTCGACCTGCTCGGATTCGCGACGCATCTGGCCGTTCAGGTAGTACTCGCGGTCCGTCTGCAAGCGCCCTTCACGCCAGTGGCGATCGCGCTGCAACTTGCCCTGCTCGGCGAACTCCTGCTCGCGCACGCGCTCGAAGCGCGAGCCCATGGCCTCGAACTGCACTTCGCGCCGCAATGAGCCATCGCGCCAGAACTGTCGTTCGATGCGCTGGCCGGGGCTGTTCTCGATCGCGCGGACCGGCTTGCCGTTGTCGCCCATATAAGTGGCGCGCAGCATACGGCCCTGCTCGTACTTCATCTGCGCCTTGATTTCGCCCCGGGCATCGAACAGTTCGACGTCGGCCGGCCCGGAAAAGCCGCACAGCTTGCCATCGTCGACGGCGGGCGCCAGCCGAGGGCGATCGCCGCATCGTAGTTCGGTGAGCTGGCCGCGCGGCGTGAACTCGGCGACGACGGTCTCGCGCGTGGCGCCCAACCCGCCGTCGCCGCTGGCAGGCATGTTCCCCGCACCGGCCCCGTAGAAGCTGGCGCGGTGCAGTTGGCCGTTCAGGTGATAGGCCAACGCCAAACCGGCAACGGAGCCATTGTTGTAGACGGCATCGCGCAGCAGCGTGCCGTCGAGCGCGAACTCGCGCTGACGTCCCTGCGCATTGCCTTTTTCGTTGACTTCGCCTTCGCGCTGCAGCTTGCCCTGCACGAAGAACCGGCGCATGCCGACGAACTTGCCGTCGCGCAGCGCTTCTTCACGGACCACCACGCCCGTGTCGCGGTCGACGCACCGCATCACGCCGGTCTTGCCGGCCGTGGTCGCTCCATTGGCCGGATCGACCGGCTGCCCCTGCACCTCGCAGTCCAGGATGGCCGCATGGGCCGGCCCCGTAGCCGGCAGGGCAAACGCGGCAAGAGCGGAGATGGGGCCGCCGAGCAGTCGGGCCGCCCAGCCCGCTCGATACCGTTCAGAACGGGATGTCATCATCCATGTCGTCGAAGTTCGCCGCGGGCTTGCGCGGCGCCGGCGCTCCACGGCTCCCGCCCGACGGCTCGCGGGATTCGCGCGCGTAGCCGCCGCCTTCATCACCGTATCCGCCCCCGCTCGCGCCGCCCCCGCCGCCGCCGCCGTCACGCGAGCCGAGCAACTGCATTTCCTCGGCGACGATCTCGGTCGTGTAGCGGTCCTGGCCTTCCTTGTCGGTCCACTTGCGTGTGCGCAGCCGGCCCTCGACGTAGACCGGCCGCCCTTTTTTCAGGTACTCGGCGGCGATCTCGGCCTGGCGGCCGAAGAACACGACACGGTGCCATTCGGTTTCTTCCTTGCGGTCGCCAGTGCCCTTGTCCTTCCACATGCGGCTGGTGGCGATGGTCACGTTGGTGATCGCGCTGCCGTCCGGCGAATAGCGGGTTTCGGGATCTCGCCCCAGATTGCCGACCAGAATGACCTTGTTGACCGATGCCATGAATGAACTCCCGACGCTGACTTGAAGGATACCCGTTTGAGTGATGGAAGGCGGACGCGCCCGGCGCCGATCAACTGCGACTGACCGAAGAGGACCCGAGCGTGCTGCCTGACGCGTCGACGCGCTTGCGCAGCGTCAGGACCAGCCAGATCAGCAGCAGGACGCCGCTGCCCGCGAAGACCGCCTGCCCTCCCCAGCTCGCCAGCGCCCAGCCGCCCAAGCCGCCGCCGACGAACAGGCCGAGCGACTGGGTGGTGTTGTAGACGCCGAGCGCCGCGCCGCGCGTGCCCGGCGGCGCCAGCTTGGAGACCAGCGAGGGTTGGCTGGCTTCGAGCACATTGAAACCCGCGAAGAACGCGGCGAGCAAGATCGCCATGGGAATTACCCCCGTCGGGTGCCAGTACAACCCGACGACTACGACGAGCATCAGCCCGATGGCCGCCGCCAGCACCGTCGACACCCGGCCGCGCCGCTCGCCCCAATTGATCGCGGGCATCATCAACAATACCGATGCGCCCATCACCGGCAGGTAGAGCTTCCAGTGCGCGTCGATCGGCAGCCCCGCGCCCTCGACCAGCCAGTTCGGTACGACCACGAACACGGCCATCTGCACCGCATGCAGGACGAACACGCCGAAGTTCAGCCGCAGCAAGTCCGCATTGGCGAGCACATCGCGGAACCCGCTGCGCTCGACCGCGGCGACCGCTCCCGGCGACGCGCCGGCCGGCGGCGACGGTAGCCGCCAGACGGCCACGACGGCCGCCAGCGCGAGCAGGCCCGTCACCGAGAAGATACCCGCCATGCCGATCACCGAGTACAGCAGCGGCGCCGCCACCATCGATACCGCGAAGCTCAGGCCGATCGAGATGCCGACCATCGCCATCGCCTTCGTACGCTGCGAGTCACGCGTGTGATCGGCGATCAGCGCGGTGACGGCGGCCGAGACCGCGCCCGCGCCCTGCAGTGCCCGGCCGACGAGCACCGTCATCACGTCGGGCGCCGCCGCCGCGAGGAAGCTGCCGGCCGCGAACACCAGCATGCCGGCGATGATGACCGGCTTGCGGCCGAGCCGGTCCGACGCGATGCCATAGGGAATCTGGAGCACCGCCTGCGTCAGCCCGTACATGCCCAGCGCCAGTCCCACCAGTAGCGGCTGGTCGCCGCCGGGCAACCCCCGCGCATGGACCGCGAACACCGGCAGGATCAGGAACAGGCCGAGCATCCGCAGCGCGAACACCATCGCCAGCGAACCGCTGGCGCGCAGCTCGGCACGCGTCATCCGGTCCTTGACGGGCGGGACGGCAGCGCGATCGGCGGGCGGCGAGGGCTCGGACAAGGTGCTATGGAGAAAGGGGGAGGGGAAGGCGCAAGGGCAGGCTGCCGGCCAACACGCTATATTACTCGATTGCCCTCGCCTCCCCGGCCCGCAAACGATGGACCAGATTCGCATTCGCGGCGCCCGCACGCACAACCTCAAGAACCTCAATCTCGACCTGCCCCGCGACCAGCTCGTCGTCATCACCGGCTTGTCCGGCTCGGGCAAGTCGTCGCTGGCCTTCGACACGCTGTACGCCGAAGGGCAGCGCCGTTATGTCGAATCGCTGTCGGCCTACGCGCGCCAGTTCCTGCAATTGATGGAGAAGCCCGACGTCGATCTCATCGAAGGCCTGTCGCCGGCGATCTCGATCGAGCAGAAGGCCACCAGCCACAATCCGCGCTCGACGGTTGGTACGGTCACCGAGATCCACGACTACCTGCGCCTGCTGTTCGCGCGGGCCGGCACGCCGTACTGTCCCGACCATCCGGACCAGCCACTCGAGGCGCAGACGGTTTCACAGATGGTCGATACGGTGCTGGCGATGCCCGAGGGCATGCGGCTGATGATCCTCGCTCCCATCCTCGCCGCGCGCAAGGGCGAGCACGCCGAGCTGTTCGACGACCTGCAGTCGCAGGGTTTCACGCGCGTGCGCGTGCGCACCGAGGGCCAGGCCGCGGCGCGCGTGCACGACCTGAGCGACGGACCGCCGGCGCTCGGCAAGAACCAGAAGCACAGCGTCGACGTCGTCATCGACCGGATCAAGGTCGTGCCGTCGATCAAGCAGCGGCTGGCCGAATCGTTCGAGACCGCGCTGCGCCTGGCGCAGGGCCGGGCGATCGTCGTCGACATGGACGCGCAGGCCGACGACCCGGCCTGCGCCCCCGCCGAACAAGTGTTCTCGAACCGCTTCGCGTGCCCGATCTGCAGCTACTCGCTGCGCGAACTCGAACCGCGGCTGTTCTCGTTCAACAACCCGATGGGCGCATGTCCGGATTGCGATGGCCTGGGCGTCGTCGAGTTCTTCGACCCGCGCCGCGTCGTGCAGTTCCCGAACCTGAGCCTGGCCTCGGGCGCGATCAAGGGCTGGGACCAGCGCAACCCGTTCTACTACCAGATGCTGCACAGCCTGGCGACGCACTTCGCGTTCGAGCTGGACACGCCGTTCGACAAGCTGCCGGAGGCCGCGCGGCAGGTGATCCTTCACGGATCGGGCACCGAGAAGCTGCCGTTCTTCTATACGTCGGGGGACGGCGACAACGGTGACAAAGGTGATAACGGCGGCGGCGGCAAGGGACGCGGCCGGGCCGGCAAGGCCGGCGCGGGGCGCGGCACGGTCCGCCATCATCCGTTCGAAGGCGTGCTGCCCAACCTCGAACGGCGCTTTCGCGAGACCGATTCGGCGCAGGTGCGCGAGGAACTGGCCAAGTTCCGCAGCCACCGCCAGTGCCCGTCGTGCGGCGGCACGCGGCTGCGCGCCGATGCGCGCTCCGTCAAGGTCGGACCGCGCGGCGCCGACCGGCCGATCTGGGAGTTGTCACGCTGGACGCTGGGCGAGCTGCTCGACTGGTTCACCGGCCTGACGCTGCCCGGTTCCCGCCAGGCGATCGGCGAGCGGATCGTGCGCGAGATCGCCAGCCGGCTGCGCTTCCTGAACAACGTCGGCCTGGACTACCTGTCGCTGGACCGTTCGGCCGAGACGCTTTCCGGCGGCGAGGCCCAGCGGATACGGCTGGCCTCGCAGATCGGATCGGGCCTGACCGGCGTGATGTACGTGCTCGACGAACCGTCGATCGGCCTGCATCAACGCGACAACGACCGGTTGATCGACACGCTCAAGCACCTGCGCGACCTGGGCAACTCGGTGCTGGTCGTCGAGCACGACGAAGACGCGATCCTCGCGGCCGACCACGTCGTCGACCTCGGGCCCGGCGCCGGCGTGCATGGGGGGGAACTCATCGCACAGGGCACGCCCGACGAGATCCGGCGCAATCCGGCGTCGCTGACGGGCCGCTACCTGTCCGGCGATCTGAGCATCGAGGTGCCCGCCACGCGGCAGCCGCCCGGCAAGCACGCGCTGACGATCCGCAATGCGCGCGGCAACAACCTGCAAGGGCTGACGGTATCGGTCCCCGTCGGCCTGCTCGTGTGCGTGACCGGCGTATCGGGCTCGGGCAAATCGACGCTGGTCAACGACACGCTGTATGCCGCCGTCGCCCGCCATCTGTACGGCTCCCAGGCCGATCCTGCCGAGCATGACGCGATCGAGGGCCTCGATCATTTCGACAAGGTCATCAGCGTCGACCAGAGCCCGATCGGCCGCACGCCGCGCTCGAACCCCGCCACGTATACCGGGCTGTTCACGCCGATCCGCGAGTTGTTCGCCGAGACACCGACGGCTCGCGAACGCGGCTACGGGCCGGGCCGGTTCTCGTTCAACGTCAAGGGGGGCCGCTGCGACGCCTGCGAGGGCGATGGCGTGCTCAAGGTCGAGATGCACTTCCTGCCCGACGTGTACGTGCCCTGCGACGTCTGCCACGGCAGCCGCTACAACCGCGAGACGCTCGAGGTGTTGTACAAGGGCAAGAACATCGCGCAGACGCTCGACCTGACCGTCGAGCAGGCGATGGCGTTCTTCGAGAACGTCCCGTTCATCGCGCGCAAGGTGCGCACGTTGATGGACGTGGGCCTGGGTTACCTGAAGCTCGGCCAGGCAGCGACGACGCTGTCGGGCGGCGAGGCGCAGCGCGTCAAGCTGTCGCTGGAGCTGTCCAAGCGCGACACGGGGCGCACGCTGTACATCCTCGACGAACCCACGACCGGCCTGCACTTCCAGGACATCGCGCTGTTGCTCGGCGTGATCCGGACGCTGCGTGACCATGGCAACACGGTCGTCATCATCGAGCACAACCTGGACGTCATCAAGACCGCGGACTGGGTGATCGACCTGGGCCCCGAAGGTGGCGCCCGCGGCGGCCGCTTGATCGCCGAAGGCACACCAGAGGCGATCGCCGCGACGCCCGCCAGCCACACGGGCCGTTACCTGGGCGCGGTGCTGGCTCGTGCGAGACCCGATGCCGCCGGCACGCCCGCAGCGGCGAACGGCCGCAAGCGCGGCGGCGAGAAAGGCACGCAACGGGGCAACAAGCGAAGCAGCGGCGAGGACGCCAGCAGCGACGGCCAGGGCAAGGAACGGAGCGCGAGCCGGGCGCGCCACTGAAGGACGCGCCATCAGGGGTCGGCCGACCTCGGGACGGGCCGGCCGCGTCGATCAGAGATCGAGCTTGGTGATCTTGCTGCCTTGCAGGTTCAGGTTGGCCATCAGGCCGGCATTGGTCATCACGAAGGCGACGACCGATTGGCTGGCCGTCGTCGTGTCGATCTCGCCGTTGGCGCCGATCTTGGCGACCGCCACCGAAGCGTCGCCGCCGACCGACCAGCCTTCGCTGGAGCGGAACTTCTCCAGGGCTTCGGGTGTCATGAACATCATGATGATGGCCTTGGACTGGCCGCCGATCTGGAACCCCAGCGTCCCGGCCAGCGTGCGGTAGTAACCAGCCGATCGGCCCTGGACACGCAGTACGCCGTCACCATATTCCCCTCCGACCACGAACCCGCCGGCGAGCACGTTGGGGAATACGAGGATCCCGCGCGAACGCGCGGCCAGGTTTCGCGAATCGGGCACCGTCTGCGCGAGCCGCGTCAGCGCGGCATCGGAGGCTGCATCGATCTCGCGGCGCTTGGTGGCCTTGTCGGTCGGTGCATCGGGCGTGGTGGTACAGCCTGTCACCGCGAGAAGCGAGCCTGCGGCGGCGACCGTCACGAACAGTCTGCGGTCCATATCGAATCTCCTTTGGGTTCAGCGACGATAAGTCGAAAACCCTTCGAGCACCTTACTGACCTCATCCTTATCGAGCAGGACCGGCGCACCGACCTGCAGCGTCTGGAAATAGACGCGCGACAGGTACTCGGCCTCCACGGCCATGTCGATCGCCGACGCTAAGTCCGCCCCGATGGCAAGCAGCCCATGGCTGGCCATCAGGCAGGCCTTGCGATCGCGCATCGCGTCGACGACGGCATCGGCCAGCGCCTGCGTGCCGAAGGTCTGATAGCGCGCGCATCGGATCGAATCGCCGCCGGCCATCCCGATCATGTAATGAAACGCCGGGATACCCTCCTCACGTACGGCTGGCAGGCACGACAGCGTCGTGGCGAACGGCGCATGGGCATGCACGACTGCCGCGGCGCAACAATGCTGGTACATCGCGCGATGCAATAGGGCTTCGGACGAGGGCTTGCGCGATGCGGCGACGGCCGGCGCGGCCGACGCTTCGATCAGGCCGTCCAACGGATCCGCCTCGTCGAGCGGCAGCCAGACGATGTCGTCATCGCCGATCCGCGCGGGCGGCATCGCGCTGGGCGTCACCAGGAACCCGTCGCGCGCGCCGCGATGCCAGCGCATCGACACGTTGCCGGTCGCGCCGTGGTTCAACCCCAGGCGCCCGAGCTCGCGAGCCGCCTCCGCCACTTGCCGGCGCGCTTCGCTTTCGATGGTTGGCAGCACGATCCTTACCCCTGTATACGCCTTTCGGCGAACTTACCCTTACCCTCGTTCAACGCGGCGATCGCATCGACCGTCGCACGGCAGGCGCCGTGCTCGGTCACCAGCGCGTCGACCAGCGCGGCGGGCGTGATGTCGAAGGCCGGATTCGACGCGTCGCAGCCCTCGGGCGCGATGCGCAGGTCGACGATGCGGCCGCCCTCGTCGCATCCGCGGACGTGCGTGACCTCGCGCGGCGACCGGTACTCGATCTCGATGTCCCGGCCCGACGGCGTCGAGTGGTCGATCGTCGACGACGGGCACGCGACGGCGAACGGCACCGCATGCGCGCGCGCAGCCAGCGCCTTCAGATACGTGCCGACCTTGTTCGCGACGTCGCCGTTGGCCGCCACGCGGTCGCAGCCGACGATCACCGCATCGACCTCGCCGCGCATCATCAACAGGCCGCCGGCGTTGTCGGCGATCAGCGTATGCGCGATGCCGGCCTGCGCCAGCTCCCAGCACGTCAGGCTCGCGCCCTGGTTGCGCGGCCGCGTCTCGTCGACCCAGACGTGGACGGGCTGCCCCTGCTCGGCAAGCTGGAACACCGCCGACAAGGCAGTGCCCCAGGCCAGCGTCGCGATCGGCCCGGCGTTGCAGTGCGTGAGGATGCGCAACGGGCGTCGCTGCGCGCGTGCCCGGGCCAGCGGCTCGGCCAGCCACGCGATCGCGTGCAGCCCGATCCGCCGGTTGCATTCGACGTCGTCGTCGCACAGGCGCGCCGCCTCGTCCCAGGCCGCCTGCGCGCGCTCGGCGTCAGGAAGCGCCCGGACGCGATCGGCCACACGCGCCAACCCCCAGCGAAGATTCACCGCCGTGGGTCGCGTCGCGAGCAGGCGCTCCCGCGCGCCGGCCAATGCCGCGTCGTCGGCCGCCTCGCGCAGCGCGAGCGCCAGCCCATAAGCGCCGACCGCGCCGATCAGCGGCGCGCCCCGCACGCGCATCGTGCGGATGGCATCGGCGCACGCGGCCTCGTCGTCCAGCGTGAACGTGCGGTACGCGAACGGCAGCAGCGTCTGGTCGATCGTGGTCACGCGGCCGTCCGCGCCGATCCACAGCGTGCGCGCCGATGGCGCGCACGCGATACCGCCGCTCCCCGGCGGCAACGGGTCGGCCACGGGCCGCTCGATGAAGGAATCCGTCATGGCGTCCTGATGGTAACTCGCCGGTCGTGATGGAACGAACTCCCCGGCACCGCTTCCGTCACGCGGATTCGCCCCCCTTCGATCCCCGCGCGTTCATTGGATGCGCCTCGGCCGACGACGTGGCGGATCAGGCATCATCGAGAGCGCGCCGATCCATCGCCTTCTTTCCGCGGTCTCTTTTCATCGTCTCTTTCCGTCGCCAACTTTCCGCCGCCCGCTTCCTCGGCCTGAACAGTCCGATCCATCTCCTTCCCCGATGCCCGACGAGCCTCCCCGCCCCACCGCGCGCCGATCGTCCCGACGCGCTCCGGTTTTCTACGGCTGGATCGTCGTCGCGACCGTATTCGCGATCCTCACCGCTTGCTCGGGCGTCACCGTCTACAACCTGTCGGTCTACCTGCACGCTTTCCTCGAATCAGGGAAGTTCTCGATCAGCGACGTATCACTGGCCAGCGCGACGTTCTCGGTGGCGGGCGGGGTGGTCGGCCTGTGGGCCGGCAAGCTGCTCGAACGCCATGACATACGGAGCGTGATGACCAGCGGCGCGCTGATGATGGCAGGCGCGCTGGCGATGCTGCCGTGGGTCGACAGCCTGTGGTCGCTGTACGGCTTTCACCTGCTGTTGGGTGCCGGCTACGCGACGTGCGCGCTGATCCCGTGCACGACGATCGTCGCACGGTGGTTTTCCGCCCAGCGCTCGACGGCGATGTCGATCGCCGCGACCGGCAACTCGATGGGGGCGATCGTCGTCACGCCGCCGAGCGCGATGCTGGTCACCGGTATCGGGCTCGGGCAGGCCGGACCGTGGCTGGGCGCCGCGCTGCTGGCGCTGGTGCTGCCGATGATCTGGGGCCTGCTGCGCTCATGGCCGCGGGACAAGGGTCTGCGCGCGCTGGGCGAGGATGATGAGAGTGACGCCAGCAACGGCAACGGCGGCAAACAAGGCAAACAAGGCGGGCAAGGCGGGCAAGGCGGGCAAGGCGGGCAAGGCGGCGAGGATCGTAGGGCCGCCGGCGCGTCCACCGCCTCGCCGTCGATCCCTTATCACATCGCGCTGCGCACGCGCTTCTACTGGGTCTCGACGCTGTCGTTCCTGTTCGGCATGGCGGCGCAGGTCGGCGGCATGACGCACGTCTACAACCTGGTCATCGAACGGACCGGCGACGCGAGCCTGGCCGGCCTGGCGATCGCGATCATGGCCGCCGCGAGCGTCGGCGCGCGCGTGATCGCCGTGGCCGCGCTCAAGCGCATGTCGGCACGCGCGTTCATCATGGGACTGCTGGCCACGCAAGGACTCGCACTGGCGGCGGCGGGCGTCGCGCCGTCGGCCGTGACGCTGGTCGCGGCGATCGCGCTGTTCGGCTCGACGATCGGCAACATGGTCACGCTGCAGTCGATCCTGCTGACCGAGGTATTCGGCATCGAGGCGTACGCGCGGCTCTATGCGCTGAGCCGCTTCTTCGCGGTGTTCGGCGTCGTGCTCGGCCCCGGCGCGATCGGCATGCTGCACGAACGCACCGGTGACTATGGCTGGCCACTGGCAGCCGTGGGCCTGCTTTCGTTCGTCGGCATCGTCACCCTGGCCGCCAGCGGGCCGCAACCCGGTCGCACGCGGACAAGGTAGCCCGGGCTTCATCAGCCTGATTGGCATCGGCATCGACGGCATCAGCGATGCTGCCGTCCGCGCCCCGGTAGACTGGGAGCTTGATCGCCGGTCGCCTGCATGAATTCCGATGCCCTCCTCCCACCCCGCCCGCTCCGCCCCCCCTCGCTCCGAACGACGAGCCGCCAACTCTGAAGCACGCACCGCCAATCGCCGCGCCGCCCGTCCAGCGCCGATCCGGGTCGGCGCCAGCCTGTTCGAACCCGGCCCCGGCGGCGATCTCGTCCCGCCGCTGGATCGGCATCACATCTTCGATCCGCGCTATCACGACGCGATCGAGGACATCACCGAAAACCGGCGCCTGCTGCTGATCGGCCATACTGGCGCGGGCAAGACGAGCTTCATCGAGCAGATCGCCGCACGCGTGCGCCAACCGGTGCTGCGCGCCAATATGAACGGGCAGACGACCGTCTCGGATTTCGTCGGCCTGTGGACCGTCAAGGGCGGCGAGACCGAGTGGATCGACGGCGTGCTGCCGTTCGCACTGAAGACCGGCGCATGGCTGATCGTCGACGAGATCGATTTCGCCGAACCGGCGATCCTCGCGGTGCTGACCGCCGTGCTCGAGCCGCAAGGAAGGCTGCTGCTCAAGGAAAAGGGCAACGAGATCATCGCGCCGCATCCGCGCTTCCGCCTGTTCGCCACCGCGAACACGGCCGGCGCGATGGGCGAGTACCGGCATCTGTACCTGGGTGCCAATCCGCTGAACGAAGCGTTTCTCGATCGCTGGCGCATCTACCACATCGATTACCTGTCGACGGCCCAGGAGCGCAAGCTGCTGAACGCCCGGATGAAGGGCCTGCTGGATGCCGCGACGATCCAGGCGATGACGCTGGTCGCTGCCGACTGCCGCCAGGCGTTCGAGCGCCAGGAGCTGAGCTGCACGTTCTCGACGCGCCGCCTGCTCGATTGGGCGCTGCTGACCGCACGCCATCAGGATCCGTTGCGCGCGGCCGGACCGGTGATCTTCGCGAAGATCAATCCGTCCGATGCCGACGTCGTGCGCGGCCTGATCGCGCACCGGCTGCCGGCGCGCTAAGCGCTCAGCCCCGCGGTCTCGCTCCCCCCAGGCGATGAAAGGCCAGCACGGCACGCCGCACAGTCCCGGCCGCCATCCGCGCGCCGTGCTGGAGAAGATCGCGCGCGTCGTCAGCGGCGACTACACGCTGGCCGTGACCTTCGCCGGTCCCCCGGCGCGCCTCGATCGCAGCGGCATCGTGCTGCCCGAATCGATGCTGCTCGACGAGACGCTCGACCGGATGATCGGCACCGTCGACCTGCTGATCGCGCGCCGCCAGCATGCATCCGCCGGTCCGCTGCGCCGCCTGCCCGGCGTGATGGCCCGCGCGATCGGACAGGTCATCGACGATCATCGCTGCGCGCGCCGCCTGTTGATCACGCACCCCGGCGCCGCGCGCTTCCTGCGCGCGCGGCGCGACGCCGAACGGCGACGGCTGCTCGCGAGCGGGCCGCTGGTACCTTGGGAGGTGCGCTATCTCGACGCCATCGGACGAACGCTGTGGGGCGACCCGGACACTGGCGACGCCCCGATCGTCGCGGCCCCGACCGGGCACGCGGCACGCGCGGCGCGGCTGGCCCGCGTGCTCGCCCGCGAGCCGCTGCTGCGAGAAGCGCTGCGCCTGAGCGAACCGTTGCTGGAAGCGGCGCGAACGTCGCGCAGCTCGGCCGAGAGCGCCGAGGCGGCCCTGGCGCTGGTGCGGATCGTGCAGCGCCTGCAGCAGGACGCGCGGAACAACCAGCTCAGCGCGCGGATCGACCTGGACGAGGGGCCGCCAGCCGGCAACGATGACGCGGTTGCGTTGGCCGACGAGCAGACGAATGCCGACACCCTGCAGGACGATGCGCTGACATTCGACGACGACGGCCACGATGATGACGAAGGCGACCCGCCCCCACCGGATCTGACGCAGTTCGAACCCGACCTCGATTCGCTGATCGATCCGCTGGCGACCCGCGCCCCGCCGAAGGGGCAGGCCACCGGGGCCGCGATCGAGGCGGCCGTGCGCGCGGCCCGGGCACGGCGCACGCCGACCGCGCTGTATTCGATCCCGCTGACGCGCGAGTTCGACCGCGTCGTCGATCATTCGGGACGTGGCGACCGCGCCGCGTGGGTCGCATTGCGGCGCGATGCGCTCAAGGCCACCGGCCGGCTCGCCGAGAAGCTCGAACGCGCGCTGAAGGCCGAGGCGCCGAATGCGTGGCGCTACGAACAGGAACGCGGCCGCATCCATCCGGCCGCCCTCGGACGCCTCGCCGCGCAGCCGAGCTACCGCACGCCGTTTCGCATCGAACGGCCGCTGCCCAGCCGCAACCTGGCGATCTCGATCCTGATCGACCTGAGCGCCTCGATGGCCGGCGACAAGCTGCGCATCGCCAAGCTGTGCACGGCGGCGATGGCGACCGCGCTGGGCCGGCTCGGCTATCCGTTCGAGATCCTGGGCTTCAGTTCGATCGTCGACGCGGCGATGCGCGAACATTACCAGCAGGCGGCGGCGCGCGGCGTCGACATGCGGCCGTTCAACCGCTTCGTCGAGCGGCTGGACCTGCAGGTGTTCAAATCGTTCGCCGTCGACGATCCTTCGGGCGTCGTCGAGATGCGCTGCGGCGACCAGAATCCGGACGGCGAGGCGCTGGCCTGGGCCGCCGAACGCCTGATCGCGCGGCGCGGCGAGCGGCACGTGATGTTCGTCCTGTCGGACGGGCACCCTGTCACCGGCGACGGCCATCGCCAGGTGCTGCAGAGCGACCTGACGCTAAGGATCCGCCGCTTGCGGGACCAGGGTGTCGAGCTGGTGGGCATCGGCGTCGGCGATGACGCGGCGGCCAGCTACTACGACAATGCGATCATCGTGCGCGACATCGCTGCGCTGCCGACGATGGCGTTCGACCGCTTGAGCCGGACGTTGCTGGGACGCTAGCGGCCTGTTCCGCGAGTGAGGGCCCGCGACCTTGGGTCGCATGCGCGACGGCAGCCTACTCGTCCGTGCCGTGCCATCGTTCGAGGTGCCGCCGATCCCGCTTGGTCGGCCGGCCGCCTTCGATCGCATGCGCGGGCTCGGCGACCAACGCGCGGCGGGCGATCTCGGCGACCCGCCGGGTGATCGAATCCTGCGTTTCCTGGTACAACGTCTGCGCCACACTGGCCGGGCCGCGCTGTTCGGACAGCGCCAGGACCTTGACGGTACGGTCGATACCGCCGATCCGGATCCGCACCTCGTCGCCCTCGCGCACCGGCCGCGACAGTTTGACCCGCTCGTCGCCAACCAGCACCTGACCCCGCTCGAGCGCCGTCTGCGCGAGGCTGCGCGTCTTGTAGAAGCGCGCGGCCCATAGCCACTTGTCGATTCTTACGCCTTCCATCCGTCCTCGATCCTGGTTCGGCTTTTGCGCAAGTTTGTCACGACGGTGACGCTGAGTGCAGGGAATGTGGCGTTCGACCTTTGCGTGAGGGCATCACGGCGGCGCCCCCGTGACACGCCCATCCAAAGGTCGAACGCCAACAACAGAACCCTAAGCCGCGAACTCCCGCAACACCCGCCCCGGCAGACGATCCGCGCGCACGACACCGTCGCTGTCGACCATCCGCACGCCGTTGACCCACACGCCCCGCACGCCGAGCCCCGGCGTCGTCACGCGCGCCACGCCACCGGGCAGATCATGCAGGCGCCGCTTCGCGCCGCGCCCGACGGTCGCCGGATCGAACCACAGCAGATCGGCCGCCTTGCCGACCGCCAGCTCGCCGCGATCGGTGATGCCCATGATCTGCGCTGGCTGCCCGGTCAGCTTGTGCACGGCCTGAGCCAGCGACAGCCTTTGCAACTCGCGCACCCAACGGCCGAGCAGATGCAGGCCGAACCCTGCATCACATAGGAAGCTCAGATGCGCACCCGCATCGGACAGGCCGATATAAGCGTCGGGATCCGAGATCAGTTCGCCGACCGCCGTCTCATCGGAGTTCAGCAGCTTGGCCTCGAACAAGGTTCCGAGATCTTCGGCCAGGCCGATATCCAGCATCGTGTCCAGCGGATGCTGGCCGCGCTCGGCCGCCAGCTCGGCGATCGACCGGCCTTCGAGCGCGCGGTTGGCGTCGCTGGTGGCTTCGGACACCGTGACCTTTTCCCAATCGCTATTGAACAGCCGCCGCCCCTTGAAGCGCTCGAGCTCTTCCTTCATCCGCTCACGGAACAGCGGATCACGATAGACGGCGGCGAGATCGGCCTCATCCGCCGTCATCGCCGGCTCCCACGCGCCATACCCTTCGAGCGGGTAAGCGTTGCGCAGCGTGAAGTCCATCGTCAGCGGCGCGCACGAGACCTCGGGGTAGAGCCGCCGGCCGCGCTCGCGGATCTGCGCGGCCCGTTGCAGGTTCTTGAGCGCGCCACCGGGGCGAGCCGGATTGTCGAGAAACCCCCAGACCAGCCGGATCGGACGGCCGCTATGCTCGGCGATCTGCTCGACCGCATCGAGCGTGGTCTTCGAACCGCCGGTGAGCATGAACAGGCCGTGGCCCGTCTCGCCCATCGCGCCGGTCAGCGCGAGCATCTCTCGGTCGTCGGCGAGCCGCGACGGCATCGGTATCGCGTTGTCGCCGTTGTGCGCCTCGCTGGTCGTCGACGCCAGGCCGATCGCCCCCGCCCGCATCGCTTCGCGAACGATATCGGCCATCTGCCGGATCTCGTCGTCGTTGGCGGCGCGCTGCGTCGCGGCTTCTCCCATCACATAAGTGCGCAGCCCCGAATGACCGATGAACGCCGCGACATTGGGACCGACGCCGCGCCGTTCGAGCATGGCCAGATATTCGGGGAAGCTCTCGAACTCCCAACGCACGCCATCGCGCAGCGCCTGCAGCGACATGCCTTCGACCTGCGTCAGGTTGCGCATCGTCAGGTCCCGGTCGGCGGGCCGGCACGGCGCGATCGTGAAGCCGCAGTTGCCCATGACGACCGTGGTCACGCCCAGCGACGGCGACGGATCGACCAGCGGATCCCAGGTGATCTGCGCATCGTAGTGGGTATGGCCGTCGATGATGCCGGGCATCAACGCCTTGCCGTCGGCGTCGATGATCTCGCGCGCGTCAGGCAACGGATCGGCTTCGGGCTCGATGAAGCTGATACGGCCGTCGGTCACGGCCAGCATGCCCATGAAGGGCTCGTGGCCGGTGCCGTCGACGATCAGCGCGTTGTGGATCAACAGGTCATGCATGGTGCGTCTCCAGGGTACCGGCGCGAAGCAGGCGACCAGGCAGCGCGCCGGTCAGTTCATCGTCGCGCAGCGTCTCGACGCCCGCGACGAACGTGTGCCGGTAACCGCGTGCCCGCTGGATGAAACGGCGACCGCCTGCCGGCAAATCCGCCACCACCTGCGGCTTGCACAACTGCAACCGGTCGAAATCGATGATGTTCAGGTCCGCGCGCATGCCCGGCGCGACGACGCCCCGGTCGGTCAGGCCATACGACAGCGCGTTGCCCTGCGTCTGCTTGTGCACGACGAACTCCAGGTCCAGGCCCTCGCCGCGACGGCGGTCACGGCCCCAGTGCACGAGCAGCGACGTCGGCGAACTGGCGTCGCAGATCGTGCTGACGTGCGCTCCCGCATCGCTGCCGCTGACGACGCTGAACGGATTGACGAGCATCTCGCGCACGACGTCCATGTTGCCCGCGTGGTAGTTCTCGAACGGGTGCATCAGCAAACCGTTGCCGTCATCCTCCAGCAGCAGCTCGAGCGCCTTGGCCCATAACGTCTTGCCTTCGGCCCGGGCCAACGATGCGACACTCCGCTCCGGAGCCGGCTCGTAGTCCGGCACGTCGCCGATCGGGTAGGCGATCGCCAGCCGCTCGGCGAGCCAGTGACTCTTGGGTGTATCGGCCAGCAGACGCTCGCGCAGCGCGGCATCGCCGCGCAGCCGCGCGACGCGCTCGGCATGCGGCAGCGGCGCCAGCTCATGCACCCACGTCGGGTGCGAGCCGAACGGGTTGACCGTGGTGTCCAGGCTCATGATGACGCCGACCGGCCGCGTCGCGACCTGCGCCGAGACCTCGATCCCCTCGCGGCGCGCGTCGGCGATGCCGTCCATCACGTCGCGCCAGCGCTCGGGCGCCTGGTGGTATTGCAGCAGCAGGCACGACAACGGCCGCTGCGCGAGCCGCGCGGCGTCGCGCAGGATCTCGAACTCGCCCTGCCCCCAGTCGGAGTTGACTTCGAGCACGCCCCGGCCCGCGCGCTTCATCGCCAGCGCGAGCGCGAACAATTCGGGCTCGTCGGCACCGAGCGTCGGTACCAGCCGCCCGTCGCGCGCCTTGTGCTTGGTCGTGCGCGACGTCGAGAATCCGAAGGCGCCAGCCCTTAGCGCCTCTTCGAGCAGATCGCCCATCCGCGCCGCCTCGTCCTCGGTGGGTATCGCCTGGTAGTCGGCGCCGCGCTCGCCCATCACGTAGAAACGCAGCGCCGCGTGCGGCACCTGCGCGCCGATGTCCATCGTGCGCGGCCGGCGCGCCAGTTCGTCCAGGTACTCGGGAAACGACTCCCAGTTGAACGTCACGCCCTCGTTGAGCACGGTGCCCGGGATGTCCTCGACGCCTTCCATCAGGTTGATCAGGAAATCCGTGGCGCCGGGTTTGACCGGCGCGAAGCCGACACCGCAGTTGCCGAAGATCGCCGTCGTCACGCCGTGCCAGCTTGACGGCGTCAGCGTCGAATCCCAGGTCGCCTGGCCATCGTAGTGCGTGTGGATGTCGACGAAGCCGGGAGTGACCAGCAGGCCGGTCGCATCGATCTCGCTCTGGCCGCGCTGCGGCACGTCGCCGACGGCGGTGATCCGGCCGTTGTCGATCGCGACGTCGGCGATGCGCCGCGGCGCGCCCGTTCCGTCGATCAGCGTGCCGCCACGGATGACGAGTTCGTGCATCGGGGTGTCTCCTCGTAGATGCCTGGGGTGTCGACAGCACACGGCCGGCTCGCCGGGCGACGGGCTGCAATCGGGCTATGTTAGCCCTGCCGTGCGGGGCGTGCAGAGGTTGCAGTGCGCAAAACGCTTGCCGGGTGCGGCGGGCCCCCCGGACACGAGAAGCCCCCGGAGTCAGAGGATCAGGCCTCGCTCAACGAGGACGCCCCGCCCGACCAGGGCGCCGGCCAGGCCGGATCGCCGTCCACAGCCCCGTCACGCCCAGCACGATCAACGCCAGGCCGAACAGCGCCGCGAGCATATCGGCGAAGCCCCCCAGGAATCGCAGCGCATGCAGATCCTGGATCAAGCGCTCGGCCGTGATGGCCTCGGGCGCGGCGGCGGTCGCGGCAGCAGCGGTGACAGCGGCAGCGGTGATGGCAACAGAGGCACCTGCGCCGCCGGTCCCGATCGCCGCGGATGGCGATCGGGTGCGCGCCTCCGCCGCATCGCGCCCGGAACCCTCCCGGACCGATCCTTCGTGCGCGGCGCCGGCCTCGCGTGGCGACCATGTCACGCCATCATCCGTGCAGCGCTCGCGGGCGGCTTCATCGCGCACGCAGACGCCAGCCGCCACCAGAGTGGCACCCGCCAGGCGTCCGAGGCCGAGCGACGCCGCCATCACGCGATCGATGACCTCGCCGTCATCCGACAACAACAGCACGCCGTCGCGGCCGATCGCATACCACCCGCCGCCCCCGCGCAATACCTCCACGGGGTCGCCCGGCGCCTGCTCGATCCGATGCCCATCGAACGACCATTCGCGCGGTGCCAGCGACGACAGCTCGTGGCCGTCACGACGCACGACGACCGGCGGATGCGCCTCGAGGCCATAGAACCATCGCTGCACAGCGGGGGGCAGCGGGCGCGCGCTCAACCCCATCGCATCCGACAGCGACAAGGCGACGCCCGTCGCGCCCAGCCACAACACACCGATCCCCGCAATGAGACCACACCAGCGATGCACGGCCCGCAGCCAGCGGCGGCGACCATAGGCAGGGGTCGGAACACGGCCATAGCGATGGCGATCGGGGAAGCGGCCGTGGTCCACGCGGGTCAGCGGCCAGCGCCGCCCTCGATCTGTCCGGCCAGCAGCAATGCGACGCGGGCCATCCGCTTCATCGCGTCGACGGACATCGTCGCGCCGGTGATGCCATCGATCTCCTTGTCGAGATCGAGCGACGGCGTCAGCCCGACGCCATCGAACTGGCGCAGGAACGCGCTCTGGCCGATCTCCTGGCCGCGACTCTCGCGATAGACGAGCAGGCGGGCATCGACGAGCCGTCCGTTCCGGACAGCGAAACCGGCCGTGATCGGAAACTCCTTGCCGATCTCGTCGAGCACGAATGCCATTCCGCGCTCGCTTCGCCAATAGCGCAGCCGTGCCTGCGGATAAGGATGGCCGAGCACGCGCGCGATCCGGGCCTGCACGTCGCGGGTCAGCCAGAGCGCCTGCGCGGGCGCCTCCGCGCCGATCCGCGACTCGACGAACGCCGCCGGATCGAGATGAACGACGTCGGCGCGCGACCAGGCCCCGTGCAGAACCAGCAGCGCTGCCGCACAGAACCGTGATCCGCGCATCAGAACGCGTACCCGAGTCCGACGTTGAGCCGGCTGCGCCGGGCGTCCGCCTGATACCACTGATAGTCGGTCTTGATCACGGCATTGCGCGTCACGAACAGGCTCGCGCCCACGGTGATCACCCGTTCGTTGAGCAACGGGTCCCGAAACGACGCATAGGCGGCGGGCATGCCGCGCTGCAGATTGTAGCGCTCCCATCGCGCGAACGGCTTCAGCGAGAAGTCGCCCGATCGCCACGCGTCATAAGCGGCCTGCAGATACCAGCCATCGAACGAACTGGGCACGAAGCCGCCGGTCTGCCCGACCGCAGGCGCCGACAGCGCATCGTTGATCGCGCCGGCATTGCCGATCGTGCCGCGCGCGTACAACGCCCGCAGATCCCATCGACCCGGCTGCCAGACCGCATGCACGTCCCACAACGTGACCCGGCCGCGCAAGCCCGACAGGTCCAGGGCCGTGTCACCCGCCTTGAACGCCCCGTTGCGCTGCGCGGAACTACCGCTCCAGACGCCCGTGCCGAGCCGCAGGCCCGGCACGTTGTAGCGCAGCGCCGCATAGACGGCGCCGCTGCCGGCCGCCGCCTGCGCGCCCTCGCCATGGATCGTCGCCAACGGCGCGGCCGGCCCTTCGACCGCATCCCACTTGCTCATGTTGAAGCCGCTGGTCACGCCGACGTCGTAGTACAGCCCGTTGTCGAGATACCCATAGACACCCACGCCGACCTCGCGCCATGTCGTGGGAATCACGCGCGTCTCGACGTCGTTGCGCTCGACGCCGTAGTAGCGCGTCGGCTCGTGCATGTCGTTGAGCAGGCCGATCGGCATCAGGAACAGGCCCGCCTTGACGTTCAGGCGCGCGCTATGGCCGTAGTCGAGGTAGAGCTGCTCGACCTCGACTTCGCCGGGATCACTGGCCGATACGACGGCGTTCTCCCATTCGAACTCGGACACCATCCTCAGCCGGTCGCTGAAGCGATACCCGAAGCCGAGCACCGCGCGCCGCACGGTCACCTGCGACTGGCTCGGATCCCTGTGAGGACGGTTGTAGTTGATCTCGCCGTAGCCGAACACCGAAACCTGCCCGACAGCGCCGCCGAGGCTCGAGGGAAGCAACGCCGCGTCGGCGGCTGCGGAGGCCGGTGGGTTGGCCGTCGCACCGGCCGTCGCGCTGCCCGGGACCGCGGCCGTCGAACCGGTTGCGATACCGGGCACCCTGCCGACAGGCCCGGCACCACCGGGCACCGGGCGCGCGCCAGCCGCTTCCTGCTGGGTGGCCAGGGCCTCGGTCTTCTCGTCGACCTGCTCGGTCTTCTTCTGCAACTGCTCGACCATCGTCGTCAGGCGCTGGACCTGCTCGGTCAATGCGCGCACCTGGGCGCGCAACTCGGCTTCGCTCGACGGCGCGGATTGCGCGATCGCCGGCCCGGCGGCCAGCAGATGCGCCACGACGACGGCAGCGCCGCCGAAGGCCGATCGCATCGAGCGCGATCGCATCGGAGAATCAGGCAAGCTCGACAGGGACATGGGCAGGACTCGAGGATCGATATTCAAGGTTGATAACCGTCGGTCAGCGTGCGCAGGAACTCGACCACCTGATCGATCTCGTCGTCGTCCAGCGCGGGCGTGCCGCCGAGCGGCCGGTCGTACGGCACTTCGGTGACGTTGACATTGCCGTGGTAACGGGCAGGCAGGTCGTCGTACTTGCGGACTTCGCCGCCGGCGCCGACCGGATACCAGAGTTCGGGTGACGTATCGCGCGTCACGTAGAAGCGGACCACGTCGCGCAGCGTCGCTATCACGCCGTTGTGGAAATAAGGAGCGGTCAGCGCGATGTTGCGCAGCGTGGGCACCTTGAACGCGCCACAGAGCGTCGGATCGCTGATATCGGTCCGCACGGGCCCGCACAGGCCCAGATCGAAGTAGTCGGGGTCCGCGTTGGCGGGAATCGCCGGATTCCGCGGCAATCCCAGGTTGTCATACGTGAAGTCCGTGAACAGCGGCGGCGTGCGCGCATCGGGCCCCGTGCTCGGGTGGCAGGCCGCGCAATTACCCTTCTGCGGATCATTGAACAGTGCCAATCCCTGCAACTCGCGATCGGTCAGCGAAGCTTTGCCCGAGCGCCAGTAGTCGAACTTGGACGTGAAAGGAGCGAACCCGGCTTCCTCGCGCTCATAAGCGGCCAGCGATACGGTGATCTTGTCGTAGGCGTTCTGCACGTCATCGAAGACGCCGCTCCCCCATACCGCCTTGAACCGATCGGCATAAGCGGCGGCTTTGACCTTGGCGACGACCGATGCCGCATCGGGATTCGCCATCTCGTCGGGATTGACGAACGGCTCGCGCGCCTGGGCCGTGAACGTCATCGCGCGCCCGTCGCGAAAGAAGCCACCGGTAGGGCCATCGTCGGTGTACGCGAAATTCGGGCTGTACTTGAGATAACCGATCGACGGAGCGTTGCGCGTCCCGGCATGCCCGGTCACCACGCCGGTCTGCACGACGTCGTTCGTCGCGTGCCCCTTGTCGGGTTGATGACAGGTCTGACATGACATGCCGCCGGGCTCGGACAGCGACGTATCGGCAAAGATCGCCTTGCCCAGTTCGGCGGCCGCGGACAGCTCCGATGGCGCGGGCGCGGCGATGCCGGAAACCGTGTCGGCCGAACCACCGCCACCACCGCATCCGGCCATCAGCGCGAGAAGCGACACGGCCGCCAGCGCCGCACGGACCGTAACCCGACGTCCACGCCTCTTTCGTTGACAAGCAAGCACGAGATTCAAACCGCCAGAATGAGGAAGATTCCCACCTAAGTGCGAATGATTGGCAGAACCAATGAAAAGAAAAGGGAAACGCACAAGCGAATGGGAATAATTTTCGATACGTAGCGATATCGACGTCAAGCAATTAGTTTTTGGGTTTGCCGTCGTTTCGTTAGCGATTCGTCAGAGACTCGCGGAGCGATGGAGGGGCGCACTTGCGATGGCGTCCAGCGTTTCGAAGGACATTACCCGCCGTGTTGATGGCGGCGTCGATATCGTGCCGCGCGGCGTATCGATCGGCACGATTTGCGCTCAATTGCGCGCGATCATGACCAAGACGGGCACTCGACGGCAGCCCTTTGCACGTTGTGGCGAATGGTGCCCGAGCAAAGCCTCGGCGCGTTCGGTTCGCAGCCGGTCATCCTGATGTCGGTCGTCCATCCCGGCGTCACCTCGGCCCCCGACGCGGCGTTCGTCGCCGCCATGTTCGACCTTACCCCCGCCGAAGGACGCGTGGCGGCGCTGCTGGCCGGCGGCCAGCCGTTGGATCGTATCGCCGAAGCGCTAGGCGTAACGATCAATACGATCCGCGTCCACATCGTGCACGCGATGCGCAAGACCCGAACCCACCGGCAATCCGACCTGGTCGCGCTGGTGCTTCGCATGGGCTGCGGCTGACATCGCGAGAGGAAGGGACAGCACCATCAAGATCGGCGACCGCGGGAAGCCAGCCGGGCGGAACCCACGTCGACGCCCAGTTGATCGCCGACTTCATCGCAAGACATGCTGGGCGCATCCTGATCGAGCCGACCGCTTTGGCCAAATGGCCATCTCGGCAGCGCGGCTGGCCGAGCGATACGCCGAGAGCCAGCAGCGCATGAGTGCTCCCGACGAGCATGCCCTCGTCAGTTCGTAAAGTGCCGTATGTGGATCCGTTGACCATATGTACGTATTTGTAGTTTTATGCTTTAACATACAAGCAATCACCCTTCGTCAACCCACTCTCCTCGAGAGGCTTGCGCGATGAAAACCGTTTCGAGTCGAGAGTTCACACGCGACGTCGCCGCAGCCAAGCAAGCGGCAGCCGACGGTCCCGTATTCATCACCGATCGCGGTCAACCCGCTCATGTATTGATCACCGTCGCCGAGTATCGGCGTCTGACTGGCGCAACGTCAGGACCCACGCTGCTGGACGCCATGGACAAGTTGCCCGGCACGATGGGCGCGAGTCTCCCCCTTCCGTCGCGACACCGAACCGGACGTCGACGCGTTCCTGATTTCGGGTCCGAATGAGTGATGTACCTGCTCGATACCAATGTCGTCTCCGAGTTGCGCCCCGGCAAGAGAGATCCCTCCACCGCCGTTCGCGCCTGGGCATCCACCGTTCCCCTGGAGCACCAACACCTTTCCGTCATCAGCCTCTACGAGTTGGAGGTAGGCGTCCTCTCGATGGAGCGTCGCGACAAAGCACAAGGAATCCATTTGCGGGCCTGGTTCACGAGCCTGCGCGCCCTGTTCGCTCCTCGGCTGATTGCCGTGACAGAAGAAATCGGCGTGCGCTGCGCCGCATTGCAGGTTCCCGATCGCATGCCGGAGATGGATGCCTTGATCGCGGCGACAGCCCTCGTACACGGAATGACGATCGTCACCCGAAATACGCAAGACTTCCTCGGTCATGGGCTCTCGCTGCTCAATCCTTGGGAATCCGACCCGCATTTCTCGAATTGATGCGGCGGTGCTGTCCCGGACGATGTCCTGGGCAATACCGAGCAGCTTGATCATGCCAGGCGCGGCCAGACCGGCACGGCCATAGACGACCGCGCCCGGCACGGACTTGCGCGCCGCGGTAGCCACGTTGGCGATACCTCCTTGATCCAGGTCGCTGCCCTGCCCGCCGTCCTTGTCTAGAATCAAGCCAGAGCCAGGACCTTTCCTGGCCGTTCGACCCAAGGAGGCGCTACCCGATGTTTCCTGAGTTCCGCGACCTGATCACCCAGTTGAAGACCTGCGATCCGCACTTCGTCCGCCTGTTCGACAAGCACAACGAGATGGACCAGAAGATCAAAAACATGGAGGCGCGACTCGAATCCGCGACGCACGAGGAGATCGAGACCCTGAAGAAGCGCAAGCTGCATCTGAAGGACGAGCTGTACCAGATCCTGCGCAAAGCCAGCATCGCCTGACATCATGACTCTCGTCGTACGTCCCGAATAATCAGGACGTACGATGCGCTCGCACCGTTCCTGTGGTGTGATCGGCCGACGAGGACGCCAGGCGCGGAGACCGCCAGGCGCGTTCATCGACCGCGGAAACCCCTCCCCGCGCGATCGATCCCGAGGAGGCTGGCTGATGACAGACGCAGCACCCATCCGAGACGACGACTTCGACGACCTCGTCGCGGCGGTCTATCGTGCCGGCGCCAGCCTGCTGATGGGCAACCCGGCCTATTGGGCCGGCTGACTCGGGGCAAGCGCCAAGAGGGAGGGGGTCAGCGTGGCGCGTTACCTGCGCGACGTGAGCCAGGACCGCGGGGCGCGGATGGAAGCCAGGAGGGCGAGACGCCAGGGCAGGAAGGGGCGTGGAGTTCATCGCTTGTGCGGATGCATCCGGGCGCCGCCGGCGGGCAAGCGCAAGAGCCTGCTCGACCGTGCCCTGAACGAACTGCTGGAGTTGTTCAAGGATCGGGTGCTGCCGTTCGACACGGATGCAGCGCGCCACTACGCCGATCTGGCCGTGACGGCCGAGAACGGCGGGCGTGGCTTCCCGACACCAGACGGTTACATAGCGGCTGTTGCAGCATCGCGGGGCTTCATCGTGGCATCACGCGATACCTTGCCCTACGAAGCGGCTGGTGTGACTGTCATCAACCCTTGGAAAGACGTATAGGGCCAGGGACACCCCGTAAGGGGCAAGAGCGCCCTGCCTCTCAGCGCGGCAGCTCGCTCGTCCCCATCAAGAACTCATCCACTGCCCGCGCGCACTGCCGCCCTTCTCGGATCGCCCAGACGACCAGCGACTGGCCGCGGCGCATGTCGCCGGCCGCGTACACCCGGGGCACGTTGGTCGCGTAGCAGCCCGCGCCGTCGGTATCGGCCTTGGCGTTGCCACGGCCGTCGCGCGCGACGCCGAACGCGTCTAGCACCGGCGCGGCCGGCGCGACGAATCCCATCGCGAACAGCACGAGGTCGGCCGGCATCTCCCACTCGGACTCGGCCACCTCGGTCATCTTCATCTGGCCGGTGGCCGGGTCCTTCGTCCACTCGACGCGCGCGGCGATCAGGCGCTTGACCTTGCCGTCGCCGTCGGTCTCGAAGCGCTTGGTGGTCACGGCCCAGTCGCGCTCGCAGCCTTCTTCGTGCGACGACGAGGTGCGCAGCTTGATCGGCCAGTACGGCCACGTCAGCGGCTTGTTCTCGCTGGCCGGCGGCTGCGGCATCAATTCGAACTGGGTGACCGACAGCGCACCATGGCGGTTGCTGGTGCCGACGCAGTCCGAGCCGGTGTCGCCGCCGCCGATGACGATGACGTGCTTGCCGGTCGCGGTGATCTGGTTCGGCACTGCATCGCCGGCGACGACCTTGTTCTGCTGCGGCAGGAAGTCCATCGCGAAGTGCACGCCGTCGAGTTCGCGGCCGGGCACCGGCAGATCGCGCGGCACTTCGGAGCCGCCGGTCAGCGCGACGGCATCGAACTCGGCCAGCAACTGCTCGGGCGTCACATGCTGCGTGGAGAAGTTGTTGATGCCCGCCGGCAGCGCTTTCGGGCCGACCAGCACCCCCGTGCGGAACTCGACGCCTTCGGCCTTCATCTGCGCGACGCGGCGGTCGATGTGCGACTTCTCCATCTTGAAGTCGGGAATGCCATAGCGCAGCAGGCCGCCGACGCGATCGTTCTTCTCGAACAGCGTCACCGCATGGCCGGCGCGCGCCAGTTGCTGCGCGCAGGCCAAGCCCGCGGGGCCGCCGCCGACGACGGCGACCTTCTTGCCGGTCTTGTTGGCGATCACGGCCGGCGTGATCCAACCCATCTCCCAGCCCTTGTCGACGATCGCGTGTTCGATCGACTTGATGCCGACCGCGTCGCTGTTGATGTTCAGCGTGCAGGCGGCCTCGCATGGCGCCGGGCACACGCGGCCGGTGAACTCCGGAAAGTTGTTGGTCGAGTGCAGGACGTCGAGCGCCTCCTTCCACTGCCCGCGGAAGACGAGATCGTTCCAGTCCGGAATGATGTTGTTGACCGGACATCCGGTCTGGCAGAACGGAATGCCGCAATCCATGCAGCGCGCGCCCTGCTGCGACGCTTCGGCGTCGGTCAGGTGCGCGACGAATTCGCGGTAATGGCCGACCCGGCTCGTCGCCGCCTCGGATGCCTCGTGCAGACGCGCGAACTCCAGAAACCCCGTTACCTTACCCATCGATATTCCATCCGTCTCGAAAGCGACATCCCGGCGGCGGTCCGCCCAGAACGTCCGTTGTCTCAGAACCCCAAGCCGCGCGCAGCGTCCGTTCGGGGCCGGCAGCCGGATCGCGCGCATCGCGCGGATCGGCGGCTACCGGGCCGCCGGATCAGGCCGTCTGTTTCTTCTCGGGAAAGCTGGCTTGCGCCGAGGCGTTCAACTGGCCGAGCGCCCGCTTGTACTCGGTCGGGAAGACCTTGACGAACTGGCCACGCGCGAGATCCCAGCGATCGAGGATGTCACGGGCGCGCTCGCTGCCGGTCAGTCGGAAGTGCTTCTCGACGAGACCCTTGAGGATGATCTCGTCGCACTCGCCGCCGTGCCAGATCGCCGGCTCGATCGTGGCCAGTTGATCAGACGTCGACAGCACCGGCTCGAGCGCGACCATCGCCATGTTGCAGCGATCGGCGAAAGACTTGTCCGGATCATAGACATAAGCGATGCCGCCCGACATGCCGGCAGCGAAGTTGCGCCCGGTGCCGCCCAGTACGACGACGGTGCCGCCGGTCATGTACTCGCAGCCATGGTCGCCCGTGCCTTCGACGACGGCCGTGGCGCCGGAATTGCGCACGCAGAAGCGCTCGCCGGCCACGCCGGAGAAGAACGACTCGCCCTCGATCGCCCCGTACATCACCGTGTTGCCGACGATGATGTTCTCATCGGAGCGGCCGCGGAAATCGTTGGTCGGCCGCACGACGATGCGCCCGCCCGACAGGCCCTTGCCGACGTAGTCGTTGCCGGCGCCGACCAGGTCGAGCGTGATGCCCTTGGCCAGGAAAGCGCCGAAGCTCTGCCCGGCCGTCCCGTTGAGCTGGATGTGGATCGTGTCGTCGGGCAGGCCGTCGTGGCCGTGCAGACGCGCCAGTTCGCCGGACAGCATCGCGCCGACCGAGCGGTTGACGTTCTTGATCGGCAGAATGAACGAAACCTTCTCACCGCGATCCAGCGCCGGGCGGGACAGTTCGATCAGCTTGCGGTCGAGCGCATGGTCCAGGCCATGGTCCTGGACGTCGACCTGATAGCGCGCGACGTCGGCGGGCACGTCCGGGCGGTGGAACACCGCGTCGAAGTTCAGGCCGCGCGCCTTCCAGTGCGCGATGCCGGCGCGCATGTCGAGCCATTCGGAATGGCCGATCAGTTCGTCGAACCGGCGCACGCCGAGCTTGGCCATCAGTTCGCGCACTTCTTCGGCGATGAAGAAGAAGAAGTTGACGACGTGCTCGGGCTTGCCGGCGAACTTCTTGCGCAGCACCGGATCCTGCGTGGCGACGCCGACCGGGCAGGTGTTCAGGTGGCACTTGCGCATCATGATGCAGCCTTCGACGACCAGCGGCGCGGTCGCGAAGCCGAACTCGTCGGCCCCCAGCAGTGCGCCGATGACGACGTCGCGGCCGGTCTTCATCTGGCCGTCGGCCTGCACGACGATGCGCCCGCGCAGGCGGTTCAGCACCAGCGTCTGCTGCGTCTCGGCCAGGCCCAGTTCCCACGGCGTGCCGGCATGCTTGATCGACGACAGCGGCGACGCACCGGTGCCGCCATCGTGGCCGGCGATGACGACATGGTCGGCCTTGGCCTTGGCCACGCCAGCGGCGACCGTGCCGACGCCGATCTCGGACACCAGCTTGACCGAGATGCCGGCGCGCGAATTGGCGTTCTTCAGGTCGTGGATCAGTTGCGCCAGATCCTCGATCGAATAGATGTCGTGGTGCGGCGGCGGCGAGATCAGCCCGACGCCCGGCACCGAGTAGCGCAGCATGCCGATGTAGTCGGACACCTTATGGCCCGGCAGTTGACCGCCCTCGCCCGGCTTGGCGCCCTGCGCCATCTTGATCTGGATCTGGTCGGCCGACGACAGGTATTCGGCGGTGACGCCGAAACGGCCCGACGCGACCTGCTTGATCTTCGAGCGCAGCGAGTCGCCGGTCTTGAGCGGCATCACGACCGCGATCTGCTGCTCGCCGATGACCTTGCCGACCGTATCGCCGTCCTTGATGACGGACTTGCCGGCACGCATCTCTTCGCGATAGCGGCGCGCGTCCTCGCCCCCTTCGCCGGTGTTGGACTTGCCGCCGATGCGGTTCATCGCGATCGCCAGCGTCGTGTGCGCTTCGGTCGAGATCGATCCGAGCGACATCGCGCCCGTGGCGAAACGCCGGACGATATCGGCCGCGGACTCGACCTCGTCGATCGGCACCGGCGTACGCTGGTCGAAGCGGAACTCGAACAGGCCGCGCAGCGTCATCTGCCGCTTGGTCTGGTCGTTGATCAGCGTCGAGTATTCCTTGAACGTCGCGAAGCTGTTCTGCCGCGTCGCGTGCTGCAGCTTGGCGATCGAATCGGGCGTCCACATGTGGTCTTCGCCACGGATGCGGTAAGCGTACTCGCCGCCGGCGTCGAGCATGCTGGCCAGCACCGGATCGTCGCCGAACGCGGCGCGGTGCAGGCGGATCGCTTCCTCGGCGATCTCGAACACGCCGATGCCTTCGATCGTGCTCGAGGTCCCCGCGAAATACTTGTCGACCGCCGCGCGCGACAGGCCGACCGCCTCGAAGATCTGCGCGCCGCAATAAGACATGTAGGTCGAGATGCCCATCTTGGACATCACCTTGTTCAGACCCTTGCCGATCGCCTTGACGTAGTTCTTGATCGCGTACTCGGGCGTCAGCGCGCCCTTGGCCGGCTGGCCGTCGGCGCCGGTGGGCACGTGCTTGTACAGCTCGGCCAGCGTTTCCATCGCGAGGTAAGGATGGATCGCCTCGGCACCGTAACCGGCCAGCAACGCGAAGTGATGCGTCTCGCGCGCCGAACCCGTCTCGACGACCAGGCCGGTGCTGGTGCGCAGCCCCTTGTCGACCAGATGCAGGTGGATCGCGCTGGTAGCCAGCAGCGCCGGGATCGCGACCTTGCCCGCGCCGACCTGGCGATCGGACACGATCAGGATGTTGAAGCCGGAGCGCACGGCGTCCTCGGCCTCGGCGGCCAGCGACGCGAGTCGTGCCTCGATACCTTCCTTACCCCAGGCCAGCGGATAGCAGATGTCCAGCTCGTACGACTGGAACTTGTTGCCGGTGTAGTCCTCGATCCGGCGGATCTTGGCCATGTCCTTGAAATCGAGGACCGGCTGCGCCAGTTCGAGCCGCATCGGCGGGTTGACGGTGTTCAGGTCGAGCAGGTTCGGCTTGGGGCCGACGAACGAGACCAGCGACATCACCAGTTGTTCGCGGATCGGATCGATCGGCGGGTTCGTCACCTGCGCGAACAACTGACGGAAGTAGTTGTACAGCGTCTTGTTCTTGTTGGACAGCACCGCCAGCGGCGAGTCGTTGCCCATCGAACCGACCGCTTCCTCGCCGCCGGCGGCCATCGGCAGCATCAGGAACTTCAGGTCTTCCTGCGTATAGCCGAACGCCTGCTGGCGATCGAGCAGCGATGCGGAGGAGGCCGGCTCGGACGCGCCGCCGCCGCGGGACTTGGCCTCGACGTCGGACAGCTTGATGCGGACCGCCTCGATCCACTCGCGGTAAGGCTTGCTGTTGGCGAGCTGGTTCTTCAGCTCGTTGTCATCGATGATGCGACCCTGTTCGAGGTCGATCAGGAACATCTTGCCGGGCTGCAGCCGCCACTTCTTGACGATCGAGCTTTCGGGAATCGGCAGCACGCCGCTCTCGGACGCCATGACGACCAGGTCGTCGTCGGTGACCAGGTAACGCGCCGGCCGCAGGCCGTTGCGATCGAGCGTGGCGCCGATCTGGCGGCCGTCGGTGAACGCGATCGCGGCCGGGCCGTCCCAGGGCTCCATCATCGCGGCGTTGAACTCGTAGAACGCGCGCCGCTTCGGATCCATCAGCGTGTGCTGCTCCCACGCCTCGGGGATCATCATCATCATCGCGTGCACGATCGGGTAACCCGACATCACGAGCAGTTCGAGGCAGTTGTCGAACGTCGCGGTGTCGGACTGGCCGGCGTAGACGATCGGGTAGAGCTTCTTCAGGTCGTCGCCGAGCACCGGCGAGGCCATCACGCCCTCGCGCGCGCGCAGCCAGTTGTAGTTGCCCTTGACGGTGTTGATCTCGCCGTTGTGCGCGATCATCCGATAAGGATGCGCGAGCGGCCAGGCCGGGAACGTGTTGGTCGAGAAGCGCTGGTGCACGAGCGCCAGCGCCGACACGCAGCGCGGATCCCGCAGGTCCTTGTAGTATTGGCCGACCTGGTTGCACAGCAGCAGGCCCTTGTAGACGATCGTGCGCGCCGACATCGACGGCACGAAGTATTCCTTGCCGTGCTTCAGATCCAGGCTCTGGATGCGGTGGCTGGCCGTCTTGCGGATCACGTAAAGCTTGCGCTCGAGCGCGTCGGTGACCATCACGTCGGGACCGCGCCCGACGAACACCTGGCGAATCACCGGCTCGGCGGCGCGCACCGTCGGCGACATCGGCATGTCGCGATCGATCGGGACGTCGCGCCAGCCCAGCAGCACCTGCCCTTCGGCCTTGATCGAGCGTTCGAGTTCCTGCTCGCAAGCCAGCCGCGACGCATGCTCCTTGGGCAGGAAGACCATGCCCACGCCGTACTCGCCGGCCGGCGGCAGCACCACGCCCTGCAGCGCCATTTCTTCGCGCAGGAACTGGTCGGGGATCTGGATCAGGATGCCGGCGCCGTCGCCCATCAGCGGATCGGCGCCGACGGCGCCCCGGTGGTCCAGGTTCAGCAGGATCTGCAGGCCCTGCTCGACGATCCGGTGGCTCTTCTTGCCCTTGATGTGCGCGACGAAGCCGACGCCGCACGAGTCGTGCTCGTTGGCGGCACGGTACAAACCCTGGTCGGCCGGCGTCGTGCGAATCGAGGGATCGGGGGTGGCGAACCCGTCAAGCGTCGACGATGCGAATTGCGGACTTTGGGACGCGTCCATCTGTTGGGCTCCTGATGCCAAGTCTGAAGAGAGCATGAATCTCATGCGGCGGCGCGATCCGGGGGCGGGGGATCGAACCGCGGAAGAGTCGTCTAGCAAGTTTCGTTCCGCCCCAAGACGGTGCAATTGAGCCCGGTTCGGGCAGTCTTGAAGGGCGCGCCGATCGATTCGCCCGGAGGTGGAGGATCAGGCGGAGGGAATGAGCCGGCGCATCCTCAACGATACTCGCCGACGGCCAGCTTTCGCCAGGGGGTCGACGCGCCTACCAGTGCAGCGATTCGCCGGTCAGCCGCCGGTGGGCTTGCAGCGCGTAGCGATCGGTCATCCCGGCCAGATAGTCGGCGACCGCCCGCACGCCGAGGCGTTGATGCCGTGTCCGATGTTCGATCGGCAGCAGTCCCGGATCACCGTCGAACGCGGCGAACAGCTCGTGGACGACGCGCTTGGCCTGGCTCATGCGGGCCTGCACCTGCGGGTGCCGGTACAGGTGCGAGAACAGGAAACGTTTGAGCGCGGAGGCTTCCTGGCGCACGGGATCCGAGAAACCGATCAGTGCCGGTGCCCGGCGCACCGCATCGACGTCCTGCGGCGCCTGTGCACCGATCTGGCGCGCGCTGTGCGCCAATAGATCGAGCACCAGATCGTTGATCAGGCGCCGGATGGTCTCGGACACGATCCGGCGATCGGGCAGATGCGGGTACTCGGCCCGCACCTGGCGGGCACAGCGGTCGAACAGATCGACGTCGGCCAGTTGCGCGAGCGTGATCAGGCCCGAGCGCAGCCCGTCGTCGATATCGTGGTTGTTGTAGGCGATCTCGTCGGCCAGGTTGGCGACCTGCGCTTCCAGGCTCGGCCGGCGATCGGTCAGGAACCGCTCGCCGACATCGCCCAGCGCCGCCGCGTTGACGCGCGAGCAATGCTTGAGGATCCCTTCCCGGGTCTCGAAGCACAGGTTCAGGCCGTCGAAGGCCGCGTAGCGCTGCTCGAGTTCGTCGACGACGCGCAGCGACTGCAGGTTGTGCTCGAACCCACCATGGTGCTTCATGCACTCATTCAGTGCATCCTGCCCGGCATGCCCGAACGGCGTATGGCCCAGATCGTGCGCGAGCGCGATGGCCTCGGTCAGGTCTTCGTTGAGCCGCAGCGCGCGGGCGATCGAACGGGCGATCTGCGCGACCTCGATCGAATGCGTCAGGCGGGTACGGAACAGGTCGCCTTCGTGGTTCAGGAAGACCTGCGTCTTGTATTCGAGGCGCCGGAACGCATTGCTGTGCACGACCCGATCGCGATCGCGCTGATATTCATTGCGCGTCGGCGCGGGCGGCTCATCGATCCGGCGGCCGCGACCATGGCCCGGCTGCACGGCGTAGGGCGCCAGCGGTGCGCCGCCCGGGGTCATTGGCCTGTCGCGCCGGCGGGACGGGCATCGGCCTGCTCCGTCGTCGCGCGCAGCGTCTCGAACAATGGCGCCTCATCGACGCGCGACACGCGCGGGCGGCCCAGGCGTTCGAGCAACACGAACTTGGGCGTGCCTTGCTCCGCCTTCTTGTCGACTTCCATCAGCGACAGGTAGCGCTCGGGCGTCCAGCCCGGCCCGGTCACCGGCAGGCGCGCGGCCCGGACGACGTCGCGCACGCGGGCCGCCTCGTCATCGGGCAGCCAGCCGAGGCGCCGCGACAGGTCGGCGGCCATGACCATGCCGCAGCCGACGGCCTCGCCATGCAGCCACTGGCCGTAGCCGAGGCCGGCCTCGATGGCGTGGCCAAATGTATGGCCGAAATTGAGGATCGCGCGCAGCCCGCCTTCGCGTTCGTCCTGCGCGACGACGCCGGCCTTGATCCGGCAGGAGCCGGCGACCGCGCGCGTCAGGGCCGCCGCGTCCTGCGCCAGCAGCGCGGGCAGGTCGGCCTCGACCTGATCCAGGTAGCCGACGTCGGCAATGAAGCCGTGCTTGACGACCTCGGCGAGCCCGGCCGGCAACTCGCGCGGCGGCAGCGTGGCCAAGGTGGCGACGTCGGCGATCACCAGCCGCGGCTGGTGGAAAGCGCCGATCATGTTCTTGCCGGCCGGATGGTTGATCGCCGTCTTGCCGCCGACCGACGAATCCACCTGCGCGAGCAGCGTCGTCGGCACCTGGACGAAATCGACGCCGCGCTGGTAGACGGCCGCCGCGAAGCCGGCCATGTCGCCGATGACGCCACCGCCGAGCGCGACCAGCAGGCACCGGCGGTCGAAGCGCTTGTCGAGCAGCACGTCGAAGATCCGGTTCAGCGTCGTCCAGGACTTGTGGGCTTCGCCATCGGGCAGCGTGATCGTCTCGACGACGGCGGCCGCCCGGGCCAGCGAGCGCACCAGCGCGGGCGCGTACAGCGGCGCGACGGTCTCGTTGGTGATCACGGCGACCTGGCGCCCCTGCGCCAATGCGAGCAGCGCCGGATTGTCGTCCAGCAGCCCGCTGCCGATCTGGATCGGATAGCTGCGTTCGGCCAGCGAGACCGTCAGCGTCAGTCCGTCGGCGTCGGCGGTTGCAGGGGCGCCTCCGGGCGGTCCGCCGGCGGCGGGGTCGGGTCGGGCGTCGTGCCGGGGAGATGACCCCGAAGAGGGCCGGAGTTCAGGCATGGATCGGTCGAAGAGCAGAGGGCGGGCGCCGCCGCCAATTCGGCCGGCAGCACAGCGATTATATCGGCGACGACCCGCTCGGCCGACTGACGTCCCGTCATCACCGACACGTGCGAGACGGCCTCGTACAGCGGCTCGCGCGCATGCATCAGGTCGGCGATCTTCTGGCGCGGATTGGCGGTGCGCAGCAGCGGACGGGATTTGTCGTGGCGCAGCCGGTGCCACAGCTCGGACAGGCTGGCGCACAGATGGATGACGAAACCGCGGTCACGCAGCCGCTGGCGATTGTCCTCGCGCAGCACCGCGCCGCCGCCGGTGGCGATGACCAGGCCCTGGCGCCGCGTCAGTTCGTCGAGCAGTTGCGCCTCGCGCAGACGGAACCCGGCCTCGCCCTCGAGTTCGAAGATGGTGGCCACCGCCACGCCGCAGCGCGCCTCGATCTCCTTGTCCGCATCGACGAACTCGCGCCCCAGCCGCGCCGCGAGCCGGCGGCCGACCGTGGTCTTGCCGCAGCCCATCATGCCGACGAGGATGATGGGACGACTGGAAGCGATGTCTGCGGACATGGAGGCAGTGCGCGGCGGCGGGTGAGGCGACAGGCCCCCATGGTACCCGCACCAAAAAGAAACCCGCCGACGGGCGGCGGGTTTCGTGGGGCGCGAGGCCGGTCAGTTCGGGCTCGTGCAGAAGCCGTCGGCATCGCGGGCCGGGTCCGCGCCGTAGGGGCCTTTCAGGAACGTACTGGAGCCCCAGTTGATCGTGGCGCCGACGCTGGGCGGAATCTTGTCCGCCGAATTGATGTCGGAGCTCAGCAGCGGCAGGATGAACGTGCGCTGCGCGCTGCTCTGCGTGCCGCTGGTGTCGATCGTTGCCTTCAGCGACACGTTGACCCAACCGCCGAAGCTCTTCGAGTAAGTGAGCGTCACCGGCACCATGCCGAAGCCATCGGTCACGCCCGAGACCTGGACCGACGCCGGGCTGCCCGGATCGAGCTTGCCGTTGCCGTTCTTGTCCTCGCCCGGATCCAGGATGTTGTTGCGATTGATGTCCTCGTTCAGGCACTCCACCATGGTGCCGCCGGGCGGCGTCGGATAGGCGTTGTACGCGACCCGGCCCCAGACGTCGCCGGTCCACACCCAGACTCCCTTGTAGTAGTACTTCAGGTCCGGGTTGGTGTTGTCACCCGCATAGGCGGAGGTCAGCGAGGCCGCCACGGCCTGCCCCGCCACGGCCTTCTGCGACGAGTCCGTGACCTGCGCGGTCCACGGCATCTGGTAGGTCGTCGTGTTCAATGCCGAGATCTGGTTGCCGGTACCCAGGTCGACGAACAGAGCGACCTGGTCGACCGTCAGCCGCGTCGAGGCGCCGGTCGCGGCGTTGCTCGCCAGTGCCGCACGAAGCTCGACGCCATTCGGCCCCGACGGCACGGCACCGGGCGTGAACGTGGACGCCGCGGCACCGGTCGCATCGGTCACGGCAGTTGCCGGCGACAGGGTGCCACCGCTCGCGTCCGCAACCGCCGAGAACAACACGACCGCGCCCTGTACCGGGTTGTCGGTAGCGTCACGGACGATCGCCGTGATCACACTCTTGTTGTTGGCAGGCGTACCGGGATTGACCCCCACGGACGATGCACTCGACGACACCGAGACCTTGGCGGCGTTGATCGGGCCGGAGAAAAAGCGCACCGCCATCGTCGACGCCGTCGCGGGCGTCCCCTTGACCAGCGCGGTCAGCGACGCCACGCCCACTGTCGGCGACTGGACCTGGACGTTCGCATTGCCCGACGCATCGGTCACGACGTCCATCGACGTGCACGCGCAACCGGTGAACTGACCGCGCGTCAGCGCCAATGTCAGCGTCTCGTTGGCGCGGGGCACGGAGTCGACCAGGTAGGTCACGCCAATCGGCGTGCTGTTCTGATTGACCGCCACGTCGAGCGCAGACGCGCTGAATCGCAACCCCGTCTGCGCCGCCCCCGAGGCGACCGTCAGACTGGCGGTGCCTGTCGCGCCGAGCGCCGCCGCCGTCAACCGGTCTTCGCCGCCTTGGCTGCTGCCGACGACATTGAACTTGGCGATGCCATCGACGGTCGTCGCCTGCGCCGGGGTAATGGTGCTGCCGGCCGCACTGGTCAGCGTCACCGGCGCACCGGAGATCGGCTTACCGCCGCCATCCTTGAGAGTGACGGTGAACTCGGCGGGAACGCCGCTCGACAGGTTCGCGGCCGGGGGGTCGATCGCCACCGTCGTCCCGACGACCGGCACCTGGATCGTCCGCGTCAGCGTTCCGGAGGTCGCCGTCACGACGACCACGCGATTCGCCTTGGCCTCATTCGTCGATGCCAGCAGATCGAGTGTCGAGCTGATCCGGCCGGCGGCGTTGGTGACCTTCGGCGTCGCGCCCGGCGTCAACGAGGTGTTGCCGTCCTCGGTCGACATCTGCACCGGCTGACCGGCCAGCACGTTGTTGTTCTTGTCCTTGACGATCGCCGTGATCGTCGCGCTCGTCGAGCCATCGCTGAGCAACTGCGCCTGATCGGTGATCAGTTGAAGGGACGCGCCATCGCTGGTACCGCCACTGGGATCGATCGTCGACCCACCTTGCCCCCCCGCGCCGCTGCCCCCGCAACCCGCGAGCAGCGCCGCGATCGTCGCGCCCGCCACGAGGCCGCGTGCCTGGCGCCCCATGGTCCGCGTCCAAAGCATCGTCATCATCGTCATGTTTCCTTAGTCCTCGCCTTGCCTATCAACGCGACACCAGCGTGTCCGCCACCACTTTCGGCGTCAGGAACACCAGCAGCTCGGTGCGGTTGTTGGTACGGGCCTGGTTCTTGAACAGGTAACCCAGGACCGGGATGTCGCCGAGCAGCGGCACCTTGTTGACCGCGGTGTTCTCGGTCTGCTCGTAGATGCCGCCGATGACCACCGTGCCGCCGTTCTCGACGAGCACCTGGGTCTTGACCTGGCGCGTGTTGATCGCGTAGCCCGACGGCGTGAGCTGGCCGACCGCGTCGCGATTGACCTGCACGTCGAGGATGATGTTGCCCTCCGGCGTGATCTGCGGGGTGACCTCGAGCCGCAGGTTGGCCTTGCGGAACATCACCGCGGTCGCACCGCTGGACGTGGCCGACTGGTACGGCAGTTCGGTGCCCTGTTCGATGCTGGCCTTGGCCTGATCGGCGGTCATCACGCGCGGGCTGGAGATGACCTTGCCGCGCTGGTCAGCTTCGAGCGCCGAGATCTCCAGGTTCAGGAAGCGCGTCAGGCTCGATCCGAACAGGCTGATCGCGAACGAGGCCGGCGTATTGCCGCTGATGTTCGCGGCCGGCAGGTTGACGAAGTTCGTGTTGTTCGCCGCGGTCACCCGTCCCAGGCCCTGCGCGTTGGTGCCGCTCAGCGACGAGCCGTTCTGCGACGACAGGTCCTGCACGCCGGCCATGTTGCCCGAGACCGTTCCGTACGTGCCGCCGGTGATGCTCGATCCGGCGCCGTAGACGGGTACGTTGACCGAGCTGACCGCGCCGGTCACCGGGTCGGTCGTCGAGACCGTGCGGTAGACGGTCGAGCGCAGGTCGTTGAAGCCGAGCTTGGCGCCCAGGTTGCGCGACCACTGGTCCGATGCCTCGACGATGCGCGCCTCGATCAGCACCTGGCGCACGGCGATGTCGATCTGCGTGACCAGCCGGCGGATCTCGTCGAGCTTGGACGCGGTCTCCTGCACGAACAGCTTGTTCGTGCGTCCATCGAACACCGCGCTGCCGCGCTTGGACAGCATGCCCTGCTTGGAGTCGCCGAGCAGCTTGGCCACGACCTCGGCCTTCTGGTAGTTGAGCTGGAACGCCTCGCTATGGACCGGCTCGATGTCGGCGATCTGCTGGCGCGATTCGAGCTCCAGCTTCTCCTTGGTCGCCAACTCCTCGCGCGGCGCGACGAGGATGACGTTGCCGTTCTTGCGCATGTCCAGGTTCTTGGACTGCAGGATGATGTCGAGCGCCTGGTCCCAGGGCACGTCCTTCAGGCGCAGCGTCAGGCTGCCGGCGACGGAATCGCTGGTGACGATGTTCAGGTTCGTAAAGTCGGCGATGACCTGCAGCAGCGCGCGGATGTCGACGTTCTGGAAGTTCAGCGACAGGCGGTCGCCGCGGTAACCCTGGCGCGTCCCCTGGATCAGTTTGTTCGGATCCTCCTGGATCGCCTTGACCTCGACGACGAACTGGTTGTCGCTCTGGTAAGCGTTGTGTTCCCACAGGCCGCCCTGCGGCTCGATCACCAGCCGCGCGTGATCGCCCTGCTGGAACGCGCGGACGGATTTGACCGGCGTACCGAAATCGGTGACGTCGAGCTGGCGGCGCAGGTTCTCGGGCAGCGAAGCCTGCTGGAAGTCGACGACGATCTGCTTGCCCTGCTGGCGCACGTCGACACCCATCTGGCTGTCGGACATCTCGACGACGACGCGACCCTCGCCTTCCTTGCCGCGGCGGAAATCCAGGTCGCGCAGCGCATGCGCACCGACGTACTCGGGCGCGCGAGCGGCCACCAGCGCGGCGGCCGGCGACGAGGTCGCCACCGGCGCGACGGGCGGGGCGACCGGATCGAGCTTGACCAGCAGCACGTTGCCGCCTTCGATCTCGGTCGTGTACGTCATCGCGCGCTTCAGGTTCATCACGACGCGCGAACGATTGCCGCCCTGCGCGATCGAGACATTCCGCACATCGCCCTGGACCATCTCGAAGCTATTCTTGCCAGACTGGTTCACTGCGCCCGGAAAATCCAGCGCGATGCGAGGCGGATTGGCGATCGCGAAACCGGCGGGCGGCGCCGACAACGGGTCGCGCATCGCGATCCGCAGGTACGTCGAGCCGCTTTGCTGCGAAGCGCTGATCGAATCGATCGCGTTGCGCTGGAACTCGCTGGACCGGCGCGCGGCCATGACCGCAGCCTGCGCGGCGGCGGCCTGCGCATCGGCGGCCTGCAACGAGACGTCGGTCGCCGAAGCGTCGGCGGGCTGCTCGGCCCGGCCGGTCGTGTGCCAGGCGCCCAGCGCGGCGGCGACGGCCAGCGTCGCCCCCATCATCGCAAAGCGGCGCGTGGCCGCACGGTCTTGCGCTTCGATCACGAGTGTCCTCACAGTTCGCTCATTCGCACGGGGATGCGTTGTCATTTTTTCGGCCCTTCCTGAAGCTGCAAGGCGGTCTCGCGCTCGACCCACTCGCCCGCGGCGTCCTGCACGAGTTCTTTCAACTTGACCTCGCTTTCGGAAACACGGGTGATCAGGCCGAAGTTCTGTCCGGCGTAGCCGCCGACCTTGGCTTGGTAAATGAGGGTGTCCGCCTGCAGCAGCGCATAGTTCTGATTGCCGCTGGACAGGTGCCCGACCATCTGGATCTGCTCGAGCGGGTACGATTCGAGCGGTTCGCGGCGCCGGTTCAGGTCCGGCGTCAGGCCCCCCTTGGCGCGTTGGACCAGGCGGTCATAAGCGGCTTGCATCTTGGCCGACGAGAACGGGTCGAGCAGCGCCAGGTTGTCGTAGCGAAACGGCTCGAAGCGCGTCGGCTCGGCGATCGTGTCGCGGATCGGCTGCGTGGTCGCGCGCACGTTGTCCATCCAGCCGCGCAGCTCTTCCTGGTCGGAAGCACAGCCGCCGAGCAGCACGGTACAGGCGATGGCCAGGCCGGCCGCGGCACGAATCGGAGTCTTCATGGTGGAAAGGGCTAAGGGCATCGATCAGGCTCCCGCCTTGGCACCGGGCTTGGCGCCCGGCTTGGCCGCCGCCTTGGCGGCCTGCTGCGCGGCGATCTCTTCGGGATCCAGGTAGCGGAACGTCTTGGCGACCGCGTCCATCTTCAGCTTGCCGGTCTTTTCCTGGAGCTGGATGTTCAGATTGTTCAGCGTGACGATCCTCGGCAGATTGGATACGTCGCTGGTGAACGCGCCCAGGTCGTGATAAGTGCCGTTGAGCTGCAGGTTGATCGGCAGCTCGGCGTAGTAATCGCGCGCGACGACGGCACCCGGCTTGAACAGCTCGAACTGCAGGCCACGGCCGACGCCGGCCTGGTTGATGTCCGACAGCAGCGCGTCCATCTCGGCCTTGCTCGGCAGCTGCTTCTCGAGCATGCTGACGTAGGTGGAGACGATCTCCTTCTGCTTGCGCAGGATCTCCAGGTTGACCGCCTGCTTCATCTTGTCGACGAAGGCGGCCTTCAGCGTGGTCTCCTCGGCCTGCTTGCGCTCCAGCTCCTCGAGCTGCCCCTGCCAGTACGCGAAATAAGCGAGGACCAGCAGGCCGATCACGAGGCCCACGAGCAGCGTGATCCGCGGCACGATCGGCCACAACCCCGCATGGCGGCCGCTGAGCCCCTGGAACTGGCCCTTGATCGCGGCCATATCGATGTTGAACGAAGGCTTCTTGATACCCATGGCGCGTTCCGTATCGCTAAGCGGTGATCAGCGTGAGGCGGCCGGCGCACGCGCGAGCGTCGCCGTGCCAGCCGTGGCCGGCGTGTCCGCCGACGTGGTCTTGGTGCCGTTCTTCGGCGCCTCGGGCACCTTGATCGACGCGATCATCGAGAACTCGTAGACGATCCGGCCTTCCTTGTCGCGCGTGACTTGCTGCGGGTTGAGCGGACGGGACTTGATCTCGATCAGCTCGGGCCGCTCGATCCATACGGTCTCGTTGGCCAGGTTGCGCAGCAGCTCGGAGACGCGCTCGTTCGACTGCGCCAGGCCCACCAGCGTGACGCGGCGATCGACCTGCTTGATCTGCGTCAGGAAGATGCCGTCGGGCACCTGCTTGACCAGTTCGTCCAGCAGGTGGACGGGCGTCGTGCGGTCGCTCTGCAGGTTCTCGACCGCGCCCTGGCGCGCCTTCAGCGAGTTGATCTCGGCGCGCAGCGTGGCGATTTCCTTGATCTGCACGTCGAGCTTGGCGTTCTCGTTCTGGATGAACTGGTTGCGCGCCTGCTGCGTGCCGATCTGCTGGTCGATCGTCATCGCGACGAGAAAGGCGACACCCGCCGTCGCGATGACGGTCAGCACGGCCAGGCCGACGAAATCCTTCTTGCGCCGCTCGCGCCGCATCTCGCGATGCGGCAGAAGATTGATGCGGACCTTCATTCCTCGAAACTCCTCATCGCCAGTCCGCAGGCCACCAGCAGCGCCGGCGCATCGCTGCGCAGCCGATGCTCGCGCACCGAATCCGAACACTCCATGCCGAGGAACGGCGAGAAGATCTCGGTGGGCACCTGCGTACGCTCGGCGACCGCCTCCGCCAGGCCGGCGACGACGCTGCCGCCTCCGGCCAGGTAGATGCGGTCGACGCGGGTATACGGCGTGGACGTGAAAAAGAACTGCAGGCCGCGGCTGATGTCGACGGCGCCCTGCTCGACGAACGGCTCCAGCACGTCCGCCTGGTAGTTGTCGGGCAGATCTCCCGACAGCTTCTTGGCCTCGGCCTCGTCGGGCATCAGCCCGTACACGCGCACGATCTCCTGGGTCAGTTGCGAGCCGCACAGCGTCTGGTCGCGCTCGAAGATCGTCTGGCCGTTCATCACGATCGTCAGGCGCGTCTGGTTCTGGCCGATGTCGAAGATCGCGATCACCTGGCCCTGGCCCTCGTTGGGCAGGAAAGTCGTCACGTGATCGAGCGAGCAGCGCACCGCATAGGGCTCGGCATCGACGATCAGCGGCTTCAGACCGGCCATCTCGGCGATCGCCACGCGGTCCTCGACCTTCTCCTTGCGCGACGCGGCCAGCAGCACCTCGACTTCCTCGTCCGGTGCGCCCTGGGCCGGCCCCAGCACCTGGAAGTCGAGGTTGACTTCGTCGATCGCGAACGGGATGTACTGGCTGGCCTCGCTTTCGACCTGCAGTTCGTAGTCGTCCTCGGTCAGCCCGGCCGGCAGCGTGATCCGCTTGGTGATGACGGCCGCCGCGGGCAACGCCAGCGCGACGTCACGAGTGCGGGTGCCCAGCTTGCGCATCGCGCGGTTCAGCGCGTTGGCCACGATTTCGGACTTCTCGATGTTGCCGTCGGCGATGGCGCCGCGCTCGATCGGTTCGATCGCGTAGCGTTCGAGACGCATCGGGGCCTTGCCCCCACCCGACAGCTCCACCACCTTGACGCTCGACGCGCTCAGGTCCACGCCCAGCATGGTTTTCTGAGTGCGCGTCAGAAAACTCGGTAGTCCAAGACTCAGCGCCACATTGACCCCGTCATCTGAGAAAATCTTTGTTAATCAGAAACTTGCAATGCATTTCCGACAATCTTTCCAATGCCGGAGCGACCCTGATCAACTGTAAAGTTATTTGACAGCCACGACGCACGACACAGGTGCCATCCGTCGTGGGCGCTCCGCCTTCCGGCTGCGGCGCGCGATGAACGGACCAGCGGCGCCATCGCCTTGCCGGCTGCCGCGCCGACCGTCGCCGACCGCTGCGTTCCGCTTTTGCGTCCTGCTTTTGCGTCCTGCTTCCGCGTCCTGGCCATTTATGCCGCCACTCGGGCCCGCATGTGGCGAATCGGTGTCAAGCGGTCGAATTCACTTGGCCGACGGCCACGGAAGGGGCCTGCCTGCAACACCGCGTCTTATAATCGGGCCGTCTCAACCCACCCCGGCTCGAGCCGGCATCGCCCGCCCGCGCGGGGGCGATTCCTGCCGCGGACCGCGCAGGCCGCTGCGCGGGTACGTCCAGCCGAGGCCCCCCGATGCCGCCCTCCCCTCCGTCCAAGCGTCCGTCGCGCAAGTCCAAGAAAGACCGCCACTGGCTGAAGCTGACGCTGACGCTGCTGGCGATTCCGGCCGCGCTGGCACTGACCGGTGTGCTGGCCGTGGCGCTGGCGGTGCTGCTGGCCAACGACCGGCTGCCGCCGCTGGACGCGCTGGCCGAGTACCGGCCCAAGATCCCGCTGCGCGTGTTCACGGCCGATGGCGTGCTGATCGGCGAGTTCGGTGAAGAGCGCCGCAGCGTCGTGCGGATCGAGGATGTGCCGGCCGTGATGAAGAACGCGATCCTGGCCGCCGAGGACGCCAGCTTCTTCGAGCATTCGGGCGTCGACATGAAAGGCATCGCCCGCGCGGCGTTGTCGAACTTCAGCGCCGGCGGCATCCAGCAGGGCGCCAGCACGATCACGATGCAGCTCGCGCGCAACTTCTTCCTGTCGAGCGAACGCACTTATATCCGCAAGATCTACGAGATCCTGGTCTCGTTCAAGATCGAGGAGAACTTCTCCAAGGACCAGATCCTCGAGATCTACATCAACCAGATCTTCCTGGGCAAGCGCGCGTGGGGCTTCGCGTCGGCCTCGCAGGTGTATTTCGGCAAGCCGCTGGCGCAGGTGACGCCCGCCGAGGCCGCGATGCTGGCGGGGCTGCCCAAGGCGCCGTCGCGCTTCAACCCGATCGAGAATCCCAAGCGCGCGACCGAACGCCAGCGCTACATCCTGCGTCGGATGCGCGAATTCAACTTCCTGACCGACGCCCAGTACCAGCAGGCGCTCGAGCAGAAGCTGACCTTCGGGGATACCGCCAACACCGAATTCGCGCTCAAGGCCCCTTATGTCGCTGAACTGGCCCGCCAGCTCGCGTTCGACGCTTATCGCGACGAGACCTACACGGCGGGACTCAACGTCTATACGACGGTGATGTCGGATGACCAGCGTGCCGCCAATCTGTCGCTCAAGCAGGGTGTCATCGACTATGACCGCAAGCACGGCTATCGCGGCCCCGAGGCATACGTCGATCTGCCCGTCGACAAGGCGAAACGCGACGCGGCGATCGAGAACGCGCTGGCCGATGCGCCCGACGTCGACGAGTTCAAGACCGCCGTCGTGGTGGCGGCCGACGCGCGCAAGGTGCGCGTCAACCGCTCGCACGACAGCGAGATCGAGATCGGCCCCGAAGGCCTGAAGTTCGCCGCGATTTCGCTGACCGACCGGGTACCGGCCGCCCGCCGGATCCGTCCGGGCGCGGTCGTGCGGATCGTCGAGGGCAAGGGCGGCCAGTGGGACCTGACGCAGTTGCCGTCCGTCGAATCGGCGCTGGTCGCGATGAACACCCAGGACGGTTCGGTGCGCGCGCTGGTCGGCGGCTTCCACTTCGACCGCAACAAGTTCAACCGCGCCACGCAGGCCTGGCGCCAGCCGGGCTCGAGCTTCAAGCCGTTCATCTACTCGGCATCGCTCGACAAGGGTCTGATGACCAGCACGCTGATCAATGACGCGCCGCTGAACCTGCCGTCCACGATGACCGGCGGCCAGTTATGGGATCCGAAGAACTACGACGGCCGGTTCGAGGGCCCGATGACGATGCGCCAGGCGCTGCAGAAGTCCAAGAACCTGGTATCGATCCGCATCCTCCAGACGATCGGCACGCAGTATGCGCAGGACTACGTGACGCGCTTCGGCTTCGACGCCGAACGGCATCCGGCCTACCTGACGATGGCGCTGGGCGCCGGGTCGGTGACGCCGTGGCAGATGGCCGGCGCGATCTCGGTGTTCGCCAACGGCGGCTACCGTGTCGACCCGTACCTGATCCGGCGGATCACCGACGCCGAAGGCCGCGTGATCGCCGAGGCGCACCCGGTCAAGGCCGGCGATGAATCCCACCGCGCGATCGACGGACGCAACGCGTTCATCATGGACAGCATGCTGCGCGATGTCGTGCGGCGCGGCACGGCCAACAAGGCGATGAGCCTCAAACGCACCGATCTGGCAGGCAAGACCGGCACGACGAACGACGCCTATGACGCGTGGTTCGTCGGCTACCAGCCCAGCCTGGCCGCGGCCGTGTGGGTCGGCTTCGACAAGCCGGCCAAGCTCGGCGACCGCGAGACCGGCGGCGGCCTGGCGCTGCCGATCTGGATCTCGTTCATGGGACAGGCCCTCAAGGGCGTGCCGGACGCCGCCCCCACGGTGCCGCCGGGCGTGGTCCAGGTCAACGGCGAGTGGTACTACGCCGAAGCCCAGCCGGGCCAGGGCGTTTCGGCGATCGGCATCTCCGAAGGCGGCGTCGGCAACGGCGACAACGCCGACCAGGTGCGCGACCAGGTGTTCTAGTGTTCCAGGGTCCGTCGACCCTCGAGATCGACCGCGGGCACCCCGCTCCGCGGCATCAGCGGTCGCCCCGATCGTCCAACACGACCGTCCGGCCCGCCTGCCGGGACAGGCAGTCGGACAAGCACGCATGCAGCGACTGGCCGCCGCGGGTATCGAGCCACCGCCCGCCTTCATGGCGGAAATGGAAGCCTCCGGCACGGGCCGCCACCCAGATCTCGCGCAGCGGCGTATTGCCGTTGACGATGATCTTGCTGCCGTCCTCCAGCTCGATCGTCAGGACCAGGCCGGACCGTTCGGTGTCGGTATCGATCGGCAACGCATCGAGCGCCTCCTCGAGGTCGCCGAGCACCTGCTCGCAAGCGGCGACGAATTCCGTTTCTGTCATGGTAGTGTGTTCCGATGCGTATTCCGATGTCATTGCGCTCCATGATAATGGCGGCGTCGCTCGGCGCCCTGGTGACCCTGTCGGCCTGCGGGCAGAACGGGCCGCTGTTCATGCCCAAGCGCCCGCCCAAGCCGCCCGAGGCCGTCGCTCCGGTGACGCCGGCCGCGACCCCGGCCGCAACCCCGGCGGCGTCCCCCGCGGCGGTTGACGGCAAGACCGCCCCCGGCGACGACAAGAAGAACGCGACGAAACCCTGACGCACACCGGGTGATCGAGGCCGCCTACCGCGAGTTCGCCGATGCGGGCGGCGAGCCGCCGCGGCGCGATGCTGGCGGCGCCGGTCGAGCGCCGGCCGCGCATCGGGTGGCGCGCGATCCGGAAATGATGTTCGAGTTCGGCCGCTCGCTGGTCGGCAACGCGGACGTGCTACCGACGAGCGACGGCTGCTGGCGGACCAAGGCCCGTCACAACCCGGGCCGTATCTCCCGGACGCTCAGCCGCGTCATCATCGACGGCGTGATCGCGCGCATGCCGACCAGGCAACCATCGCCGCTGCACTTGACGTCGTCGGCCTTGCCCGACGAGCCGACCGACCCGGCCGTCGACACCGAGGCGGTCACCGTGCCTTGCGTGTTGATGATCGAGACGTCGACGACCGCCGATTCGAGCGCGATCTTCGGCACCGACAGTTGCGAGGCGACGTTCTTGAAGTCCAGCGCATACAGGTTGCTCGTGCCCTGCGGCGCGCACGGGTCGCTGCCTGGCACCAGCGACGCGAACACGATCTGCCCGCCGTAGCCGACCGGATTGACGATCACGCGTTCGTTGGCACCCCCCGTCCCGTCGGTCAGGTCGTAGAACCACCCGCCCTTGTTCGGGTCGTAGAGGACGCCGTCGGTCAGGCTCGTTACCTGCTGCAGCTTGTCACGCTTGATCGGATACGACAGGCCGGCCGGCAGCGTCGACGCGTCCCAGGGCGTGTACCGGTCGCCATCGCGCAGCCCGAACAACGCCTGCGTCTGGCTGGCGATGACGTCGCTGTCGTCCAGGTAGCGGCCGGTGCCGAAGAACACGTAGCGCTCCTGCGATCCCGGGTACGACTGGATCTCGGGCTCCGTCGTGATCGGCAGCGCCGCGCCGGCACCATTGGTCAACTGAGCGATCTTGACCGCGGCCTGGCCGTCCAGGCTGGCATCGCCGCGCAGATCCCAGCGCCAGACGTTGCCGTGCAGGTCGCCGCCGTACAGCATGTCGGCCGTGTAGTCGCCGAGGTCGGGGATGTATGCGCCGAGATGCGCCAGGCCGCTCGGATCGTCGGCCGAGCCACTGCCGGTCGTCAGCGTCGCCACCTTCTGCCCGGTCTGCGGATCAACGAGAAACACGTAGCCCTTGCCATCGGCGTTGTTGTAGCCGGACGGCAGCGCGATGACCCAGCCATGCGCCTTGGTCTTGAACACGCGCGGTGCACCGAACGTGTAGCCCAGGTTCGGATCGGTGAACTCCCACAGTACCTTGGTGCCCAGCGCGGTCACCGACAGCGATCCGTGCGACGCCGCGTCCGTCATGTCCAACGCGACGTAGGCGCGGCCGCCCTTGCCCAGGCCGGCGATCGCCAGCGTATGCCAGCCGGCGGGTAGTTTCACGTCCTGGACGCGGACCTTGCCGTCGACCAGGTAGCGGTGCGCATAGGTCGGATTCGCGAAGCTGACGAGACCGTTCGTCCCGAACGCCGGATCGGTCGCGTACATTGCACGCGGCACGTAGGCCCACAGCTCCCGACCGCCGTCGCTGCTGTCGATGTTGCCGTTGACCATGTGCAGCATGCCGTCGTTGGCGCCGAAGATCACCGTCGGCGTGCGCGACGCCGTGCCGCCCTTGAACATCGAGTACCCGGGGTTCGCGCCGTCGTCATAAGGTTCGGTGGACGGCGCGACGATGCCCACGTCGCTGTTGACGACCGAGCCCAGCAGCGTCTGGCGCGTGCGCCACAGCGTGCCCTCGTGCGTGCGATCGCCGCGCAGGTAGTTGATCAGGCTCTGCGCGCGCGTGGTGTCGCTGTCGAGCACGGCCAACAGCTCCGCCGGCACGCCTGCCGCGGTGAACGGGTAGGTCGCGAAGCCCGCGGCGCCGTCCCAGCCGGTGACGACCTTGCGCGTCGCATGCTTGGCGCCGCTGAAGTCGGTCTCGATCCTGGTTTTGGCAGAGAACCGCTCGACGTTGCCCAGTTCACCGTCGTCATTGACGGACGTCCGGTTGCCGATGACGTCGCCGGTCCAGGTGTTGGGGTCGTACCGAGGGCTGAAGCTGTACGTGCTTTCGCCTACCGCCGGCAGGATCGGCGACGGCATCTTCAATCCCGAAGCCCGCGCGATCTTGGCCTGGATCTGCGCGAACGTCCGCGTCAGGCCGGCGGCCATCGCCGACGGGTTGGCCGCCGCGAAGTAGTTGTCCGGCAATTGCGAACCGTTGTACGTGCTGCCATTGTCCGCCCATTCGGCATCCTTGTTCGGCGTGCCGGACCCATCGGTGTCGTTGAAGCCGCCGTACTTCGCGGCCAGCCAGTACTGGTTCCTGTGCTTGTAGACCCGCCCTTCCATCACGTCGACCCAGAAGAAATCGACGGTCTGCTTGCCCGGCAGGTCGGCGCGGATATCGTTGGTGTGCGCCCAGAACGCGACGCCGGCGATGTAGTACGAGGCCATCGAGGAGCCGGTGATCGTATCGCCCAGCGTCGAGCCGAGCCCTTCGAGCGCCCCCAGCGAATTGGTCACCGTATTCAGGTTGACCGGGTCGGCCGCCACCAGCGGCGGCACGGTCGGCGGCTCACCGGTGCGGTTGGTGCCGCCGGGCACGTTGCGGTCGCGGTGCGTGTTGACATCGCCGATGCCGACGGTGAAGTTCCGCTGGCATTTGTACTGGATCGGATCGTCCCAGGTCGTGATGACCGGGAATCCGTCGACCATCGTCGCGTTCAGAGAGTTCTGCCACTCGGGCACCGAGCCGAGGTGGCGCAGATAGCGGATCGCACCGTAGTACATCTCGCTGACGTTGTCGAGCGCCTTGTACGAGCCGGACTCGCCGAACTTGTTCAGGTAGTTGATGACTCCACTGTTCAACACGGCCGGCGACGTGTTGGCGGCATCCGTCGGGTCGGGATTCCGGAGGAATATGCCGGTGGCGGCATCCCATTCCGCGTTGGGATTGACCGTCGCAACGCTGCCCGGCACGTATTTCTGCGGGCCGACCGATTTCATCCGCGCGCGCAGCACCCCGCCATCGCGCATCGCGCTCGAATCGTTCAGGTAAGTGAACACGCCGAATCGCATCGTCTTCGCGTTCTTCTGGATCAGGCCCTCGGGCTTGTAGTGAAGATCGCTGCCGCTGCCATAACCGACGCAGTTGCTCTCGAGCATCGGCTTGCCGATGCCGGCATCGCTGTCGGGATCCTTCACGCAGACCTGCACGGCGACGTTCAGATCGATCTCGTCCGCGTCTTTCTTGTTGTCCTGCACCTTGGCCGCCGTCGAGAAGCCGATCCGCATCAACCGGCCCATGTTCCAGACGCGCACGTGAACACTGCCCGACGCATAAGGAGTGACTTGCGCGACGCCGCTGGTCAGCGACTTGATCTCGAAGTTGGCGCTGACGCTGCCCTGGTTGCTCGCAAAAGCCTTCTGCACGACCGTCTTGGTCGTCGTGTCGACGACGCGATCGCCACCCGTCATCAGCAGGCGGAACGTATCGATCGTCTGCATCGTCGCCCAGTTCAGGTAGTTGCCGCTCCAGCGCCCGGCGCAGGTCATCGCCCCGCCGCGCAGCACGGCGCCGCCGACGACGGTGACGCCCGCCGTCCAGCCCTTGGGCACGAAATGACCGTTCGCCGCGTCATAGTCGTAGCACTTGTACGAATCGAAATAGCCGAGGTAGACGGTGGCGACGTTGAAGCCGCCGATGTGCGCCTGGCTGATCGCGGTCGGGTACTCGACGGACGGCGTCAGCAGCACGTTGGCCGGCACGTTGGCGGAGCCGGTCGCACCGATCGGCTGGTTGGCCAACGCGGTGACGGCCGCGTGCAGCGGTGACGACCACACCATCGCGACCGACAGCAGCCAACTCAATGCGCCGCGCAGGCGCCGCGTTCCGTTGCCCATCGCGATCTCCTCAGTTGATTCTCGGCCCCAGCGTCACCTGCGAGAACGACACGCCCTTGTCGCTGTCGACCCGCGTCGAGACCCGGAACACCGGCAGCGCACCGACGCCGAGTTCCTTGGTGCCGTCCTTGCCCTGTCCGCCGAGCGCGCCGCCCGCCATCTGACAGTGCGACGCATCGGCAGGCTCCGCACGGACGCAGACCCGCTCGATCACGCAGTTGACGCGCACGCCCTCGCCCGCGTCGATGTCCGGCGCCGTGCCCATCCAACCGTTGTCGCTGCTCGATACGAGGCGGTTGTGCAGGTTGTAGCGGCCATCCATGTCGTTCGGCGCGAACTGCACGCCGTGGTAGTTGCGGGCCGCGTTGCTCGCGCCGGACTGCAGGTCGATCGAGGCATCGGTCATCCACGTGATCGCGCGACGCACGCACAGGTCGGCCTTGTTGGCCTGGTCGGTCAGGCGGGCGACGTTGCCGCTCTGCAGCGTCGCGACGTCGACCGAGCGGTACATCGCTAGCGCGGCCAGCGACATCGCGACGACGGTGATCAGGGCGACGACCAGCGTGATGCCCCGCTGTCGTCGGGGGCCGTTGCGTTCGGATCGGATCATGGCGAGGCGGCGAAGATCAGGTTGGGCTCGAGGGGACTCAATCCCCCGGTCAGGTTGCGCACGGGCACGATCGATTCGAAGACCTGGTAGCGGGAACGCTGGTCCCACCATCCACCGGTGCCCAGCGTCCGTTCGATGCGCAGCGACCCGTTCCCCTTATCGACTGCGCCGTCGAACAGGCGCACCGTCTGGTCGAGGCGGTCGACCGCCTTGCGCGAGACTTCGCTATCGACGGTGACGATCGCCAGGCGCAGCGACTTGATCCGGCGCTGGCGCTCGGGACCGTTCCACGACGTCGCGCCGCCGGGCGCCGGGTCCCGCAGATTCGCGGCCGACCACTCGCCGATCGGCGCGACCCAGTCGTCGACGATGCCGTCGCCGAAGAAATCGATGTCGGTATTGATCGAACGGCCCGCCGTGGCATTCGTATCGACGCCGTACAGCACCTGGAAATCGACGATGTTCTCGGCCAGGACGGTCGGGCCGGTCTGCGCGAGCAGGTCATAAGCGACGAGATCCGAGCGCCCTGCCCCGCGGCGCACGCCGATCAACATCGCCACCGGCGCCGTCCCCAGCGTGGCCAGCGTGTAGCGTGCGCCGACCGGCAGCGTTCCGATCGGCGCCGAGTACGTGTTGCCGGCGACGCTGAACGGATTGGACTCGACGTAGCCGGTGGCCGCGTTCAGATCCGCGGCCGCGACGTTGACCTGTGTCAGGAAGCAATCGGCCGGCTGCAGCAGCGCACCGCTGCGCATCAGCCGCGTCATCAGCACCGCGTCGTTCTGGCGGATGCCGACCGTGTTGGTGACGCCGATCGATTCGCCGCCGACCATCGCCTCGGCGCGCGGGATCGCGATGTTGGCCGACGCCGAGCTGCCGCTCATGACCAGCAGCACGTCCGGAGTGTCACCGCCGTCGAAAGCCATCACCGGCGCCATGCGGAACGGCGCGGTCGGCACCGCGTCGAACGGCGCCGGCAGCGTGCCGCCGAACGGCAGCACCTGCGCACCGCCGCGATAAGCGGTCAGCGCGCAGCCATAAGCGCCAGGGATCTGCGCGAGGCCCGTGCCGGCGGTGCGCACGAGGAACGACAGCTCGTCGAGCACCATCGTGCCCGCGCGCATCGATTCGTTGCCGCCGCGGGCCGTGCGCTTGCCGCCCTCGCCGAGCGTCATCGTCTGGAACATCAGCAGCGATGCCATCATCGTGATGACCAGCGCCACCATCAGCTCGATCAGCGAAAGGCCCGACTGCCGGGCAGGCCGCGAAGACCGTCCACGCGCGCCGCTCATACGATCGGCCTTAGCGTGACGAACTGGTGCGTGCGCGTGGCCAGCGGATCGGTCGAATCGCCGGCGCGCGCCTTCCACGTGATCGTCAGGCGCACATGGACCGATTCGGCGGTGGGCACGACGTCGCACGTGGCCGTGGCGTTGGGTAGTCCCGTGCGCGCCGCGTGCAGCGTGTCGCTGATCCAGGCCGCGCACAGGCCCGGCGCCACGTTGCTGATCGCCGTCGTGTACGCGGGCAGGTTCGCGCCCCGGTCCGATGTCGAGATCATCGAATCGAGCCGCGCGAAATACTGCTGCGACAGCAGCGCCGCCTGGGCGCGCAGGCGCGCCTCGGTCGAATCGGCGGTAGCGCGGCCCACGTAGCCGATCAGCCCCAGCGCGCCGATCATGAAGATCACCAGCCCGATCAGCACTTCGAGCAGCATGACGCCGCGCTGCGCGCGCGACGGCGCGAGCGGCCGCGGCCGCGGATGTCGAGGCCTCACGGTCAGCCTCCTCCGCCCGCGGGGCAGTCCGCCGCGGACAATGCGGGCTGGCACGCGCGGAAATCGCCGCTCGCCAATTGCGGATCGCACGTCTTGAGCGAGCCGCCGATCGTCACGTAGACGCACATCGGACGATCGGCGCCCTGCGCGGTGACATGGAACACCACCGGGGCGGTGATCGGCGCGTAGACGCCGCCGGTGCTGCTCAGCACGCGCCCGTTCGACGCGAAGGCCACGCCGATGGCGCCCGCGCGATTCTGGATCGTCGCCGCGTTACCCGGATCGGCAGCGGCGCTGCCGCGCACGAAATCGGCCGACGCCAATCCCCGCGTCGCATCCGCCGGCACGCGGACCATCCAGTTGCCGCCGCTGGCCTGCGCGCCGGCCGCCACGTTGCTGCGCACCGGATCGCCGTCGAGCACGATCAGTTCGGTCGGAGCCGAGCGACGCAGCGCCTCGGCCTGCGCGATGCCCAGGCCGTCCTGCAGCGAATCGACGGCGGTGCGCACGCGGCCATTGGCCAGCATCCCGCTCATCATCGGCAAGCCCATCGCCATCATCAGGCCGAAGATGGTCGTGACGATGACCATCTCGATCAAGGTCCAACCGGCTTGGCCGGTCTCGCGCACCGCAAGCGCGCGCATGGAACGGACGGCGGCTCTCCGCGCGGCAGGCTGGCGGACGACGGCTCGCATCATCCGCCCTTGCGCGTGATCCAGCGATTGGCCGGCACGGTCGTGGTCGCCGACCAGGTGGCGGCCACGGCGGTCGTGCGCTGCTCGCCGTCCTGGTTGATCGTGTAGACGAAGCCGTCGGACGGTTTGCCGGCCACGCCCGTGGCCGTGATCACATATGACGAGCCACCGTCGGCGACCGTGCACGCGTACGAGAACTGGTCGCGGTTGGTATCGAGAGTCGGCATCGTCAGGCCGCAGGTGCTGCCGGTGCCGTAGACGCGGTTGTCCAGGTAGAACTGCTCCATCCGCGTGCGCAGGCCGGACAGCATCGACACGCCCTCGGACACGGCGCCGCGGATCACGTAGTCGCGATAGGAAGGAACGGCGATCGAGGCCAGGATGGCGATGATCGCCACCGTGATCATCACTTCGATCAGCGTGAAGCCGGCGTCAGGCGACGCCGTTCGAACGGTGCGCGAGCCCATTGGGCGCCCTCATGAACCGGAAACGTGTCCGATTATGGAGAGCCGGGATGCGGCCTAAGCTAACCTGCTGACGGGCGGCGGGTTTCGACTGACCGTTGAGAACCCGGGTCAGATCCGACCGGAACCCGCAGCGCGAGCGGAATCGGGATCCGGCTGGCCGCCCATGGGCGTGGACAAGAAAAGCGTCGCCGGCCGCGATGCGGGACGAAACCGTCCATCACGGCGGCGCTCTCGCCGGCGAACCGTCTCAGCGCAGGCCGGCGATGTAGTCGGACAGGGCCTGGATCTCGACGTCGGACAGGCGGGCCGCGATTGCGGTCATCTGCGGGCTGTTATGGCGCTTGCCAGCGCGGAACTGAACCAGCTGATCCTGGGTGTAGTCGGCGAACTGGCCGGCCAGCGCCGGATACTCGGCGGGCATGCCCGCGCCATTGGGGCTGTGGCAGCCCGAACAGGCAGGGACGTTCTTGGCGGCGATACCGCCGCGATAGATCTGCTGACCCAGTGCGACGGTGTCCTTGTTGCGGGCCGTCGAGGGCTTGAGCTTCTGTGCCGAGTAGTACGCGGCCAGATTGTTCATGTCGTCATCGGACAGGATCGTGACCATGCCGGCCATCACGGCGCTGGGCCGCGCGGCGGCCTTGCCTTCCGGGGCCTTGAAATCGTGCAGTTGCTTGCGCAGGTAGTCGGCGTGCTGGGCGGCCAGCTTGGGGTTGGCCGGTGCCGAGCTGTTGCCGTCCGCACCATGGCAAGCGGCGCAGACCTCGTCCACGAGCTTTTGCGCCTTGGCCGGATCGGGTTTGCCCGCCGCCTGGGCGTGCGCGCCCGCCGCGGCCAACAGTCCCGCGGCCAGTGCCGTCATGCGCAGCGCACGACCGAGGACGGTCGACGGCGCCATCGACGGACCGGAACGCAGGGTCGGAACGGATTTCGTTTTCGCGTTGTCTGTAGCAGCCATTGCCGGTGTCATTTTCGTTGGCACTTCTTCGTGAGTCACTCCCGTCCGGAGGCGAGAGCATTCTCGCCACGAGACGGGGGCGCCTAAGGCGCCGAAACGGGCTCTCCTCGCTTGACCTCGCCTGTATGGACGAGGCCTGCGCGTTGGCCCGTGGTCAATACCGCCGGTCTCGCGTGTCTCGAAACGAGCCGGAACCACCCGCCGGCACAGCGCGACACCGCGCTCGCCAATCAAGCGAACATGGGATTGTACAATAAGGGTTCATCATGAATCTTCTCGCGAGCGCCCGTTTCCATACGACCGTCGCGCAATTGCGCCAATTGCCGCGGGACGGCGTGCCCGAAGTCGCCTTCGTCGGTCGGTCCAACGCCGGCAAGTCCTCGGCGATCAATGCGCTGTGCCAGCGACGCCGGTTGGCATTCGCGAGCCGCACACCGGGCCGCACGCAGGCGCTCAACTACTTCGCCGTCGGCCCCGTCGACCGGGACGTCGGCTATCTGGTCGACACACCCGGTTATGGCTACGCATCGGCCCCGCAAGAGGTCAAGAAGACCTGGGACCAGCTCGGCGGCCGCTATCTGCAAACCTGCAAGTCGCTGCACGGCGTCGTGCTGATCGTCGACATCCGCCGCGAGATCACCGATCGCGACCGCGCACTGATTGGGTGGATCGCGCCGCACGTGCCGCTGCTGGCGGTCGCGTCCAAGTGCGACAAGCTCAACCGCGCCGAGCGCGTCCGCGCGTGCCGTGCCATCGCCGCGCAAATCGGCGAATCACGCGAGGCCGGCAGTTTCGCCGTCATCGGCTTTTCGTCGACCGACCTGATCGGCGTCGACGCGGTGCGCGAGCACATCCAGCGCTGGCTGACGATCGAGCCGGCGACCGATGAGCCGGCGGCAGATGCGCCGGCGCCCGCCCCGACCGAGGGCGTATCCGGCGCGGCCGCAAGCCTGCCGGCAGGCACGCCCGACGCGACCGTGACATCCCCTTCGCCCTCTTCCATCGGCGTTCGGCCTTCATCGAGCACCGCCGATCGCGACATCACCGGCCAGGAACCTTCATGAGCACGCCTTCGTTTCCCCCCGCAGCCTATCCGGCGCTGCGCATGCGCCGGATGCGGCGCGACGACTTCTCGCGCCGGATGATGCGCGAACATACGCTGACGACCGACAACCTGATCTATCCGGTGTTCGTCATGGAAGGCCGCGACCAGACGCAGCCAGTGCCGTCAATGCCGGGCGTCGAGCGCTATACCAGCGACCGCCTGTACGCGGTGGCCGAACGCTGCCTGAGCGCGCGCATCCCCGTGCTGGCGCTGTTTCCGGTCATCGACGCTTCGCTCAAGACGATCGACGGCAAGGAGGCGGCCAACCCGGACGGGCTGGTCCCGCGCGTCGTCGCCGACCTGAAGAAGCGGTTTCCGGAACTCGGCCTGCTGACCGACGTCGCGCTCGACCCGTACACGAACCACGGCCAGGACGGCGTCATCGACGAGAACGGCTACGTGCTGAACGATGAATCGGTCGCGCTGCTGACCACGCAGGCACTGCTGCAGGCGCAGGCGGGCGTCGACATCGTCGCACCCTCGGACATGATGGATGGACGGATCGGCGCGATCCGCTCGGCGCTCGAAGGCGCGGGGCAGATCCATACGAAGATCATGTCGTATGCGGCCAAGTACGCATCGGGCTTCTACGGACCGTTCCGCGACGCCGTCGGCTCGACGTCCAATCTGGGCAAGGGCACGAAAAAGAACTACCAGATGGATCCGGCCAACGCCGACGAAGCCCTGCGCGAAGTGGCGCTGGACCTGCAGGAAGGCGCCGACATGGTGATGGTCAAGCCCGGCATGCCTTACCTGGACATCGTTCGCCGCGTCAAGGAAGCATTCCGCGTGCCGACCTTCGTCTATCAGGTCAGCGGCGAATACGCGATGCTGAAGGCCGCCGCCAGCAACGGCTGGCTGGACGATCGGACGGTCGCGCTCGAATCGCTGATGGCGATGCGCCGCGCCGGCGCCGACGGCATCCTCACGTACTACGCACTGCAGGCGGCCGACTGGCTGGCCGAGCAGCGCTGAGTCGCCGCTGAAATCAGCGCCGGGCCGCCATCGATCCCTCCGGGTTACCCGTGGGCGGTCATCGCTGAACGAACACGCTTGCACCTTGGCCCTTGATCAGGCCCCTCGGCGCGGGTTCGATCTCAGCGTCAACAGGCCTGATCCGCCGGGCCCGCTTCCTCGCTCGTCTCGTCGACGAGCCATTGCAGATAAGCGGGCAACCCCGCGTCGATCGCCAGCACGATCAGCTCGGGCACGTCATAAGGGTGCAGCGTGCGCAGACGCTGTTCGATCTGCGCATAGCGGCCCGACCGCGTCTTGATCAACAGCGGAATCTCGTCGGCCCGCTCGATCGCGCCCTGCCAACGATACGTCGACCGGACCGGTGCCAGCCGCGTCACGCAAGCGGCCAGACGATCGCCGACCAGCACCTGCGCGATGCGGTCGGCCGTCTGCTCGTCGGGCACCTGCGTGACCAGCAGGCAGGGTGCGTCATCGTCGGCTTGCATGAACGCACGCTACTGCCGGAAGCGCCGATGCGTCAACCAGTCGGCCAGCGCGTAGGCCGCGACCGTGGTCCCCACGAGGATGCCGAGATTCGCGACGACGTTGTCCGGCGCCCGCCCCAGGACCAGCGGCCGCACCAGGTCGACGGCCGCCGCCAGCGGCAGGAACCGCGCGATCGACGCCAGCCAGTCCGGCAGCCCCGACAACGGGTAATAGACGCCCGAGAGAAAGGTCATCGGTGTCAGCACCAGCGTGAAGTAGTACGTGAAGAAGTCGTAGCCGCGCGCGATCGCGTTGAAGCACAGGCCGATCGCCGCGAAGCACAGCCCCAGCAACGCGGTGATCGGCAGCACCCACAGCAGCCACGCCGATCGCGAGATGCCCAGCACCAGCACGACCAGCAGGATCGACACGGCCGAGAACAAGCTCTTGCTTCCCGCCCACAGCCATTCGGCCAGCACGACGTCGCGCAACTCGAGCGGCGCGTTCAGCAGCGACTCCCACGTGCGCTGCACGTGCATCCGCGAGAAAGCCGAATACAGCGCCTCGAAACTGGCCGCCATCATCGTGCTCATGCACAGCGAGCCGGCCGCGAGGAACACGATGTAGTCGACGCCTTCGATCTGCCGGATCAACTGCCCGAGTCCGTAACCGAACGCGACCAGCATGATCAACGGGTCGGCGATGTTGCCCAGCACGCTGGCCACGGCCAGCTTGCGCCACACCAACAGGTTGCGCAGGTAGATCGGAACGAATCGCAGCGTCATCGGATGGGCTTTCCTCGCGATCTCACTTTCAATCCCGCAGGTCGCGGCCGGTCAGCTTCAGGAACACGTCCTCGAGGTTGGCCGCCCGCTGCAGATAGCGCAGGCCCGGCGCCTGTTCGGCCGCGGCCACGATCGGCGCCGGATCCCGGTTGTAGACGAACGCGGTCTCGCCGACGCGTTCGATGCGCTGCACGCCCGGCACGCCCTGCATCCGCGCGCAGAACGCATCGAGTCCGTCGCCGTAGACTTCGACGACCGACGGTTCGATCTGGCTGCGCACCAGACCCTGCGGCGAGTCCTCGGCGATCTTGCGGCCGCGGTCGATGACGGCCAGCCGGTCGCACAAGCGCTCGGCCTCGTCCATGAAGTGCGTCGTCAGCACGATCGTCTTGCCGCGCGCCGTCAGTTGCTTGAGCCGCTCCCAGATCATGTGCCGCGCCTGCGGATCGAGCCCGGTCGTCGGTTCATCGAGGAACAGCACGCGCGGATCATTGACCAGCGCGCGAGCGATCGTCAGCCGCCGTCGCATGCCGCCGGACAGCGACGCGATCGAAGCGCCCCCCTTGCCCGCCAGGCCGGCGAAATCGAGCAGCGCCGGCACCTTGGCCTCGCAGTCGCGGCGGCTCAACCCGAAATACCGGCCGAATACGACGAGATTCTCGGCTACCGTGAAATCCGGATCGAGCGCGTCGTTCTGCGGCACCACGCCCACCAGCGAACGCGCCTGCCGCGCCTGTGCGGGGACTGCCAGGCCCAGCAGCTCGATGCGTCCGGCGTCGGGCGTCAGCAGGCCGAGCAGCAGCTTCAGCGTCGTGCTCTTGCCGGCGCCGTTGGGGCCGAGCAGCCCGAAGCACTCTCCTTGCCGGATCGTCAGATCCAACCCGTCGACCGCCTGGAAATCCCCGAAGCGCTTGCTGATCGCACTGGCGCGCAATGCGACCGCGGATTCGCCATTCATCGCCGACATGCATCCTCGTCCGTCGATCCAGGGGTTACCTCGGGCCGCACGGCTTCCGAAGCGAAAACGGGCGCCCCGCCAGGATTACCTGGTTGAGGGCACCCGTCGATCACCGCGCGACCGGCCGTCGTCCGAGGCGGCGGCCGTCATTGGAATCCGGCGCTCCGGCTGCCAGCGATCCGGCGGCCGGCGCTCCGGTTCAGCTTTGCGCGCCGTCTTCGCCTTCGGCCGCTTCCGGCCGATCCATCAACTCGATCAACGCCATCGGCGCATTGTCGCCGACGCGGAAACCGAACTTCAGGATGCGCAGGTAACCGCCGTTGCGCGCTGCATAGCGCGGCCCCAGCTCATCGAACAGCTTGACGACCATGTCGCGATCGCGCAGCCGATTGAACGCCAGCCGGCGATTCGCGAGCGAAGGTTTCTTGCCGAGCGTGATCAACGGCTCGACGACGCGGCGCAACTCCTTGGCCTTCGGCAGCGTGGTCTTGATGACCTCGTGCTTGAGCAGCGAGTTCGACATGTTGCGCAGCATCGCCAGGCGGTGCGAGCTCGTGCGATTCAGTTTTCTCAGTCCGTGACCGTGACGCATGATTCAGTCCTCACTACTTCCTTACGGCCGGTCCAGACCAGCAGGCGGCCAATTCTCAAGTTTCATGCCCAGGGTCAGACCGCGCGAGGCCAGCACTTCCTTGATCTCGTTCAGCGACTTGCGCCCCAGGTTCGGGGTCTTGAGCAGTTCGTTCTCGGTGCGCTGGATCAGATCACCGATGTAATAGATGTTCTCGGCCTTCAGGCAGTTGGCCGAGCGCACCGTCAGTTCCAGGTCGTCGACCGGGCGCAGCAGGATCGGATCGATCTGCGGGCCACGGCCCGCGACCTGCTCGATCGCCATCGGTTCGGTGCCGCCCTCGAGCGCCGCGAACACCGACAGTTGCTCGACCAGGATGCGCGCCGACTGGCGAACCGCTTCCTCCGGCGCGACGACGCCGTTGGTCTCGACGTCGACGATCAAGCGGTCCAGGTCGGTACGCTGCTCGACGCGCGCGCTTTCGACCTGGTAGCTGACGCGTCGCACCGGCGAGAACGACGCATCAAGCACGATACGGCCGATCGACTTCGTCTCGTTGATGCCGCGCAGCGTGCCCGGCACATAGCCGCGCCCGCGCTCGATCTTGATCTGCATGTCCAGCCGACCACCCTGGGTCAGCGTGGCGATCGTGTGCTCCGGATTGACGACCTCGACGTCGTGCGGCAGGTCGATGTCGGCGGCCGTCACCGGCCCCGCACCGTCCTTGCGCAGCGTCAGGAACACGTCATCGCGGTTATGCAGCTTGAAAACCACACCTTTGAGGTTCAGCAGCAGGTCGACGACGTCCTCGCGAACACCATCGATCGTCGAGTATTCGTGGACGACGCCAGAGATCTGAACCTCGGTCGGCGCGTAACCGACCATCGACGACAGCAGCACGCGGCGGAGCGCGTTGCCCAGCGTATGGCCGTAGCCTCGCTCGAACGGCTCCATCACCACGCGCGCGTGTGACGGGCCGAGTTGCTCGACCTCGACAATACGCGGCTTCAGCATCGCAGTCTGCATGGATGATCCTTTGGGAATTAACGCGAGTACAACTCGACGATCAGGCTTTCATTGATGTCGGCCGTCAGATCGGCCCGATCCGGAATCGTCTTGAACACCCCTTCCTGCTTGGTCTTGTCGACCGACACCCAGCCCGGGAAACCGTTCTGGTCCGCCAGGTTCAGCGAATCCTGGATGCGGAGCTGCTTCTTCGACTTCTCGCGGATCGCGACGATGTCGTTCGGGCGCACCATCGCCGACGGAATGTTGACGGTCTGGCCATTGATCGTGATCGCCTTGTGCGAGACGAGCTGGCGAGCCTCGGCGCGCGTCGAACCGAACCCCATCCGGTAGACGACGTTGTCCAGACGGCACTCGAGCAGCTTCAGCAGGTTCTCGCCGGTGTTGCCGCGACGACGCTCGGCCTCGGCGAAGTAGCGACGGAACTGGCGCTCGAGAACGCCGTACATCCGCTTGACCTTCTGCTTCTCGCGAAGCTGCAGGCCGAAGTCCGACAGGCGCGCGCCCGACGTGCGGCCATGCTGGCCGGGCTTGCTGTCGAGCTTGCTCTTGCTGTCGAGCGCACGGCGGGCGCTCTTGAGGAACAGATCGGTCCCTTCACGACGGGACAGCTTGGCCTTGGGTCCGGTATAACGTGCCACGTAGATTTCCTTGGTTGAGTGTATTCCGCCGAAAACCCGGGGTGCTTCGTGCGGTCAGTCTGGCGCGCCGGCCTCTCGATCGAGAGGCGCCGTCAGACGGTGGTCTTCAAATGCCGATGGGGCCCGCATCCGACGGCCGGGCCCACATGCGGCAACGTGATAAGCGACAACGCGATATCGCTTGCGACGCGAGGACGAGCCCGCGCCAAATCTCCGGCGCCGCACCCACCACTCGAGGGCGAGCGCATCCGCCGGATGTCGATCAGATCCGGCGCTTCTTCGGCGGACGGCAACCGTTGTGCGGAATCGGCGTCACGTCCTGGATCGACAGGATCTTGATGCCCAGCGCGTTGAGCGCGCGAACCGACGACTCGCGACCGGGGCCAGGACCCTTGATCTGCACTTCGAGGTTCTTGATCCCGCACTCCTGCGCCGCGCGACCCGCGGATTCGGCCGCCACCTGCGCGGCGAACGGCGTGGACTTGCGCGAACCCTTGAAGCCGGCGCCACCGGACGAGGCCCAGGACAACGCGTTGCCCTGGCGATCGGTGATCGTGATGATCGTGTTGTTGAACGACGCATGCACGTGGGCGATGCCGTCCGACACGTTCTTCTTGGCTTTCTTGCGGATCCGCGATGCGGCGGCGGCCTGGGCCGCGGCTTGCTTGCTGGTTGCCATCTTCTACTCTCGCTTATTTCTTGAGCTGGACGCCGGCCTTGCGCGGGCCCTTGCGGGTGCGCGCGTTGGTCCGCGTGCGCTGGCCACGAACCGGCAGGCCACGACGGTGACGCAGGCCCCGGTAGCAGCCCAGGTCCATCAGGCGCTTGATCGACATCGACACTTCACGGCGCAGGTCGCCCTCGATCGTGAAGCGGCCGATCGCCTCGCGCACGCGCTCGAGCTCGGCGTCGTTCAGGTCCTTGACCTTCTTGCTGCGCGGCACGCCGGCGGCGTCGCAGATCGCCTGCGCACGCGCGCGGCCGATGCCATAGATCGCCGTCAGGCCGATCTCGGTGTGCTGACGGTCCGGAATGTTGATACCAGCGATACGAGCCATCTGTTTGCCTCTCAGCCTTGGCGCTGCTTGTGACGCGGATCGGAGCAGATCACACGAACCACGCCGTTGCGCTTGATGATTTTGCAGTTACGGCAGATCTTCTTGACCGATGCCATTACTTTCATGATTTACCTCGATTCTCCAAAACGCTGACCGATTAGGGTCCGACGAACCATGCACCCGACCGACCGGTCATCTGGCACGGAAGACGATCCGCGCACGCGACAGATCGTAAGGGGTCAACTCCACCGTAACCTTGTCTCCCGGAAGGATTCGGATGTAGTGCATCCGCATCTTTCCGGAAATATGTCCCAACACCATGTGGCCATTCTCGAGCCGGACGCGAAACGTGGCATTGGGGAGATTCTCCGTGACTTCCCCCTGCATCTGGATCACGTCTTCCTTGCTGGGGAAGGGCTGAGTCCTGTCGCGACGAACGGGGGAAGCGGATCTTCTCCTGGCCATCGCACACCTCTATGCGCCCATGCCCTTCGCGTTCGCCTTCTTCATCAGGCTTTCATACTTGTGAGACATCACGAACGCCTGAACCTGCGCCATGAAGTCCATCGTCACCACGACGATGATCAGCAGCGAGGTTCCACCGAAGTAGAACGGCACGTTCCATTCCAGCACCAGGAACTCGGGCAGCAAGCACACCGCTGCGATGTAGATCGCCCCTGCGAGCGTCAGGCGCATCAGGATCTTGTCGATGTACCGCGACGTCTGCTCGCCGGGCCGGATACCCGGCACGAAACCACCGCTCTTCTTCAGGTTCTCGGCGATCTCCCGGCTGTTGAAGACCAGGGCCGTATAGAAGAAGCAGAAGAACAGGATCGCCAGCACGTACAACACGATGTACACGGGTTGCCCCGGGGACAGCGTCGCCGCGATGTCCTTGACCCAACGCACGACCGGACTCGTCGAATCGCTGGACGTGAACCACTGCGCGATCGTCGCCGGGAACAGGATGATCGACGAAGCGAAGATCGGCGGAATCACGCCCGCGGTATTCAGCTTCAGCGGCAGATGGGACGTCTGCCCGCCGTAGATCCGGTTACCCACCTGGCGCTTCGCGTAGTTGACCGTGATCTTGCGCTGCCCCCGTTCGACGAACACCACCGCCGCCGTCACCAGGATCGCCAGCGCGACGATGATCAGCGCGACCCACGACCGCATCGACCCGTTGTTGACCAGTTCGACCATGCTCG
>JAKPAM010000169.1 GCA_029779435.1 Pseudomonadota bacterium | reverse complement strand
CACCAGCAGCCCGACGCCGAGGCTGAACCATAGCGACGCATGGTTGCGCCAGCCGAACGAGCGCTCGGCCTCGGGCAACGGCTGCAAGGCCTGGTTGATCGGAGAGGGTGAAGCCGGAGACGAAGGCATGGGCGGAAACCTGCGGCGATGCGGGCGAATCCCGCCATTATCCCGGTGCTCGCGCGCGGATGCCGCGCGGGTGCTTTAGCGCTTTCTGGTCGGATTTTTTTACATATGCGGACCCGACAGAGGTGTCGGATGACGTTCCAGTTCCGTCGACACAGATTCTGACTGCTTCGCGCCGGTGTTTGATCATTGTGCCCCTTAGTCTGTAAGGTGCCTCAGAAACCGCGTGCGCGCCGTCGCCTCGGCGCATCCAAAGACTGCGAGGAAGTTTTCGTGCCGGCGAACCTGATCGACTCGGTGTGCGAAGTGTTGCCACCGGAACTGGTCGCTGCCGCTGCCGATCTGGTGGGGGAGCGCGAGGATCTCGTTCGCCGGTCGATCACCGCATTCGTGCCCGTTGCGATGGCCACGTTCAGCGGGCATGCGCATCAGCCGGGGCAACTCGCGCGATTCCATGACGACGTCACGGGATCGCGCGTCGATCCATTGTGGATCGCACCCGGCACGCTGGCCGTGATCCGGCAGCGACTGCCGTCGGCGTTGCAGGCCGGACGCCTGGCCGGTGCGGCGCTGTTCGGCGAGCACCTGGAGCAGGCGGCTCGCGCGCTGTCCGCGTCGACCGATGTGCGCGCGTCCAGCGCCGCGGTGCTGATCGACTTGTCGTTCGCGCTCGTGCTCAGTCAGCTCAAGCGCGTCGCGGGCGAAGCGGATCTCGATGCGCATCAGCTCGGCCGCATCCTCGCCTTGCAATACACGGCGCTGGCTTCGCGCACCGATCCTTCGCTTGTCGAGGGGTTCGGCTATCCATCGGTCGCGGCCTGGTTGTCGGCACGCGGCGCGGATACCGCCACTTGCCATCCGATGGCGCCCGCGGCGCTGGCAAGGCGACGATCGCGTCAGCAATTGTCGTCGGTGCCGGAACAGTTGGCGCTGGTGGTTTTGCTCGTGTCGCTCGGAGTGATGGTAGTTGGCGCGATTACCCCGTTCAACGGAAGCTTGCATCGTATCGATGCGGCCCGCGCGCTCGCTCGGCCCGTGCCGTCACCGCACGGCGACGCGCGGCATCACCGCCGAGATTCGCGGGCCCTTTCGGGAGAACACGAAGGGACGCCCGATGCCGGCGAAGCGCGGCGTCCACCGCCGTTGAAAGGGCTGCCGCATCGCGTTCACCGTTCGTGCCTCACCTGAAAGGCCGAGGGACGAGGACATCATCGTACGAACGTCGAGGTCACCTACGTTCGTACGATGACGGGCCTCCGCATCACCCATTGATGCGGTGAAAGACGGTGCGTATCGGCTGTTTTTGCGATGCCTAACCCCGAAAGTCGCCCGCGTCGCGAGAAGGCTTACAAATTCTCGACGAATGGCACCGTGTCGCTAAGCACAGTGGATAGGCCGTATCAGAGACGATTGGAGATGGCCAGTAATCCATCAGGCCGACTATTCATCAGACGATCGCTTGACCAGAATGCATGTCGTCATACAAGCGTCGGTTTCTTTGTCGACGTTTGTAGCCAGTCAGCGATCCACAGAGCGCTGACGGTATGCGTGAGCGAACGCAATGGTGTAGAGCGCGATGCTTGCTGGCTGCCGGTGCCGTCCGCGACCCGGCGTGATGATGGAAACGCTACTCTCTTCTGACCCGTTTTTCGAAATCATGACAAAACTGGCACGAGCTATTTCGCCTGGTCGGTTCGGCGACGATGCCCACGACATCGATCGCCGGGCCAGATATCTCGCCTATCGACGCGCGCTGGCGGTTCCGCTGGCCAACAGCGTTGCCTTCCGCTCGGACGAGGCGATCATCGAGATCGATCCTTCGTCGAACGTGCGCAGCGCATCGACAGCCGACCTGCACCTGAACCTGCGGTTGCGGGCGCCAGGGACGCTATGCCAGGGCGAATTGCTGTGCTCTTGGGCCGATCTGCAGAATTTCGCCCGCGCGCTCGGCGCGCTCGAGACGCAGCGATTGAACGAAGCCCGCCTGATCAGCATCGATCGCGGGCCGTCGATCCTGGAGATCACGCGACGGGAGCCGCCGGTCGGCTACTGGCTTTCCATGCGCGTCGGCCAGAACGATCCGCGTGCGCTGGTGGTCGTTCAGCATTGGCCGATCTCGCCGCAGGAACTCCACGAACTCAAGCGCTGGGCCGAAAGCACGTGCCCGTCCGAAGCGCACGCATTCGGCTGCTGATGGCCTAGGCGCCCACCGGGCGCCTGTCCTGCGCGAAGCGACGGCCCGTCCACGCTAAGTGCGAGCCGTCCGCGTGATCCGACACTCCTCGGCGCGGGGCCGGTCTCAGCGTTGGCAGGCCCTAAGCGCCATCCGCGCCGCGAGCCGCGACGCCAAGGCCCAGGTAGGCCTCGATGATCCGCGGATCCTTTTCCAGCGCACGGGCCTCGCCGGACAGAACGGCTTCACCCATCTCCAGAACGTACGCATGATCGGCGATGCGCAGCGCGGCGCGCGCGTTCTGCTCGACCAGCAGGACCGCGACGCCTTCGTTCCGCAGCGAGGCCACGATCTGCAGCACCTCGCGCACGATCAGCGGCGCCAGCCCCAGCGAAGGTTCGTCGAGCATCAGCAGCCGGGGCCGCGACATCAGCGCGCGGCCGATCGCCAGCATCTGGCGCTCGCCGCCGGACAAGGTCGCGGCCATCTGCGCGCGCCGTTCGCGCAGCCTCGGAAAGATCGCGAACACCTCGTCCATGCGCCGCGCCTGGTCGCGCACGCCTCGCCGCCACTGCGCGAAGCCGCCCAGCAGCAGGTTGTCCTCGACCGACATCTCGCCGAACAACTCGCGCTTCTCGGGAACCAGCGCGATGCCGCGCGCGACCATTGCCTCGACGGTCGGGCGGCGCACGAGGTCGCCGGCCAGCGTAATCGTGCCCCGCGATGGCAGCAACCCCATCAGCGCGCCCAGCAGCGTCGTCTTGCCGGCGCCGTTCGGACCGATCACCGTGACGATCTGCCCGGCGTCGATGCGCAGCGAGACCTGATGGACGGCCTCGACGCTGCCGTACGAAACGCTCAGGCGTTCGACATCGAGCAATCGCGTCATGCGGGCTCCATTTCGTCCGCCGCACCGCCCAGGTAGGCTTCGAGCACGGCGGGATCGCGCTGGACTTCGGCGGGCGTGCCCCGGCTAATGACTTGCCCGAAGTCGAGCACCGTGATCCGGTCCGCGAGATTCATCACGAACTCCATGTCGTGTTCGACGATCAGGATCGCCATGCGTTCGGCGCGCAACTGCGCCAGCAATTCGGCCAGCGCCCGCTTTTCCAGGTGACGCAGACCCGCGGCCGGCTCGTCGAGCAGCAGCAATCGCGGGTGGCCGGCCAGCGCGCGGGCGATCTCGACGATCCGCTGTTGGCCCAGCGGCAGCGCGCTGGCGGGCACTTGGGCGGCCGCACGCAGCCCGCAGCGTTCGATCTGACGCAGCGCGTCGGCGCGCAGCACCGCCTCCTCGCGCCGGTCGAGCCGCAGCATCGAGGCGATCCACCCACGCCGGCCGCGCAGGTGCGCGCCCAGCGCGACGTTGTCGAGCACCGTGCGCTGGCCCAGCAGGCGCACGTGCTGGAACGTGCGCGCCAGCCCGAGCCGCGCGAACCGGCGCGACGGCTGGCCGGCCATCGCCTTGCCGCGCAGCGCGACCTGGCCCTCGGTCGGCGTGTCGACGCCCGAGATCATGTTGAAGAACGTGCTCTTGCCGGCGCCGTTCGGTCCGATCAACGCGTGGATCTCGCCCGCGCGCACGTCCAGGCTGATGCGCTGGTTGGCGACCAGGCCGCCGAATCGGCGCGTGACGTCGCGTGCCTGCAGCACGACGTCGTCGGGCGAAGGGAGCGTCTCCGTGGTGGCGATCGCCGCATCAGTTTTCGCCGCGCCGGACAGGGACGGCGCAGCGGATACCGGGATCGATGCCGATGCCGATGCCGATGCCGATGCGGATGCGGATGCGGATGCGGATGCGGATGCGGATGCGGATGCGGATGCGGCGTCCGGCCGGCCGGCTCCGTGCAAACGGCCCGTCCAGCGCGTGATCGTCGGCCACAGGCCATCGGGAAAGCGCTGCAGCGCGAGCAGCATCAGCGCGCCGAACACGATGACCTCGAAGTTGCCGGTCGCGCCGAGCAGGCGGGGCAGCACGTCCTGCAGGTATTGCTTGAGCAGCGTGATCAGCGTGGCGCCGAGCACCGCGCCCCACAGGTGACCGGCGCCGCCGATGACGGCCATGAACAGGTATTCGATGCTGACGTTCAGGTTGAACGGCGTCGGGTTCAGGAAGCGCTGCATGTGCGCGTACAGCCAGCCCGACAGGCAGGCCAGCAGCGCGGCGAGGATGAAGACCTTGATCCGGTCGCGCGCGGTGTCGACGCCCATGGCCTCGGCCATCACGCGGCCGGACTTGAGCGCGCGGATCGCTCGGCCGCTGCGCGAGTCGAGCAGATTGTGCAACCCCCAGATGACGGCCAGCAGCAGCGCCCAGATCAGTACGCCCAGCGTGCGCGGCGTCGACAGCGTGATGCCCGGCAGCGAGATCGACGGCAGGCCGCCCATGCCGGTGTGGCCGCCCAGGAAGTCGAGGTTGCCGAACAGGAAGTACAGGCTCAGGCCCCAGGCGATCGTGCACAGCGGCAGGTAGTGGCCCGACAGGCGCAGCGTGATGACGCCGAGCAGCCAGGCCACGGCCGCGGTGAACACCAGCCCGATGACCAGGCCCAGCCACGGCAGCCAGACCGAATCGGGCGCCAGGCCCAGCCAGCCCGCCAGCGCGGGGCTGGTCGTGACCAGGCCGGTCGCGTAGGCCCCCATTCCGACGAAGGCGGCCTGTCCGAACGAGGTCATGCCGGCGATGCCGGTCAGCAGTACCAGGCCTACCGCCACCATCGCGTACAGGCCGATGTAGTTGAGCAGCGTGACGGTGAAGTCGGGCAGCCACGGCCAGGCCAGCGCCAGCGCGGCCACCGCCGCGATCGTCGGGGCTCGTCCGGATCCGTTCATTCTTCGTCTTCGACGTGGACGCTGCGCAGCGAGCGCCACAGCAGTACGGGGATGATCAACGTGAACACCAGCACTTCCTTGAAGGCGCTGGCCCAGAACGACGAGAACGCTTCGAGCAGGCCGACCAGCAGCGCGCCGGCCAGCGCGATCGGGTAGCTCGCCAGGCCGCCGACGATCGCCGCGACGAAGCCCTTCAGGCCGATCAGGAAGCCGGTGTCGTAGTAGATCGTCGTGAGCGGCGCGATCAGCAGGCCCGAGACGGCGCCGATCAGCGCGGCCAGCGCGAAGCTCAGGTCGCCGGACAGTTCGGTCGGGATGCCCATCAGGCGGGCGCCGACGCGGTTGATCGCCGTCGCGCGCAGCGCCTTGCCGACGATCGTGCGTTCGAAGAACGCGAACAGCAGGGCCACGAGCGCCGCGGTCACGCCGATGACGACCAGCGACTGGCCGGTGATCGTCATGCCGCCCAGCTCGAAGCGGGCCTCGGAGAACGGCGGCGTGCGCGAACCTTCGGCGCCGAAGAACAGCAGTCCCAGGCCGACCAGCACGCCGTGCAGCGCGACCGACGCGATCAGCAGGTTCAGCACCGACGCGTTGGCCATCGGCCGGTACGCGAGGCGATACAGCAGCGGCCCCAGCGGAGTGACCAGTGCGAGCGTGCACAGCGCCTGGCCCCAGACCGACGACGGCCGCCAGCCGAGCGTCAGCGCCACGGCGATGGCGGGCATCCCGACCGCCCAGACGAGCGTGGCACGCCAGTCGACCAGTGCGCCGCGCACCTGCCGCCAGCCTTCGGCCAGCAGCGTCGCCGCGGACAACGTGATCAGCAGCCACAGCGTGCCCGGCGTGACGCCGGCCTGCATCGTGGCCATCGACAGGGCGCCGTACGCGACGAATTCGCCCTGCGGGATGAAGATGACACGGGTGATCGAGAACACGAGCACCAGCGCCAGCGCCATCAGGGCATAGATCGCGCCGTTGACGATACCGTCCTGCGCGAGCAGCAGCGCGATCTGCGCGTCCATCAGGGCTGGTACTTCCAGGTACCGTTCTCGATCTTGACCATCACGCTGGCGCGCTGGTCCAGGCCCAGGTGGTCATTGGCCGACATGTTGAACACGCCGTGCGCGCCCGCGACATCCCGGACGGATTCGAGCGCGTCCCGCAGCGCGGCGCGGAAGGCCGGCGTACCCGGCTGCGCCTTCTTCAGCGCCGCCGGCGCGGCGGCCTTGAGCAGCAGGCCGGCATCCCACGCGTGGCCGCCGAACGTCGACACCGAGCCCTTGCCGTACGCGGCCTCGTACTTGTCGATGTACTCGAGGGCCGATGCACGCACCGGATGCGATGCCGGCAACTGCGCGGCCACCAGCACCGGGCCCGAGGGCAGGAACGTGCCTTCGACGTCCTTGCCGCCGACGCGCAGGAAGTCGTTGTTGGCCACGCCGTGCGTCTGGTAGATCCGGCCCGTGTAGCCGCGCTCCTTGAGCGTGCGCTGCGGCAGCGCCGCCGGCGTGCCCGATCCGGCGATCAGCACCGCGTCGGGGCGGGCCGACATGATCTTGAGCACCTGGCCGGTCACCGACGTGTCGGGCCGGTTGTAGCGTTCGTTGGCGACGATCTTGATGTTGCCGGCGACCTTGGAGAATTCCTGGTACCAACCTTCGCCGTAGGCATCAGAAAAACCGATGAAGCCGACCGTCGAGATGCCGGCCGCCTGCATGTGCTTGACGATCGCCAGCGACATCTGGATGTCGTTCTGCGGCGTCTTGAACACCCATTTGCGCTTGTCGTCGAGCGGCTCGATCAGCCGGGCCGAGGCCGCCATCGTGATCATCGGCGTGCCGGTCTCGGCCGCCACATCGGTCATCGCCAGCGAGTTCGGCGTGACCGTCGATCCGATGATCAGGTCGACCTTGTTCTCGGACACGAACTTGCGCGTGTTGGTGACGGCCGTCGTCGTATCGGTCGCATCGTCGAGCACGATGTAGTTGACCTTCTGGCCGGCGATCGTCGTCGGCAGCAGCGAGATCGTATTCTTCTCGGGGATGCCCAGCGAGGCCGCCGGGCCGGTGGCCGACACGGTGACGCCGACGGTGATGTCGGCCAGCGCGGGGACGGCAGCGCTCAGCGCGCCGGCCAGAAACGTGCCCAGGACCAGCTTCTTGGCGAATCTCATCAGTGGACTCCTTTCGGTGAGCGAATGAAGGTTGCCGATGCCGCGGCCGTCCGCGGACGGCGTGGCGAGAGCGTGCAGCGGAGGGGGGCTATGGTAATCGACTTCGCGCGCGCACCGGCCGAGGGCCTGTCAACGCCAAGATCGCCCCTCGGCCCGAAGGGTGAAGCCCTGTTCGAGCCCGCCGCCGCGTTGCAAATGCTCGCCATAGCCCCGCTATGGCTGTGCTTTGCGCCTTGCTGCAGGCTCGAACAGGGCTTCACGCGGGGGCGATCTTGGCGTTAACAGGCCCTGGCACGCGGCGTGCCGGCGCGAACGGTCAGCGGAGCGACGCGGCGGCGAGGAGGCTCAAACGGCCGGGCGGCCCTTGATCCGGTGCGAGCGTCCGCGCACGACGGCCACGTGCTCGCCATCCTGGTTCGCGATGACGACGTCGTAGACGCCGATGCGTCCGGCGAGCGACACCTCGGTCGCGTGCGCCGTCAGCAGATCCCCCGCGCGCGCCGGCGCGAGGAAGTCGATGGTCAGGCCGGCGGCGAGCGTCAATTCATTGTGAGAGTTGCACGCGAAGGCGAACGCCGAATCGGCGAGCGCCGTCAGGAATCCGCCGTGGCATAGCTGGAAACCGTTGAGCATGTCTTCCCGGACCGTCATCGCCAGCGTCGCCGTGCCCGGTCCGATCGCGACGAGCCGGATGCCCAGCGACTGGCAGGCGAGGTCGTTGGCGAACAGTTTTTCGCCGACGAGCGCGGCGGTCTCGGCCGGCGACAGCCCATTGCTGCGCTCGGGCTCGCGGTTGATCGTCATGTCTCCTCCGACGGGGCGGACCGATCGACAAAGAGTAGTCCGGCACGGCGATGGGGGCAAGCGAGCGCGTCGGACGCGGTGGAAAACCCAGGGGGTGCCGCACAATGGCGTGATTTCCAGAGGAGACATCATGACCCCGTTCACGCCCGGCACCGACGAGGTGCTGTATTCGGTCGACGCCCACGTCGCCACGATCCAGCTCAACCGCCCCGAGCGGCAGAACACGATCACCCGGCCGATGCTCGCCGCGATCAGCCGCTGCCTGTTGCAGGCCAATGGCGATCCGGACGTACGCGTGGTCATCCTCACCGGCTCGGGCCGGTTCTTCTGCGCCGGCCTGGACCTGCGCGGCGGCAGCGGGATCGGCGAGGGCCGCTATGCGCCGACGCTCGACCTGCGCGATGCGCCGCCGACGGTGCTGCACGGCATCGACAAGCCGACGATCTGCGCGCACAACGGTTCGAGCGCCGGCTATGGCATGGACCTGGCGCTCGGTTGCGACATCCGGATCCTGTCGGCCGACGCCAAGATGGCGGCGGCGTTCACCGCGCGTGGCGTCGTTCCCGAGTCGGGCGGTACGTGGCTGCTGCCGCGCCTGATCGGCTGGTCCAAGGCCGCCGAACTGATCTTCACCGGCCGCACGCTGACCGCCGAACAATGCCTGGAGATGGGCTTGGCCTCCCAGGTCGTGCCCGCCGATCAATGCCTCGCGCGGGCGCGTGCGGTGGCGGCCGAGATCGTGGCCAACGCGCCGCTGGCCGTGCAGGGCGCCAAGCGATTGATGCGCATGGCCGCCGACGAGACCTTCGACAACCACGTCCACCACGTGTACCTGCAACTGCTGCCGCTGTTCCAGAGCGAGGACTTCCGCGAGGGCATGAAGGCGTTCATCGAACGGCGACAGGCCCGGTTCCACGGACGCTGAGGACATTCCCGCGTTCGACTCCGCCGCCGCGGTTACCACTGCCGTTGCCGCTGCTCGAATCGCGGCGGCGGTCGCGATGCAAGGCGTCGATGACGCGCGCGCCCAGCGCGATGCCGGGTTTTTCGATCGCGCGCTCGGTCCAGCGGGCAATGGCCACGCTGGCGCCCGTGACCAGCACGAAGCCCGTCAGCCAGCGGACTTCCGGCAGTGTCTTGCCGGCCATCGCACGATTGACGAGGTCCATCGTGATCCACGTGATCACGAAATGCACGACGTAGATCGAGTACGACAGGCGGCCCACGCCGGCGAGCCAATCCGCGCGCGGCCGCGCGCGCCGCATCAGCGCCAGCAGGCACGCGAAGGTCGCGCCCAGCGCGAGCGGCACGAACGCGAACGCCAGATCGTGCGTCGACAGCCACAGCGCCGCCGTCGACGCCGCGCCGGCGATCGTTCCCATCACCAGCACCCGCCGCGGCGCGCCCAGCGCGGGACGGCGCGCGTCCTCGGTCAGGAAGTAGAACAGCATGCCGATCAGGAATACCGGCATCTGGTTCAGCAGGTTGTAGAACAGGAACGTGTTGTTGTCGTTGTCGATACCCAGGCCGCGGTGCAGCCAGGCCTGGGCGGCGACGTTGACGCAGGCGGCGACCAGCAGCGGCCAACCGAGCCATAGCAGGCCGTGCCCGCGCACGCGCTGGAACACGTGGAACAGCAGCGGAAAGCACAGATAGAACGCCATCTCGGTGCCGATCGACCAGCCGCCCGGGACGACCGTGTTGTTGGCCGACGGCACGAAACCGTGGATCAGCAGCGCGTTGGCCAGCAGGTTTCCCGGTGTATAGGCCGACGGCAGCGTCAGTGACCCGTGATCGCGCCAATCGATGACCACATGGGCGAACAGGTACAGCAGGATGCCGGCGTAGTACATCGGTGCGATGCGGAACAGGCGGCGGAGCCAGAAGCTGCCGAGCGCGGGCCAGCTTGGTGCGGCGCGGCCTGACGCGGCGCGGCCTGACGCGGCCCGGCCTGACGCGGCCCGGCCTGATGCGGATCGACCGTTTCGCGATCGGCCATAGCTGAGGCACAGCGTGAACGCCGACGCGACGAAGAACAGTTGCACACCGCTCTGCCCGAACGTGGCCAGCGCGTGAGCGATCGGCGAGAGGTCCGGCACGTGCTGGTTGGCATGCACGAGCAGCACCAGCAGGATCGCCAGGCCGCGTGCCTGGTCGACGTAGGCGAGCTGGGCGTGCGTCCCGGGAGTCGGCGGGGCAGAAGCATCGCGCGGACGCCCCGGTGTCATTCGTGTACCGATCGTTTCGCCCTGCGCGCCCGTACCCGTCATCCATCCTCCGCTGTCGTTACCGTCACCGATGTCGCGACCCGCGGCGCTGGCGGTGCCAGGTCCGCGAGGTCGATCACAAGCAGTCGACGCACGTGCGCGCGCTTTACGCGTGACGGGAATAGGGCAGTCGCGTGGCGGTCGCCGCGCGCGCTTCAAGGGAACAGGACAGGGATCAGGATCGAGCGGGGGTCAGGCCTCGCCGCGGGGGGCGCGACGCGACCTGTGCAGGCCGAACAGCCAGTGGATGATCACGCCGGCGATCGCGCCGATGCCGATGCCGAGCATCGTCGGGCCGATCAGTTGTTCGAACGCGCGGATGTCGAGGCTGCGAATGCAGTAGACGAGCATCAGCAATCCGCCGATCACGCCAAGGCCGGTGCTCCAGTCGGTGACCGTCGAATGGTAGGAAGGGCGCGCATCGAGGTTGTACAGGCTGCCTTCGGAAGAGCGCGTGCGCGTGCGCGCGCGGCTGACGGAGTGCGACCAGTTGACGTCGGCGGCTTCGTTGGCGGCTTGGCGGGCGGCTTCGACCTGACGCAGCTTGGCATCGGCATCGTCGCCGGTCGCGCCGATCGCCTCCCCGCCGATGCCGATCGTGTCGAGGCGCCGCCGCACGGGGGTCTCAACGCTCATCGCTTACTCCTGTCCAGCGAGGGTTGTCGCAATACTGCTGCGTCGAGGGGTGATGCAGCGGCGGGTCGTCAGCGTGCCGGGCAGCCAATGTTTGAACTCTTTATTTTGAACCAGTTCAGCGAGTTATCACAGATTTTTCGACAGCGTGATAGCTATCCTCAAGTACAGCGACCTTTCGGACAGTCGTACCGCCGACAGGTGTCCGCCCGGTCGGCCATGCGGAGCCGCCCTTACATCGCGGGATGCTAGTATCGGTCGCGAGATGAGGATCCCGACCGCGACCCGCCTGCTTCGGCCCCGATCACGCCGCCTCCTCGCCGGATGGCTGGGCGCGATGATGCTGTTCGCCGCGATCGCCCCCTCGATCACGCACCTGCTCGCCGCGACCTCCGGCGTGTCGCCGCTGTTCGCGCAGATCTGCGGACCCGGCATGCTCGCCGGCACGGGCCTCGCCGATGCATCGGCCAGCGACCTGGCGGCCGGTGTCTCCGACCGCAACGGGGCGCCGGACGACGACCGGGGCGCGCCCGCGCCCGATCATTGCCCGTTCTGCGGCTCGGGCGGCACGATGCCGCTGTCGATGCCACCCGCCGCGTTCGTCCTCACCGTCGCGGTGGCGACGGACGCGCCGCCGCGCCTGTTCCTGCAGGCCAGGCGCCCGCTGTTCGCGTGGGCGCCTTCGCATCCCCGCGGCCCGCCTTCGATTTCCTGACGCACCCTCGCGCCCGTCGAGGAAGCCGCCCGTCCGTTCGCCCGTTCGATGATTTCCGTCGCATCGGGCGAAGGGGGCGGAGCCTCTTCGCCTGCCGATCGGATCGCCGCATGCGCTCGTGAGCCTACTGTGCTCGGGGCCGCGGTGCCTTTCACTGCTTGGCGGCCGGGCATTTCGTTGACGCCCGCTCTCGCGCTCCGCTCCACGTCGCGCGGCGAGCGGTTCGATGCTCAGGATCTTCATCATGGATGTTCGCTTCTCATCATGGGCCGGCGTTGCCGCCGCCTCGCTCGCCATGGCCGTGCTGCCGATGTCCGTCGCCACGGCGGCCGACGGGCTGCCGGCGAGTGCTTCTCCCTTCGACCCTTCTTCCGCCCGTCCTTCTGCGGCCAGTCCTTCTGCTACCCATCCTTCTTCCGCCAAACCGGCTGCCTACCTGCCGGCGGTCGTCGTCACCAGCGAGCGGATCGATTCGCCGACCTCACCGGATCCGGCCGCGCAGCGCCGCACGCTGGATGCGGTGCCCGGCTCGGTCGATCTGGTCGACGTCGATGAGCGCGCGCCGCGCTACGCCGGCAATCTGCGCGACGTGCTCGCCGACACGCCCGGCGTGCGGATCGACGATCGGTATGGCCAGGAGGTGCGCCTGTCGGTGCGCGGTTCGGGGCTGGCGCGCGCGTTCCACAGCCGCGGCATCGAACTGCTTCAGGATGGCCTGCCTATGCAGATGGCCGACGGCAGCGGCGATTTCTACGGCTTCGATCCGCTCGGCGTGCGCACGGTCGCGGTCTACAAGGGCGGCAACGCGCTGACGCTCGGCGCGACCTCGCTGGGCGGCGCGATCGACGTCGTGACGCCTACCGCGCTGACCGCCGGCGCGCCGATGCGGATGCGCGTCGAAGCCGGCAGCTTCGGGACCTTGCGGCTGGGCGCGCAGGCGTCGCGCGTGTTCGAATCGGCGGACGTGCTGGTCAATGCCACGGTGGGCCATGCCGATGGCTGGCGCGATCACATGGCGGGCGATACCCGCCAACTGAATGCCAACCTGGGCTATCGCCTGGGCGCCGGCGCCGAGACGCGGTTTCATCTCGGCTTCTACGACGTCGAGCAGCGCCTGCCCGGCACGTTGACGCTGCGGGATGCCTTGAGCGACCCGCGGCGCGCCTCGGCATCGGCGATCAGCGGCGACCAGGCCCGCGACCAGCGGATCGCGCGCTTGGCCAACGTGACGAGCCTGCCGCTGGCCGGCGGCAGGCTCGTGGCCGGCACCTGGCTGATGCACAAGTCGCTGTTCCATCCGATCTTCCAGGTCATCGACCAGGACGGATGGAATGCCGGCGTTTCGGTACGCTGGACGCGCGAACTGATGCTGGGTGGACTGCGGCATGAATGGACGATGGGCACGCGCGTGTTCGCCGGCGCCAACGAGGCGTTGCAGTTCGTCAACACCGGCGGCCGGCGCGGCGCGCAGACGCTCGATGCGCGGCAGCGGGCGCGCAATGCCGGCGCGTGGATCGAGGACCATGTATGGATGCGGCCTGACCTGGCGCTGATCGTCGGCGCGCACGCGTGGCGGCAGACGCGCCGCTACGTCGATCACGGCGGACTGGCGGCGAATCCGTTGGCCAAGGAGGACGAGGTCCGCTTCGACGGCGTCGATCCGCGGATCGGCCTGCTGTGGCGTGCAGCGGCGTCGTCTCCCCGCGGCGTCCAGGTCTTCGCGAACCTGACGCGCAGTTCGGACGTGCCGGACTTCAGCGACCTGACGCAGACGATCGCCAGTACGCAGCGGTTCGTGCCGCTGGCGCCGCAGCGGGCCTGGACGCTGGAAGCCGGCGTGCGCGGAGAGACCGGCCGCTGGCAGTGGGACGTCGCCGCCTGGCGTTCGCGCGTGCGCGACCAGATGCTGCAATACACGGTCGACGCCAGCGTTCCCGCGGCGACGTTCAACGCGCCGCGTACGACGCTGCAAGGGCTCGACGCCGCGGCGACGGTGGCGTTGGCCCGCGGGTTGCGCGCGCCCGGCGCGGGCGACCTCGTGCGCTTGACCACGTCATGGACATACAGCGACCTGCGTTTCGACGGCGACCCGCAGTACGGATCGAATCGCCTGCCCGTCGTGCCGGTGCACGTGCTGCGCGCACGCCTCGCTTATGAACAGCCCGAGGGCTGGTCGCTGGCCGCGACGCTCGACTGGGTGCCGCGCGGCGCGTGGGTCGACTACGCGAATACCGAACGCGCGCCGGGCTACGCGCTATGGGGCGCGCGATTCGGCGTCGCGATCGACCGCCATTGGCAGGGCTACGTCGAAGCGCGCAACCTCGGCGACAAGCGCTACGTCAGCGACATGGGGGCGATCACCAGCGCGCGCACGGCGGCCAGCGCCGTCTATTACCCCGGCGCGGGCCGTGCGGTCTTCGCCGGCCTTCGATACGCGATGTGAGTCGGCCCGTTCAGATCGGCGTGAGCACCGGCTCGCCGGCCAGGTGCCGGCGCGCGTTGTCGATGAACTGCCGCATCGACGCCTCGATCGCTTCGGGCGACCAGCCGGCCACGTGCGGGGTCAGCAGCACGTTCGGGAAAGGCAGCAACTCCGTCGGCGGCAGCGGCTCGGTGTCGTAGACGTCCAGGCCCGCGCCGGCGATCCGCTCGCGACGCAGCGCGTCGGCCAGCGCCGCCGTGTCGACGACGCTGCCGCGCGCGATGTTGACGAGAAAGCCGTCCGGACCGAGCGCGTCCAGCACGTCCGCGTCGACCAGGTGGCGTGTCTCGCTGCCGCCGGGCGTCGCCACCACCAGGTAGTCGCACCACGCGGCCAGCGCCCGCGCGCTGTCGAAGTGCCGGTAGTCGACGTCCGGGCGCGGCGTGCGCGCGTGGTAGCCGATCGTCATGTCGAAGCCCAGCCCGCGCCGGGCGATGCGCCGGCCGATGTTGCCGAGGCCCAGCAGGCCGAGCCGTTTGCCGGACACGTTCGGCGGCGGCCGCAGCGACGTGCGCCAGACGCGCTGCCGGCACGCGCGGTCCAGCTGCGGCAGGCCTCGTACGATGGCCAGCAGCAGGCCGAACGCGTGGTCGGCCACGCACTGGTCGTTGGTTCCGGCGCCGTTGACCAGCGTGATGCCGCGTGCCCGCGCGTGGTCGACGGCGAGGTTCTCGTAGCCGGCGCCCAGCGCGGCGGCCAGCGTCAGCGCCGGCATCGCATCGATCTCCGCGGCCGTCAGGCCGGTCGTGCCGTTGGTGAGCACGAGCCGCACCCGGGCACCCTGGTCGGCCACCGCCCGCGCGCGCTGCGCGGCGTCCGGTGCGTGGATCACGTCGAAATCCGATCGCAGGGCCGACAGGCCGGTGGAGGACAGCGGAATCAGGACGAGCAGTGCGGGTAGCGGCATGGCGGGGCGGGGGTGTGGCGGTGAGGCGGGTCGGGCGGGTTCCCGTCATCGTATACGGCATCGGCCGTCCCTCGCCGGCTTGACGAATGGCGGGCGCGGGTCCAGACTTGCCGCCCGCCAGAGTCCGCTCGGCCCGTTCCGGCGCGGATCCGGTCCGTCACGCCGCGGCACCCCTCTCAGCGGACGGCCGGGCGAGCCCGGTGGAATCGTTCGCGGGCCCGTGCACTTCCGATGAACATGACGCGCGCCAGGCCGGATGGGCCGGCGTCGCCCGATGTCCGGCGTCTGCGGAACGCCTCATCGAGTTCCCTCAGATTTCCCGCTGGAGAAATGTCGATGATGTCCTTGCGTCGTCTGCTGCGCGTTCCCGCGCTGCGAGTGTCGGCCGCCTTCGCGGCCGCTGGTGTGTCGATGGGGCTGCTGGCGTCGCCGGCACTGGCCCAGACCGAAGTCAAGATCGCCTACGCGCTGCCCGTCGCTTCGCACTATGGCGCCGCGGCCAACGCCTGGGGGGCGGCGGTCGAGAAGGGCACCGGTGGCCGCTACGTGTTCAAGCACTTTCCGGCCAGCGCGCTGGGCGGCGAGCGCGAGACGATCGAGGGCCTGCAACTGGGCACCGTCGACATGATGATCGCGTCCACCGGCACGCTGAGCAACTTCGTGCCCGATGTTGGCGTCGTCGACATTCCGTTCCTGTTCCGCGACCTCGCGCATGCGCGCAAGACGCTCGACGGTCCGGTCGGCCAGGAGCTGCTGGCCAAGTTCAAGGGCCGCGGCCTGGTCGCGCTGGCCTGGGGCGAGCAGGGTTTCCGGCAAATGACGAACAACAAGCACGCGGTCAACGCGCCCGACGACATGAAGGGCCTGAAGATCCGCACGATGGAGAACCCGGTGCATATCACCGCGTTCAAGACGCTGGGCGCCGCGCCCACGCCGATGTCGTGGCCCGAAGTGACGGGCGCGCTGCAGCAGGGCACGATCGACGGCCAGGAGAACCCGATGTCGGTCATCGTGTCGGCCAAGCTCAACCAGGTGCAGAAGTACCTGACGCTGTCCGACCACGTCTACTCGCCGATGGTGCTGCTGGTCTCGCCCAAGCTGTGGGCCAAGCTGTCCGACGCCGACAAGGCCGTGTTCACCGCCGGCGCCAAGGACGGCGCGCAGGCCAGCCGCGCGTTCGTCGACGAGAACGAGGCCAAGGGCATCGAGGCGATGAAGGCGGCCGGCATGCAGGTCAACCGCATCGCCGACAAGGCGCCGTTCCAGGCCGCGCTCGCGCCGGCGTTCCAGCAGTACCAGACCAAGTTCGGCAAGGCGCTGCTCGACCGGATCGCGGCGGTCCAGTGATGGCCGCGTTCGAACGATGGCTGGTGGCGGCCAATCGCTGGCTGCTGATCCTGATGCTCGCCGCGATGGCGTGCATGGTGTTCGCCAACGTCGTTCTGCGCTACACGACCAACGATTCGCTGGTCTGGGCCGAAGAGATCAGCCGGTACATGATGATCTGGATCACGTTCCTGGGCGCCGGGCTGGTGCTGCGCTTCGGCGGCCACATCGCGATCGAGGATCTGCATGACAAGCTGCCCGGCATCGGTGGGCGGATCCTGCGCACGGCGATCGTCGCGCTGCTGATGGCGTTCTTCGCGGCGATGGCCTGGAACGGCGTCGACTACCTCGAGGCCACGCAGTACCAGACCACGCCGGTCACCGGCGTGTCGTTCGCGTGGGTGTACAGCGCGCTGCCGATCGGCTTCGTGCTGCTGATGGTCCATCTGGCACTGGTGGCCCGGCGCTATATCGTCACGCGCAAGTACCTGGCTTCGTCCGAGATGAACGCCGACGCCGCGGCGTCGATCTGAAGACGGCCGGGAGCCTCGATGTCGATCGTTCTGTTCGTTGCCGTGATCGTGCTGCTGGCGCTGGGCGTGCCGGTGGCCTTCGCGCTGGCCGGCTCGGCCGCGCTCGCGCTGCTGGCCGGCGGCCAGTATCCGCTGCTGGTCGTCATCAAGGAATTGTTCACCGGCATCGACAGCTTTCCGCTGATGGCGGTGCCGTTCTTCATCCTGGCCGCCGAGCTGATGACTGGCGGCGCGCTGACCCAGGTGCTGCTGCGCTTCGCGATCCAGTTCGTCGGCCATCTGCGCGGCGGCCTGGGCTACGCCAACATCCTGTCGCTGACGATCTTCTCGGGCATCTCGGGATCGGCGCTGGCCGATGCCGCCGGCCCGGGCGCGATGATGATCCGGATGATGGAGAAGGCCGGCTATGGCCGCCCGTATCCGGCGGCGCTGACGGCCAGCACGGCGATCGTCGGTCCGATCATCCCGCCGTCGATCATCATGATCATCTACTGCCTGCAGGACGAGCGCGTGTCGGTCGGCACGCTGTTCGTCGCGGGCGTGATCCCGGGCCTGCTGATCGCGCTGGCGATGGCGCTGGTCAACTACCGGATCTGCAAGCAGCGCGGTTATCGCAGCACCGAGCCGCGGCCCAGCGGCCGCCAGATGCTGCGCGATACCTGGAAGGCGCTGCCCGCGCTGTTCCTGCTCGTCATCATCCTGGTCGGCATCCGCTTCGGCGTGTTCACGCCGACCGAAGCGTCGGTCGTCGCGGTCTTCTATGCGCTGGCCTGCGGCAAGTGGATCTACCGCACGCTGGCCTGGTCGGCGCTGCCCGAGATCCTGGCGCGTTCGGCGCTGCTGACCGCGTCCGTGCTGATCATCGTCGCGGCCTCGAACGCGTTCGCATGGATCCTGACGATCGAGGGCGCGCCCCAGGCGCTGGCCAAGATGATCGTCGACTGGAACATGGGGCCGGTTGGCTTCCTGATCGCGGTCAACGTCCTGTTGCTGCTGTTCGGCATTTTCATGGAGCCGCTGCCGGGCGTGATGATCCTGGTGCCGATCCTCGCGCCGATCGCCGTCGCGCTGGGCATCGATCCGACGCACTTCGCGATCGTCGTCATCGTCAACCTCACGCTGGGCATGATCACGCCGCCGGTCGGCGGGCTGCTGTTCGTCGTGTCATCGACGACCAACGTGCCGATGCGCGATCTGGTCCGCGAGCTGTGGCCGTTCCTGGGCGCGCAGCTCGTCGTGCTGGTGCTGTTGACGGCCATCCCCGCGCTGTCGACCTGGCTGCCGTATTCGCTGGGATTCCACTAGCTTCGGCTCCCGGCTCCCGGCTCCCGGCTCGATCACGGACGCGCCGAATCGTATCGCGTCATATGCGGGAGCAGCGCGCCCCCTCTCTATTGGCGCCGATCGGCCGATAGCGACAATTGCGTTGAGTAAGTTTCAAATTAAAACTTAATATCCGGACTCGGGGTCATCCGGAGCGGAAGGCCCGCGTCGCGCCGCATCGCCGTTCCGTGCGGCGGCGCCTACTCACGATCGGGAGACACTCCGCATGCCTGAACAACGACACGCCTCCGTCGCCGTCATCGGCGCCGGCGACTTCATCGGCGCGGCCATCGTGCGCAAGTTCGCCGCCGAAGGCTTCCACGTCTTCGCGGGCCGGCGCACGGCCGACAAGCTCGCGCCGCTGGTCGAGCAGGTGCGATCGGCCGGTGGCCGCATCACCGCCCGCGGGCTCGACGCGCGCAAGGAAGAAGACATCACCGCGTTCCTGCGCGAGGCCGACGCCGCTGCTCCGCTGCAGGTCTGCGTGTTCAACGTCGGCGCCAACGTCAACTTTCCGCTGCTGGACACCACCGAACGCGTGTTCCGCAAGGTCTGGGAGATGGCCTGCTATGCGGGGTTCCTGGCCACGCGCGAGTCGGCGCGCCTGATGCTGGCGCACGGGCAGGGCCACATCTTCCTGACCGGGGCCACGGCGGGCCTGCGCGGCGGCATCGGTTTCGCGGCGTTCGCCAGCGCCAAGTTCGGCCTGCGCGCGGTCGCGCAGAGCGCGGCGCGCGAACTCGGACCCAAGAACATCCACGTCGCGCATTTGGTCATCGATTCGGGCGTCGACACCGCGTGGGTGCGCGAGCGCATCCGCGAGCGCGAGGGCGACGAGGCGCTGGCCAATCTCGATCCGGGTCGGCTGATGCGCCCGGAAGCGGTGGCCGACACTTATTGGCAGATCTACCAGGAGCCGCGCGACGCCTGGAGCTTCGAACGCGAGATCCGCCCGTTCGGCGAGAAATGGTGATCGCTGATCTGGGCATGCGATGCTCGCATGCCCGCCGCGAACAATGCGCACTCAAAGGAGGAACGACATGATCGAACCCGAATTCCACTTCGACTTCGGCAGCCCCAACGCTTACCTCAGCCACCTGATGATCCCGGCCATCGAGCAGCGCACCGGCGCGCGCTTTCGCTACGTGCCGGTGCTGCTCGGGGGCGTGTTCAAGCTGACCAACAACCGCTCGCCCGGCGAGTCGATGGCCGGCATCCGCAACAAGCTGGACTACGAACGGCTCGAGATGCGCCGCTTCATCGAGCGCCACCAACTGCCGTTCACGTTCAACCCGAACTTTCCGGTCAACACGCTGGCGCTGATGCGCGGCGCGGTCGCCGCGCAGCGGCTCGGCGTGTTCGAGCGCTACGTCGACGAGGTCTACAAGCACATGTGGCGCGAGCCGAAGAAGATGGACGATCCGTCGGTGATCAAGGCCGCGCTGACCGCGTCCGGCCTGCCTGTCGACGAACTGCTCGCGCTGGCCGGCGATGCCGAGGTCAAGGCCACGCTTGCCGACAACACGCAGCAGTCGGTCGAGCGCGGCACCTTCGGCTCGCCCACGTTCTATGTCGGCGACCAGATCTGGTTCGGCAAGGACAGGCTGCGCGACGTCGAAGAAGCGATCATCGCCGCGCGCGGTTGAGGCGATCGTCGCCGTCCGTGGCCGGGGGCCTGTTCACGCTAAGATCGAACCCGCATGAACAGGCCCCGAGCGGGAACTTGCGGAGAGTCCGATGCGTTGGAACGACCTGGATCGCGAGGCGTGCTCGATGGCCCGTACCGTATCGGTCATCGGCGATCGCTGGACGTTGCTGATCCTGCGCGACTGCTTCCTGCGCGTGCGCCGCTTCGAAGCGTTCCAGCAGCGGCTCGGCATCACGCGCCCGCTGTTGGCCAGCCGCCTGAAAAAACTGGTCGACGCGGGCGTGCTCGCCAAGGAGCCGTACCAGCAGCGCCCCGTGCGCTACGAATACCGGCTGACACCCCGAGGCCTGGATCTGTATCCGGTGGTCATGGCGATCGTCCATTGGGGCGACGTGCATATGGCCGGGCCCGCGGGCCGGCCGCTGCTGCACACGCATCGCGACTGCGGACGCGACTTCGATCCGGTGATGGTGTGTTCCGAATGCGGCGAACCGCTGCGGGCCTCGCACGTGCACGTGCGGCCCGGTCCGGGGGCCGATGCACAGATGATCGCGGGAGCGGCGATGGGGTTCGCTGCCGAATCCGCCGGCGAGTCCCCTGACGCGTCCGCTGACGGGTCCGCCGCTGACGAGTCCGCCGCTGACGGGGCCGCCGCTGACGGGGCCGATATGGCGGCCAGCTTGCCGCCCGGGTCCGAGGAAACCGTGCCGCGCAAAAGGTCCATTCGCTGAATCCCGTATCATCTTGGTCCTAGGGAAAGTACCGCACCCCTCTCGCACCGAACCGCGCGAGGGGCTTGCCGCTTTTCCGGACCTCGCGTCGCCGCCCCGCGCCGGCACGCTCGCAGGTCTCCCGCACGAGAACCCCTGGAGCCAAGTGATGAGCGATCGCATCGAACGCAGCGGCCTGAAAGTGGCCGCGATTCTGGACAATTTCGTCGAGAAGGAGGCCCTGCACGGCACCGGCCTGGAGCCGGCCAAGTTCTGGGCCGGCTTCAGCGAACTGGTGCATGACCTGGCGCCCAAGAACCGCATGCTGCTGGCCGAGCGCGATCGGCTGCAGACCGAGATCGACAATTGGCATACCGCCAACCCCGGCCCGATCAAGGATGCCGCCGCCTATCGCGCGTTCCTCGAAAAGATCGGCTACCTGCAGCCCGTGCCCAAGGACGTCAAGGTCACGACCGCCAATGTCGACGGCGAGATCGCCGAACAGGCCGGCCCGCAGCTCGTCGTGCCGGTCGACAACGCCCGCTACGCGCTGAATGCCGCCAACGCCCGCTGGGGCAGCCTGTACGACGCGCTGTACGGCACCGATGTGATCCCCGAGACCGGTGACGCCGCCAAGGGCAGCGGCTACAACCCGGCCCGCGGCGCGCTCGTCATCGCTCGTGCCCGCGCGTTCCTCGACCAGGCCGCGCCGCTGGCCAGCGGCTCGCATGCCGACGCCACCGGCTATGTCGTCGATGGCGGCAAGCTCGTCGTCAAGACCAAGACCGGCAGCACGTCGCTGAAGAATCCGTCGCAGTTCATCGGCTACCAGGGCCAGGCGGCGTCGCCGTCGGCCGTGCTGCTGAAGAACAACGGCCTGCATTTCGAGATCCAGATCGATGCCAACGATTCGATCGGCAAGACCGACGCCGCGCACGTCAAGGACGTGCTGCTCGAGGCCGCGCTGACGACGATCATGGACTGCGAGGACTCGGTCGCCGCCGTCGACGCCGAGGACAAGGTCGGCGTCTACCGCAACTGGCTCGGCCTGCTCAAGGGCACGCTGACCGAGGAAGTCAACAAGGGCGGCAAGACGTTCACGCGCCAGCTCAACGCCGATCGCGAGTACACGACCGCCGACGGCGGCAAGCTGACGCTCAAGGGCCGCTCGCTGATGTTCGTGCGCAACGTCGGCCACCTGATGACGAACCCGGCGATCCTCGACCGCGACGGCAACGAGATCCCCGAAGGCATCATGGACGCGGTGGTCACCTGCCTGGCGGCGCTGCATGACCTCAAGCGCAAGCAGAATTCGCGCACCGGCTCGGTCTACATCGTCAAGCCCAAGATGCACGGTCCCGCCGAGATCGCGTTCGCCAGCGAACTGTTCGGCCGCGTCGAGAAGCTGCTCGGCATGGCGCCCGACACGGTCAAGATGGGCATCATGGACGAGGAGCGCCGCACCAGCGTCAATCTCAAGGCCTGCATCGCCGCGGCGCCGGCCCGCGTCGCATTCATCAACACCGGCTTCCTCGACCGCACCGGCGACGAGATGCACACGTCGATGCTGGCCGGCCCGATGGTGCGCAAGGGCGACATGAAGTCGTCGAAATGGATCGCCGCCTACGAGCGCAGCAACGTGCTGGTCGGCCTGAACTGCGGCCTGCGCGGCAAGGCGCAGATCGGCAAGGGCATGTGGGCGATGCCGGACCTGATGGCCGCGATGCTCGAACAGAAGATCGCGCATCCGAAGGCCGGCGCCAACACCGCCTGGGTGCCGTCGCCGACGGCCGCCACGCTGCACGCGCTGCACTACCACATGGTCGACGTGCAGGCGGTCCAGCAGGAACTCGAACGCACGTCGCTGGACAGCGTGCAGGAAGAGCTGCTGGCCGGCCTGCTGTCGGTGCCGGTCGCCGAGTCGCCGTCGTGGAGCGACGCCGACAAGAGCGCCGAGCTGGACAACAACGTGCAAGGCATCCTCGGCTACGTCGTGCGCTGGGTCGAACAGGGCGTCGGTTGCTCCAAGGTGCCCGACATCCACGACGTCGGCCTGATGGAAGACCGCGCCACGCTGCGCATCTCCAGCCAGCACATCGCCAACTGGCTGCACCACGGTATCGTCACCAAGGACCAGGTGCTCGAAACCTTCCGCCGCATGGCCAAGGTCGTCGACCGCCAGAACGCCGGCGACGCCAACTACCGCCCGATGGCCGCCGACTACGACGATTCGACGGCTTTCCAGGCCGCGCAGGCGCTCGTGTTCGAAGGCAAGCAGCAGCCCAGCGGCTACACCGAGCCGCTGCTGCACAAGTTCCGCCAGGTGTTCAAGCGCAAGGCTTGATCGCATCGCGGTTCGCGATGGCCGTGGCCACCATCGCACCGGAAGGCGGCGGCGCGCACGCGCGGTGCCGGCCTTTGATTCAGGATTCGGGCTTCGGCCGCCGGGCCTCGGAACCGGAGAACGGATCGGCCGCCTTCCAGGCGTGACCGATTGGTTCGCAGGCTCTCGGGCCTCAAGCGCCGTGCAGTCCGGCCTTCAGCGCGGCCAGCGCCGGCTGGTCAGTGCGCTCGAATGCCAGCGGCGTCACCGACACGCCGCCGCCCATCACGATCTCGGTCTCGCTGTCCGGCGGGTTGTCGCGCGGGCCGCGCTCGAAACGCATCCACACATAAGGGACGTTGCGCGGATCCATGCGCGCGTCGACGTCGATGTGCTCGACGCGGCCGGCGCCCTGGCGAGTCGCTTGCAGCGGGCCGGTATCCTCGGGGGCGCGGTCCGGATAGTTGACGTTCAGGCAGACCTGTCCCGGCCAGGGCGTGGCCAGCAAGCGCCGGACGACGCCCGCGCCGAGCGTGCGCGCGTTCTCCCAGCGGATCGCCTTCGGGTCGGTGAAGGTCTGGCTCATCGCGATCGCGCGCTGGCCGAGCAGCAGCGCCGTCATCGCCGCGCCGACCGTGCCCGAGAACACCGTCTCGACGCCCAGGTTGCCGCCGCGGTTGACGCCGGACAGCACCAGGTCCGGCGGGTTGTCCTTCATCAGGTGGCGCAGCGCGACGACGACCGAGTCGCCGGGCGTGCCGCCGACGCCGAAGCGCCGCTCGCCATAAGGCACCGCGCGAAGCGGCGTGTGCAGGCTGATCGCGTGCGACACGCCGCTCTGGTCGTGCTCGGGCGCCACGATCCAGACCTCGCGCGCGATCTGCCGGGCGATGTCCTCGAGCACTTTCAGGCCCGGCGCGTGGATACCGTCGTCGTTGGTCAACAGCACACGATCGATGATCGGGGCGGGCGGCGGAGCGTAGCTGGGCGGTGGCGTGGGCACGGCAGTCTCGTTCTTGTCGGCATGATCGAAGCCTCAAGGTTAGCCGATTACCCGTGCGGTACAGTACTGTTCCGGGCGCTCGACCCGCAACGCCGCATCAGGAGACGAACGATGGCAGACGACGGTTTCCCTCCGCCGACTGGAGACACGACGCCGCGCGACGGCGACCTCACGAACCAGGAAGCGCCCGACCGCTTCGTCGAACTGCCTGACGGCATGCAGATCTGCTACCAGCAGCACGGCTCGCCGGACGACCCGGTCGTCGTGCTGGTCTCGGGCCTGAGCATGCAATCGCTGTCGTGGCCGATGTATTTCGTCCAGGGGCTCGTCGATCTCGGCTACTGCGTGCTCACGCCGGACAATCGCGACGTCGGTCGCTCGTCGCGGATCGCCACGCGCGCGCCGAACCGCCTGCGCCAGTTGTTCGCCCAGCCCACGGCCTCCAGCTACAGCCTGGAGGACATGGGCGACGACCTGATCCGGTTGGTCACCCAACTCGGATACCGGCGTGCGCACGTGGTCGGCATGTCGATGGGCGGCATGATCGCGCAGGTGATGGCGGCGCGGCACCCCGAGCTGATCGCGTCGCTGACGTCGATCTTCTCGACGACCGGCGACCCGTGGGTGGGCCGTCCCGCGCCGTCGACGCTGCGCGTGATGGCCCGGGCCGGCCTGACGCGCACGCGCGAGCAGGCCGTGCAGCGTTTCCTCACGATGTTCCGGCACATCGGCGATCCGTCGGTGCCGGGCATGGTGAAGACATGGACCGAGTACGCGCAGCGCGCGTGGGATCGCAACGGCGGCAAGGTCGAGGCGGAAGGTGTCGCACGCCAGCTCGCGGCGATCCAGAAATCGGGCGACCGCACGGCCGCGTTGCACCGCATCCAGGCGCCGACGCTGGTGCTGCACGGCGACCGCGACCTGATGGTCGACCCGAGCGGCGGCCGCGCGACGGCCCGCGCGATTCCGGGTGCACGGCTGCACACGATCGTCGGCCTGCGGCACCAGATCGACCCGCACCACACGCCGGAGATGCTGCGCGAGATCGATGACATGTTGCGCGAAGCGGATGATTGACGGCCCGGGCTGATCCGATGGACCGGGCGCGTTTGCCCGGCGATAAGGTGCGAGCCGATCGACACCAGATCAACGACACGCAACCGATGACCTGCTGAAGCGGGGCGATACACGGCCGGATCCCTCGCAGGCCTGCGGGCTAGAATGGCCTGCCCGATGTCCGGACGACATCGATGGAATTCCGCATGCTTTGTCGCCTGCACGGGACGTGCGGGTATTCGAATGAAGATTGCGGAGAGTTGACATGCCGGCCGATGCAGTCTCATCGTCGTGGAGATCCGCTGCGAAGCTGAAAGCATTGGCTCGGCGATTCTTCGGTCGCGGCCCCTTATCGGCGGAAAAACCCTACCTCGCGCTAGCGCAGTACCGCGCTTTCACGCGGCAGATGCCGATGATGTACGTCATGCTGATGACCAGTACATGGGCGGTGGCCGCCGTGTTCTTCGGGCATGCGCCCTTTGCGAGGGTCATCGTCTTTCCGGCCATCATGACCGTGGCGAGCGCGGCCCGGGCGCGGTTCTGGATCGCGCACCGCAAGGAACTGACGGTCGATATCGCGGATCAGGCGGCGCGTAAATCCAATATCCTCGCCGCGCTGATGGCGGTCGGCTTCGTCGGCTGGGTCGCCGTTCTCTATCCGTACGGGGATGCCTACGGAAAGTCGCTGTTGGCGTTCTTCCTCGCCTCGGCGAACATGGCGTGCGTTTTCTGCCTGATGCACAACAGGCGTTCGGCGTACATCGTGTTCTTCATCGTGAACAGCGGATTCGTCGCCTATTTCGGTTCGACCGGCATACCGTCGCTGGTTGCGGCGTCCAGCATTGCCACGGTCGTCGCGATCGGGCTCCTCGTCATGATCAATATCAATCATCGGGATTTCACCCGGATGATCGAAGCGCAGGTCCGGACGGAGGCGCTGAGCAACGCCAATTTCCAGTTGGCCAACCTGGATACGTTGACCAATCTGCCGAATCGCCGCGCGTTCTTCGCCGAGTTGGAGAGCAAGGTCGCGGCGGCTGCCGAAAGCGGCTCGCGCCTCGCGTTGGGCGTCATCGATCTCGATGGTTTCAAGCCGGTCAACGATCTGTACGGCCATCCGTTCGGCGACAAGCTCCTGGTCGAGGTGGGCGGGCGGCTGGCGGCACTGTGCCAGCGCGATGGCACTTATGTCGCCCGTCTCGGCGGCGACGAATTCGCGCTCATCGTTCGCGACTTCGACAGCGATGACGTGCTGCTGCGGATCGGCACGGCGCTTTGCGATGCGCTTCGCGCGCCGTTCGAATTGTCCGAGGCGCACGTCCAGATCGCCGGGTCGATCGGCTTCGCGGTTTACCCGGACCTGGCGAAAAGCCCGGTCGAGTTGTTCGAGCACGCCGACTACGCGCTGTTCGACGGCAAGCGCGGCGACCGTCGCGGCCAACCGACACTGTTCTCCAAGCAGCACGTCGACGCCATCCACCGTGATGCGCGTATCGAGCAGGCGCTGAAGCTGGCCGACATCGATGCCGAGTTCGAAGTGGTATTCCAGCCGATCGTCGGCGTGGCCAACGCGACGACCTTGGCCTTCGAGGCCCTGGCGCGCTGGACCAGCCCGACGCTGGGAAAAGTCTCCCCGGGTCAGTTCATTCCTGTCGCCGAACGCGCCGGCATCATCGGTAGGCTGACTCAACCGTTGTTGAGGAAAGCGCTGGCCGCCGCGGCCTCATGGCCATCCGAGATCCGTCTTTCGTTCAATCTCTCCGCTTATGATCTGAGTTCCTCGGAAGGCATGCTGGCGATCATCCGGATCATCGAAAGCAGTGGTTTCGACCCCTCGCGCCTCGATCTGGAGATCACGGAGACGGCGTTCGGCCATGATTTCGAACAGGTCCAGAAGGCGGCCAACATGCTCCAACGCCTGGGGTGCGGCATCTCGCTGGACGATTTCGGCACCGGCTACTCGTCGCTCTCGCGGCTTCATGCGCTACCGCTGACGAAGATCAAGATCGACCGCAGTTTCGTCGTCGGCCTGCATCGCAACCAGACGAGCGCCAAGATCGTGAAGTCGCTGCTGGCGCTGAGCCGGGACATGGGCCTGGATTGCGTCGTGGAGGGCGTCGAGACCGAAGAGGAAATGATGGCGCTGCGCAGGCTGGGCGGCACGATGGTGCAGGGCTACTTCTATTCGCCCCCCGTCGCCGAAACGGAGCTGGCCCGCTTCATCGGGACGCCGTGGCGCCAGGCGCCCGATCCTTCGCTCGCCGACGGCGCACGGGCGAAGATCATCAGGCGGGCGAACTCGCGTGATCGAAGCGGTGCGTCTCGACCACGCCACGAGCACGCGTAGCCAGGTTCCGGCCGAGGTGATGCAGCGCGATGCGAGCACCTTCCAGGAGGCCTAGCCGCGCTCGCCCCCTCGCCATCAGCGCGGGCCGGTGACGCCGGTCGGGCGAGACATCCGTTCATCTCCGATTCAGCTTCGAGCTTCTACAGTGCCGGCGTGGCAGTTCTCGCTTACCCGGTTCGTTGTCGCGGCCGGGCATTCGGGCGTGTCACGTTCATCCACTCGTATGCGCTGACACTTCCCGGGAGAAGATCCATGACTCGCCGATACAAGCAAACCCTGCTCGCCATGACGATGGCTCTGATGGTCGCCGGACCCATGGCGAATGTCGCCCGGGCGGGCGTGCGCGACGCGCTGGCGAGCGTGAACGCCAAGGTCTCGCTGGTTCAGGCGATTGCCGCCGCGGAGCAGCACGTCAACGGCAAGGCGGCTGCGGCCGAGTTCGAACGCAAGTGGCAGGGCGATCTCTACGAAGTGGATGTCGTCAACGACGGGCGGGTCTTCGAGGTCAGGGTCGATGCCAACACCGGCGCGATCATCTCGTCCTTTGAAAAAGGCGTGGGCCGCAATGGCCACGATCGAGGCCAATCCCGCCGCGACCGCTGAGCTGAGCCTTCGTTCTTCCACCATACCGATCAGCATGGGCTTGGGCTTCGCGCTGGGGATGCGCTGCATCTGGCTATCGCGTCGGAGCATGGCGCCACCGTGCATACGCTCGACCGGCGGCTCGCGGAGGCTGGGCTGGTACTCGGCGTGCCGACATGGTTGATGGCCTGAGCGATGCCGGGTCGGCACGCTCACCCAAGCAGCAGGTTTCGGAACGGCTTGCGGTGCTTGAAGCGGTAGGTGCGGAAATCCCGCTGGTCGGTGGAAAGGATGCGACCCTCCCCGGTCTGTTCGGCCAGCAGTACCAGGGAGGCGTCGGCCAGATCCATCGGCAAGCTGGCGTACTTCTTCGTCAACGCGCGCAGGCGCGGCAGGTCGTGTTCGTTCAGCGGATGGATGCGATAGCCGCCGTGCTCGCCGAGTTCGAGAAACCGCTGTACTGCGTCGCTGCCGTAGCGTGCACCCAGAAAATACACGGTCTCGGTCAACACCGGCCAGGTGAGCACCAACTGCTCGCGCAAGTCGCGGGACACCTCGACGGCCCGCGCGTGATGACGGTCGTTGCGGTCGAACAGAGCGATCCAGTAGCCGCTGTCGGCCAGGATCATCGCGGGCCCAGCTTGCGATGGAGCGCATCGGCAACGACTTGCTTGACACTTTCCGAGGCGTCGGGGTCGCCACCGGCCCAAGCCCCGACCAGGCCCAACGCCTGCATGGTCTCGAACGGCGCGGCACGTTCGGCGCGCAGACGCGCGTAGAACTGCGCGACCGATTCCTTGAGCGCGTCGCTGACGTTCATGCCGGTGTGCTCCACGATATAGCGTAGATGCTCCTCGGCCACGTGGTCGAAGCGAGCGTTGACGCGCAGCAGGGGTTTGGTGTCTGTCATACGCCGTATGCTATCCCGAGGGTCGGTGTGACGCAAGGGGTCGGACCCTGCAGGCGTCATCGGAGAGCCGGCGTCAAACTCCCAACAACCCCGCCAACGCTTGCCGGTCCCCGCGCAGCGCCGCCGATTCGCCCGCCAGCGCGACGCGGCCCTTTTCGAGGACGATCGCGCGATCGGTTTGCGACAGCACCATCCGGTAGTCGCGGTCGACGATCAGCGTGGCGATGCGGGTCTCGCGGATCGCGGCGATCACGCGCCAGATCTCGGCGACGACCAGAGGCGCCAGCCCTTCGGTCGCTTCATCGAGGATCAGCAAGCGCGGATTCGTCATCAGCGCGCGGCCGATCGACAGCATCTGCTGCTCGCCGCCGGACAACTGTTGTCCGCCGTGCGATTGCCGCTCGGCCAGCCGCGGAAACGTGTGGAACACGCGGTCGAGCGTCCAGTCGCGTTCGCCGTTCAGGCCGGGGCGCGCGCTCATCACCAGGTTCTCGCGCACCGACAGGTTCGGGAAGATGCCGCGGCCCTCGGGCACGTAGCCGACGCCCAGCCGCGCGATCATCTCGGGCGGTGCGCCGGTCATGTCGCGGCCGTCGATCCGCAGGCTGCCGGCGCGCGGGCGCAGGTAACCCATGATCGTGCGGATCAGCGTGGTCTTGCCCATCCCGTTGCGCCCGAGCAGCCCGATCGCCTGGCCGGCGTCGATCGCCAGCGACACGCCGTGCAGGACATGGCTGTCGCCGTAATAAGCGTGCAGGCCCTCGGCTCGAAGCAAAGGTTCGTGGTGAGTCATAAAGGACGAGGCTTGCGCTTTGGCCCGTGGTCAATCCCGTTCATCGCCATGATGCCCGAGGTAAGCGGCCTGCACGTCGGGATCGGCGCGGATCTGCTCGGGCGAACCGGTGGCCAGCACACGGCCGTTGACCATCACCGTCATCCGGTCGGCGATGCGGAATACCGCGTCCATGTCGTGCTCGACCAGCAGGATCGCGTGATCGGTCTTCAGCCGAGCGAGCAGGGCCAGCATGCGGTCGGTCTCTTCGGCGCCCATGCCCGCCAGCGGTTCGTCGAGCAGCAGCACGCCGGGCCGTGTGGCCAGGCAGATCGCGATTTCGAGCTGGCGCTTGGCGCCATGGCTCAGCGTGCCGGCGGTTCGCGACGATTCGTCGCGCAGCCCGGCCGCCGCCAACGCTTCGTCGGCGCGCTCGTTGCTGGTCGCGCAGCGCCGGGCCGACGACCAGATCGCCCATGGTTTCGGTGCGCTGGCCTGCGCCGCGAGGCGGACGTTCTCGTGGACGCTGAACTCGGGGAAGATCGTCGTGCGCTGGTAGCTGCGGCCGATGCCGGCGCGCGCGCGGCGCGGTTGCGGCCAGTGCGTCAGCTCGGTATCGCCCAGGTGGATCGTGCCCGACGTGGGCGCGATCTCGCCGGACAGCAGGTTGATCAGCGTCGATTTGCCGGCGCCGTTCGTGCCGATCACCGCATGGACCTCGCCCGGATACAGCGTCAGGGAGACGCTGTCGACGGCGATCAGTCCGCCGAAGCGGCGCGTCAGGTTCTCGGCACGAAGCATCACCGTGAGTCGCTCCGGCCGCCTGAAGGCGGGAACGCCCCGCACGAGGTCCGTGCTTCGGCTCGTGGTCATCGGGGCGTCCTGGCGGCGAGCCCGACCAGCCCGCGCGGCAGCAGCGCGACGACGAGGATGATCGTCAGCCCCATCGGCAACTGCCAGTGGTCGGCCAGCGGACCGATCAGCGCGTGCGTGCCGAACAGCTCCTTGAGCAGCGTGAACGCCACCGCGCCGATGACCGCGCCATGCCAGGGGCCGATGCCGCCGAGGATCACCATCAATAGCACCTCGCCCGACACGTGCCACGACAGCAGCTCGGGGTTGACGGCCGCGTCGCGTGACGCGATCAGGAAGCCCGCCAGTCCTGCCAGCCCGCCGGCGATGACGAAGGCGGCCAGCTTGTAGCCGTACGTGCCGAAACCGGCGGCACGCATCCGCTGCTCGTTGACGCGGATGCCGGCCAGCGCGGCGCCGAAGCGCGATCGCTCGATCAGCGCCAGCAGCGCGTAAGCGATTACCAGCGAGGCCAGCACGAGGTAGTAGCCGTGCAGGCGGTTCTCCATGTCGATCGGCCCCCACGACGGGCGGTTGTACAGGTACAGACCGTCACTGCCCCCGCCGACCGGCGTGTCGTGCACGATGAAGAACGCCATCTGCGCGAACGCCAGCGTCACCATGATGAAATACACGCCGCGCGCGCGCAGGCTCAGCGCGCCGATCACCAGCGCGGCCAGCGCCGCCGCGCCGACCGCCGCGCCCATCAGCGTCGGGATCGACGCCTCGCCGTCGGCCAGCGACAGGCGGGCCGCCGCATAGGCGCCGATCCCCAGGAACGCGGCGTGGCCGAGGCTGACCAGTCCGGTCAACCCGACCAGCAGTTGCAGGCTCAGCGCGAAGATCGACAGGATCATCATCTTGACGGCGAGGTCGGCCGCGAACGGGCCGAACCAGGGGCCGGCGACCGCCATGCCCACGGCGACGGCCAGCGCGATGACACCGGCCCGGCTGGCGCGCGGGGCGGATCGCCGTGCGCCGGTGTCGGCCTCGGCATTCATGTTCGTTGCGGTGCCCGTGCCGGACGTCGTGCCGCGTCGCGAAGCGTTCACGTGCGCCTCCCCAGCAGCCCCTCGGGCCGCCAGATCAGCACGATCGCCATCAGCAGGTAGATGCCGATGCCGCTAAGCTCGGCGAACAGCACCTTGCCGAACGTATCGACCAGTCCCACGAGCAGCGACGCGATCAGCGCGCCGGTGATCGACCCGATGCCACCGATGACGACGACGACGAAGCAGATGATCAGCACGCTGGCGCCCATGTTCGGATAGACCGACGACATCGGCGCGGCGATCATGCCCGCGAGCGCCGCCAGCGCCACGCCGGCCGCGAACACGATCCGGTACAGCCGGCGGATATCGATGCCCAGGCCGCGGGCCATGTCGCGATTGCTGGCGCCGGCGCGGATCATCATCCCCAGCCGCGTGCGATGGACGACGACATACATGCCGAGCGCCAGCACGAGGCAGGCCGCCGACGCGAACAACCGGTACCACGGGTACTGCATCAGGTCGCCGAGCGCGAAGCTGCCCGACAGCCAATCGGGCAGCGGCACGCCGTGCACGTCGTTGCCGACCAGGATCGAGCGCAGCTCCTCGAACACCAGGATCAGCCCATAGGTCATCAACACCTGCTGCAGGTGCTCGCGCTGGTACAGGTAGCTGAAGAACAGCCATTCGAGCAGGTAGCCGAATGCCGCGGCCAGCGCCACGCCGCACAACAGCATCAGCAGGAAATGCCCGCCGAACAGCGGGCTCAGCGAGAACGCCAGATAGGCGCCGATCATGTAGAAGCTGCCGTGGGCGAGGTTGATCACGCCCATGATCCCGAAGATCAGCGTCAGCCCCGACGACAGCAGGAACAGCAGCAGTCCGTACTGCAATGCGTTCAGGCATTGCACGAGAAACGTCGAGAGATCCACGTTGCTTCGTTTTCGCGCCGATCAGAGCTTGCAGCCGCGCCCCGGGTCGGCCAGCGCCTTGGACGCCACACCGATCATCCTGTTCTCGTTGCCCTCGACGCGCCGCAGGTAGAAGTCCTGCACCGGGTTGTGCGCGCGCGACAGCGTGAACGGGCCGCGCGGGCTGTCGATGCGGGCTTTCTCGATCGCCGCGTTCAGCTCGGCTTTCCTGCCGACATCCCCGTTGACGGCGGCCAGGCCGGCCGCCAGCATCTGCGCGGCGTCATAACCCTGCACCGCGTAGACGTCGGGCTGCATCTTGTAGGCCTTCGCATAAGCGAGGCGGAACGCCCGGTCGCGCGGCGTGTTCAGGCTGTCGGCATAGTGCAGCGTGGTCAGCATGCCCTGCGCCGATTCGCCCTGGGCCTCCAGCGTACCGTCGGTCAGGAAGCCCGGCCCGTAAAGAGGGATCGACTTGTTCAGGCCCGCCGCCGCATAGTCCTTGACGAACTTGACGGCGCCTCCACCTGCGAAGAACGCGAACACCGCGTCGGGCTTGGCTGCCGCGATCTCGGTCAGCAGCGCCTGGAACTCGACGTTGGGGAACGGCAGCGTCAGTTGCCGGATCACCTGTCCGCCGGTCTTCTCGAAGCCTTCCTTGAAGCCGTTGGCCGCTTCCTCGCCGGCCGCGTACTTCCAGGTGATCGTCATCGCTTTCTTCTTTTTCTCCTGCTCGCCGGCCACCCGCCCCATCGCGTACGCGGGCTGCCAGTTCGAGAACGAGCTGCGGAAGACGTTCGGCGCGCACATCGGGCCGGTGATGGCGTCGGCGCCGGCGTTGGGCACGATCATCAGCGTGCCGCTTTCGCGCGCGGCGCGGGCCATCGCCATCGCGACGCCGCTGTGCACCGAGCCGACCAGCACGTCGACGTTGTCGCGGCGGATCAGCTTGTTGACGTTCTCGGTGCCCTTGGCGGGCTCCGATTCGTCGTCGATCTTGAAGAACGCGATCTCGCGGCCGGCCAGCTTGCCGCCCTGCTCGTCGACGTAAAGGCGAAAGCCGTTCTCGATCGCCGTGCCCAGCGCGGCATAAGTGCCCGAGTACGGCAGCATCAACCCCACCTTGAGCTTGCCCTGCGCGTCCTGGGCGTGCGCGGGCAGCGCGATCGCCGCCAAGGCAGGTACCGTCGCCAGCGTCGCCATTCGGATCATCGGGGCAAGTGTCGTCGTGAGCCGGATCATCGGTCTCTCCTTCATCATGAGTCCGGGGGAGCGGGGAATCCGCGGCGCAGGGCATCGGCGGCGCCCGGGATCGGCTTGATCCCGGCCATGACCACGAGCCGGGGCCGATCGAAGCGCGGCGAGTGTCCGAAGCCCGGAACGGCCATCGAGCGGGCGCTTCGCACGCGGCGGGCCATGCCATCGGCCGGCGCCATCGTACCGCAATCGCCGCCGGCACCCCAGGCGCCGGAATCGGTTCGTCCGAAGAGAGAGGTTTGCGCTTCGGCCCGGGGGCAGAGGCGGTGAACGAGGGCTCAACTACGCGTCGCGGCGGCCGGCTCTCGACGAATCCGATCGAGCCCTTCCCGGTATCCGGTCACCTGGAAGGCCGGGAACCGGTGCTTGAATCTGGTCGAGTCGAACAGATTGTCCTGCGCGTATCGGGGCAGCAACTCCTTGATCGGGCAGCGCGTCGAACCTCGGCGTTCAGGCCGAGGAAGGATAGTGGGTCACGGATGCTGGCTCGATGCCGTCATCCGTGTCGTGATGCACTCGGCCCACGTCGTTGCTGCCGTGTCGCCGAATGATGGTGATGGCTTCACTGCGCAGATGCCCCATCAGGACTAAGCAATAGGCCCTACGGTCGCGCCGGGTGCGAGTGTTTGACTGTATATAATGACAGCTATTGTGGTTTTCGCGCGAACGATTTCACCCCTTCAGATTCCCTTCGCTATGCAGCGCCTGCAAGCCTTCAAGTACGAACTGATGCCCAGCGGCCAGCAGGCACGCCGAATGTCGCGCTTTGCCGGCTCGTGCCGGTTCGTCTTCAACAAGGCCCTGGCTTTGCAAAAGGCCAACTATGAAGCAGGCGACCCGTTCATCGGCTACGTCGCGATGGCCAAGCGGCTGACACACTGGCGCAATGACCCTGAAACACCGTGGCTGAAGGAGTCGCCAGTCCATCCGTTGCAGCATGCGCTCAAGGATCTGGATCGCGCGTACAAGCACTTCTTCGACAAGCGCGCCGCGTTCCCGCGCTTTCGCAAGAAGGGAGGCCACGACCGTTTCCGCTATCCCGATCCGAAGCAGATCAAGCTCGATCAGGTCAACAGCCGGCTGTTCCTGCCCAAGCTCGGTTGGCTTCGCTATCGCAACAGCCGCCAGGCGCTGGGCCAGGTGCGCAACGTCACCGTCAGCGCGTCGTGCGGCAAGTGGTTCGTGTCGATCCAGACCGCCCGGGAGGTCGAGCAGTCGGTCCCGTCGGCGAGCGGCGCGATCGGTATCGACCTGGGCATTGCCCGCTTCGCCACGATGAGCGACGGCAGCTACTTGATCCCGTTGTCCAGCTTCAAGAAGCACGAGGCCCGCTTGCGCCGCGCGCAGCGAACGATGAGCCGCAAGACGAAGTTCAGCCGCAACTGGAACAAGGCCAAGGCCCGGATCCAGCGCATCCATGCGCGTATCGGCCATGCCCGACGCGATTACCTGCACAAAGCCACGACCACCATCAGCCAAAACCACGCGATGGTCGTGATCGAGGACTTGCAGGTGCGCAACATGAGCAAGTCGGCCAAAGGCGATGCCTGCAAGGCGGGGCGAAACGTCAGGGCCAAGTCTGGCCTGAACAAGGCCATTCTCGATCAGGGCTGGTTCGAGTTCCGACGGCAACTCGACTACAAGCTGGCCTGGAATGGAGGGTTGCTCATCGTCGTGCCGCCGCGCAACACCAGTCGGACCTGTCCGAGCTGCGGCCATGTGTCGGCGGACAATCGCCCGACGCAGGCGCGGTTCGCGTGCGTGGACTGTGGATTCGAGGAACACGCCGATGTGGTCGGCGCGATCAACATACGAAGGGCGGGGCTCGCCCGGATCGCCTGTGAAGTGAGTGGTGCAGTAGGGCCGCCAGCAGCAGGAACCCACCGAGGTGAGTTGGCCCTGACGGGCTGAACACGGTAGGAATCGCCTTCCTTTGCGCCCACCGGGCGACGAGTGTCAGTGAGAGGAAGGGAAGGATGTCAACTCGCGAACCTGGGATGAGAAAAGACTGGTCGCGTATAACGCCCACTTGCCCCGCGTCGTGTAGTTCAGCCGTCGGCCGCCGCCGTCAGCGCGAGTCCGTCACCCACGACGGCTTGCGCTTCTCGCGGAACGCCGCCATCCCTTCGGCCCCTTCGGCCGACGTGAACATCCGGCGGCTCCAGACGGCCATCTCGGCCAGCCCTTCTTCCAGCGGTAGTTGCGCGGCGCGGCGGGCCAGCTTCTTGCACTCGACGACGGCGATCGGCCCACCGAGCGCGATCATGTCGATCTCTTCCTGTACCGCCTCGGCGAGTTTCTCGCCCGGTACCGCGCGATGCGCGAGCCCCATCTGCACGGCGCGCTCGCCGTCGAAGCGTTCCCCGGTGACGAACAGCCGCGTCGCGTGGTGCGTGCCCAGCTTGGGTACGCAGACCATCGCGATGATCGCCGGGATCACGCCGATCCGGACTTCGGAAAAGCTGTACGCCACGTCGGCCGCCGTGATGACGATGTCGGCCGCGCCGACCAGGCCGAGGCCGCCCGCGAACGCCGCGCCGTTGACGGCGGCGATCACCGGCTTGGGGCTGTCGATGATGCGCTTGAGCAGATCGGGATAAGGCACCGCGCGTTCGCCGTCGGTGGCCTGGCCGGGCGGACGCTTCAGATCCGCGCCGGCGCAGAACGCCGGGCCGGTGCCGGTGATGACGATGCAGCGCGCGGCCGGATCGTCGTTCGCGGTCTGCAGATGGTCGTACATCGCGTTGACCAGGTCGACCGACAACGCATTGCGGTTGTCCGGGCGGTTCAACGTGATCCAGGCGGCGCCGCGGCGCACGTCGTACAGCGCGGCATCGGTGGGGGAAGCGGATGGCGAGGGCATCGGCCGGGGTCTCCAGAGTTGTCCACGAAAGTCGCAAATCGTCCGAGCAAAGTCGGCGGAACCGTCGATGATGAGGCGCGGTTCCAGGCAAGTCAAAGAGACCCGTCTGCTGGCGCAGGGCCGGCCGCGCTCGAGCCGGGGCCGGCCGTTCGGGGATTCGGATGGGGGGCGCCGATTTCCGCCGGCGAGACCGGCCGGAGACCGCGTCAGGCGCGCTTGCCGAAGATCGCGACGTTTTGCCGGGCGATCAGAACCGGTTGGCCGTCGGGCGTCCAGATAGTGGTGCGCTGGGCGGAATAACCGGCCCGGGCCGTCTCCGCCGCGCAGTGGACCAGCCACCAGCCCGAGGTACTGTGCGAGGCGCTTTGGCCATCCGGGGTCAGGCAATCGATAGCCCAGGTCATCGTGCTGATCGGCTTGTTCTCCCGAAAGAGGATGAACGCCGCCGGCGGCAAGGCGTCGGCCATGGCCAGCAGGCTCACGGTTCCGTTGCCGGCATCGGGGTCGCGATGACGCAGCCAGACCAGCATTCGCGGATCCGCGCCCGGCGTATGCGGCCTGGCACCGCCCGCCAGCTTCCCGTCGAAATGGCACATGAAGTTCGGCTGGTCGGGCCAGCCGAAGAATTCCGGAATCGCCGCGTCCGGGGCCGGCGCATCCGGCGCCGGCAGGTCGACGTGATCGTGATCGACCGTGCGGGCCGCGCCAAAGCAAAACGTCGCGCGCGTCGCCAGGCCGTCCTCGCCCACGAGATCGGCGCCGACGAAGACCGTCGACTTGCCGGCCCGCAAGGTAGTGGCCGTGACGCGCAGCGTACCCGTGGCAGGCCCGATGAACGCGAACTGCGCGGATCGCAACGGCGGCAGCCCGGTGAAGCGGCGGTTCGTCGCTTCGAGGCACAGCGCCGCGGACAGGCCGCCATAGGCCGTGCGGCCCTGCAGCCAGTCGGCCGGCAACGAGACCTCGAACTGATCGCCCTGCAGCGTCATCGACTGGATCAGGCGGGAGAATGGGGTAAGTGTCATCGAAGGCTCCGGGGTCGATCAATGAGGCAGGTAATGCTTGAGCACCGCCCAGCCGTCGCGGGCGATGCCTTTGTCGAACAGTTGCTGCATCTCGGCCGACGTCAGGCCCAGCTCCGCCAGCAGCTCGCGCGTGTGCGTGCCGGGCGCGAAGGCCGGCGAGAGCGGCTTCGCTTGCCCGGATGCGAACCGGTACCAGGTCGGCAGCGGCAGGCTGACCCGATGGCCGCTCGGATGCTCGCCGCGCAGCATCGCCCAGGGCATGCCGGCGGGATCGAACTGCCTGGGCGTTTCCACCGTGAGGCGCTCCCTCAGCGTATCCAGCCGTTCGATCGGCACCAGCGAGGCTGTGGGTAAGTCCCGCAGCCGCTGCGAGGCTTGCTCGGCCGTCTGGCCGGACAGGGCCTCGGCGATCGCCGCGTCGGAGGCGTCGGCAGCGCCGAGCCGCGCGGCGACGGTGTCGATGTCACGGGCCCGTGCGGCGAGGAACGCCCAGCCGCTCGCGGTGCGGTACTTGCGGTAATGGTCTGCGTAACCGACCGATCCCTGGCCGGCGGGTTCGATAGGGCGCGGATGCGTCGCGCTCGCGACGGTGAACGGAAACTGCACCAGTTGCGCGCCCATCGACAGCGACGTGCGCACGTGCGACGCCCCGTGCCCGCGTGCGCGGGCGACCAGGGCCTGCGCGATGCCCAATGCCGCCGAGAAGCCGGTGATGTAGTCGACGCAGGACGCCAGGCCGTGCAGCACCGGGGCCTGGGGCGTACCGTACCGGGCCGTGATGCCGGTGGCGGCCTGCAGCACCGGATCGAACGCCGGATAGTCTTTCAGCGGTCCGCCGGCCGGCCCGCCCCACGCGCTGATCTGGCACGAGATGATCGATGGGTTCCATTGCCGGAGCTGCGCTTCGGACAGCCCGATCTTCTCGGCGGAGCGATCGAGGAAGTTGTGGATCGCCACGTCCGATTGCCGGACGAGCCGTGCCAGCACCTGGCGCCCCTCGTCGGTCTTCAGGTCGAGGATGATCGAGCGCTTGCCCTGGTTGACGTCGATCCCGAACCACATCGTCATGCGGGGACCGGCATAGGGCGCCGGCGGATCGACGCGCGTCACTTGCGCACCGAACTCGGCCAGAATCCGCGCCGACGCCGGGCCCGCGATGACGTTCGACAGGTCCAGCACCCGGACGCCGGCAAGGATCCCGGCGTCGGTCGCTGCACCTCGGGCCGCGCCATCGCTGCCGCCGGTGCGCCGGGCGGCGCTGTCGGGGTTATCGCGAGTGGCGCCGTTGAAGGCGGTTTCACTGCCGGCTCGCCCTTTCAGCCAGTCGGCCTCGACGGCGAGTTGCCGCGCGGCCAGCGGCGGCGACGCGACGCGCGCGCCTTCGATCGTGACGAACCGGCCTGGCTGCCGTACGGGGCCCCACTCCGGATCGTCGAGGTCGCCGACGTTGCCGCCTTCGAGCGCCGTGGGCAGGTGCAGCCACTCGTCGGTCGTGCGGACCACGCTGGCCGGCACGCCGGCGCGGCGCAGCAGCGTCTCCCATTCCTGCGCGGGGCGGGTCAGGAACCGGGCAGCCATCACCGCCTGCAGGCGGCTCGCCCACGCCGGGCTCAGACCCTGCGACGACGACACGTTGTTGCCATTGCCGCCTTCCTCGAACGGCGAGCCGACGATCATGCCCTCGGCGATCAGGTCGTTGAGCACGCCCAGCGTGTCCAGGCAGGCCTTGGCGTGATGCACGTGGTCGACGGCATTGATGAAGATGAAGCGTCCGTCCGCGCAGCGATGGTTGCCGAACTGGGGCCGCGGCGAGGCGGCCAGGTAGGCCTTGATCCGGGCGCGATGCTCGTCGCTCAGATGCGCATCGAGATCGCGCAGGATCGGAAAGGCCACCTCGGTCATCGACTTGTCGATCGGCGGCAGGTCGAAGCGCCGGGGCTGGTCGTCGATCTTCATGATGAGCAGCGCCATCGACGATAGCACCGCGTCGGCGAGCGGTGTTTCGATCGCCAACCCTTGCCCGGTCTCGAGCCGATGCAGGAAGCCCATCGTGGCCGCGATGGCGGCATGCACGCCGCCATAAGCGGACGCCATCGGTACCGCGGTGAACGCCGGCTCGCCGCCCAGGATCGGGCCTTGCGCATGCACGTCGGTATAGACGCCCGTCGAGGCCGCGACCGTGCCTTCCCAGCCCGGGGTCGCCGCCATCGGGCTTCCCTCGGCGAAGCCGGGCACCGACACGTAGACCAGGCCGGGGTTGCCCGCTTTCAACGTCGGGTAGTCGAGCCCGAATCGCGCGGCCTGGCCGACGCCCAGGTTGGCGATGACGATGTCCGCACCGGCTGCGATCGCCTGTGCGCGTGCGCGGCCTTCGCGTGTCTTCAGATCGAGCGCGAAGACCGTCTTGCCTCGCGACAGCAAGGCGTCTTCGAGCCGCTCGTCCTTGCCGGGCTTTTCGATCTCCAGTACCTCGGCGCCCTGGTCGGCGAGCAGCAGCGAGGCCACGCGGCCCGGCCAGCTTCCGCCCAGGTTGAGGACTCGGACACCTGTCAAAGGGGTGGGTGGTTGCTTCATCGCTGCGCCTCCTCGCGCTTCCTCTGCCCGTTGGCGGGCGGTGATATAAAATGACCGGTCGTCTCAAATTATAGGTAAAAGCCGTACGGCGTGTTGGCGGCGACGATCGATCGCGACGCTTTCGGAAGGCGATCCGGTGGTGTATCCGGACCGGGGCTACCGCTTCGTGTCCGCGTAGCCTCGACCTGATCTCGTCGGGCTCAGACGAGCACCGACCCGAAGACGACCTCGATGAACTGCTTCAGCGGCGCGTCGCTCTTTTCGGCTCGCATTCGCAGCAGCGCGCCTTCCCAACTGTTCAGCAGGAATTGCGCGAGCACGGGCGCCGGCGTCCGATTGCGGATCGCCCCGGTTTCCTGCGCGTCGGCGATGCACGTCTCCAGGAGGCCGCTCCATGTCCGGAAGTGTGTCGCCAGCCGGTCCCGGATCATGTCGCTGTGATCCGCGACTTCGAGACTGAGATTCCCCAGCATGCATCCGCGCGCATAGCCGATCGCCTTGAAGCCGCGGGCGCGCTCGGAAAAATAGGTCTTCAAGCGTTCGAGAGGCGGAACGTCGTCGTCACCGAGCAGCGCGCGCAATTTGGCGAGGCCCTGGTCGAAATACACGTCGACCACTTCCTTGCCGAAGGACTCCTTGCTCTCGAAGTGATTGTAGAAGGAGCCCTTGGGTACCTTGGCCGCGTCGACGATGTCCTTGATGCCGGTCGCGGAGTAGCCCGACTCATGCAGCATCTTCACGCCCGCGCGAATCAGGTTGTCGCGTGTTCCCGGCCGCGGTTTCGGCCCGGGGCGCGCGGTGGAAGTCGTCGACGAAGTCATGTGTCGTGATCGATAGCCGGTAAAGATGACCGGTCGGTCGCAATCATGGAGGGGGCGGACTTCGCTTGTCAAGGGATCCGCGATGGTGTCGTCCGCCTTGCGCGCAGCGGGTTGCTTCACGTGCGGGGATTCCGAAACCGGCATTCGTCGACGCGCATTGACAATTAAAGACGACCGGTCACATCATGATAGTGATGTCGAAGCGATCAGCCACCCGGGCTGCAGGGGGCGGAGGTCGCTTACCCCTTCGATCGGCGCCGCCGCGCCGCGATCAACCGCGGAGGATTCCTCGGATGTCTTTGTCGTCACTGTTTTCACCACTTCGGTTCGGACGCTACGAATTGGCTCATCGGGTCATCATGGCTCCGCTGACGCGCATGCGTGCCGGTCTCGGCAATGTTCCCAACGAACACGCGCCGACGTACTACGGCCAACGCGCCACGCCGGGAGGCTTGATCTTTGCCGAAGCGACGCAGGTCACGCCGTACGGGCAGGGTTATCCGACGACGCCGGGCATCCATTCACCCGAGCAGGTGGAAGGCTGGAAGAAAGTCATCGACGCGGTCCATGGCAAGGGCGGCCTTATTTTCCTGCAGTTGTGGCACACCGGGCGTTCGTCGCACTCGAGCTTCCAGCCGGGGGGCGTGCTGCCCGTCGCGCCATCGGCCATCGCGATCACCAGCGGGACCACATTGACTTCCGAATGGAGATCAGTCCCTTTCGAGACGCCGCGTGCGTTGGCGCTCGATGAGATTCCGGAGATCGTCGACGCCTATCGCCAGGGGGCGCGCAACGCTATGGAGGCGGGCTTCGATGGCGTGGAACTGCACGGCGCCAACGGCTATCTGATCCAGCAGTTCCTCGACAGCCGGTCGAACCAGCGCACCGATCGCTATGGCGGATCGATCGAGAACCGCAGCCGCCTGCTGCTCGAAGTCACGGCCGCCTTGATCGAGGTGTGGGGCGCCGATCGCGTCGGCGTTCGCATGTCGCCATTCGGCTCGTACAACGATATGGGCGACCCGGATCCGATCGGTCTGTACAGCCACGTGCTGTCGCGTCTGGGCGAACTCGATATCGCCTACGCCCATCTGATCGAAGCGCGCGACGGTGCCGGGATGGAGATCGATACCCCGCAGGAGGCGGTCGACCGGCTTCGACCGTCCTGGCGCAAGACCTTGCTTCTCGCCGGCGGCTTCAACGGCGAATCGGCGGATGCCGCCATCCGTTCCGGGCGCGCCGATGCCATTGCGTTCGGCAGGCATTTCCTCGCCAATCCGGATCTGCCGCGGCGGCTCAGGATCGGTGCGCCGCTCAACGCTTATGACCGTAAGACCTTCTATGGCGGCGGGGCTGCCGGATATATCGACTATCCCGCCCTCGAAGCCGTTTCCACCTGACCCATCCCGACGGAGACTCCGCAATGAAAATCGTTGTCCTGGCTGCTACCGGCCGTGCCGGGCGCGCCATCTTGAATGAACTCGTCGATCGCGGAGGCCATCAGGTCACGGCGGTCGCCCGCAACCTGGACAAGCTCCCCGAGCAGCTTCCCGGCACCGTCGCGCGCGTTGGGGACGACCTGAGCAGCGCCGACCGGCTCGCGCAGATCATCGCCGGTGCCGATGCCGTCGTCAGCGCATTCGGGCCGGCGAGCACCGATCCCCGGTATACGACCGATCAGAGCTACACCGACCAACTGGTCGATGTGACGGAGCGCGTGATCGCGGCGGTTCGCAAGGCTGGTGTTCCGTGCCTGATCATCGTCGGCGGATGCGGCTCGCTCGAATTCTCTCCCGGTGTGACGGTGCTCGATTCCGGCTTCTGGCCCGCGCAGTACGTGCCGATTGCCAAGTCGCACGTGAAGGCGTTTGCCGCGCTCAGGGCCTCGGACATCAACTGGACGTATTTCAGTTGCCCGATGTCGATCACGCCCGGCGAACGCACCGGCAAGTTCCGCCTGGGCGGCGACGAACTGATCAAGGATGCGGACGGCAAGAGCCGCGTGTCGTTCGAGGACTATGCGGTCGCCCTCGTCGATGAACTGGAAAAGCCGGCGCACGAGCGGGCACGCTTCACGATCGGCTACTGACCACGGGCCAAAGCGCAAGCCTCGTCCTTCAGGGCGAGGTCAAGCGAGACGAGCTTATTCCGGCGCCGGAGGCATCCCCACATTGTGGCGAGGAAGCTCCCGTCTTCAAGCGGGAGTGGCTCACGATCCGGCTCCGCCCTGGAAGCCGGAGAAATTTGCCACGGGCTCACGACAGCACTTCACGTGCTGGCCGCGATCGGGCGCGCGGCCCGCAGCAAGCGGAACGTCGGCACCAGCGTCAATGCCGTAATGGCCGCCATGACCCACCATCCGCGCTGAAAAGCCTCGAGGCGGCTCGATGCATCGCCGGGCGAGCCGATGATCACCACGAAGAGCGCGACGCCGATGGCGATCGCCGCTTGGCGCAGCATGTTGATCATCGCCGACCCGGTGGCGAAGGCCGATGACGGCAAGGCCTGAGTGCCGGTACCCATCAGCGTCGGAAAGATCAGTCCAACGCCGATGCCGTTCATCACCATGCCGGCGATGATCAGCAAGGTATCGGGCGCCAGGCTCATGCGGCTCGCCCAGAGGCAGAAGCCGAGGATCACGAGAAGGATGCCGGCCGTGATGGCGCTGGCGGGCCCGAATCGTTCGATCAGTCTCCCGGTCAGCAGCGACGAGGTGATCGGCACGAGCAGCGGGCCCGGAATGATCGCCAGGCCCGCCTGCAGCGCCGACCATCCCCATGCGGTCTGACCCCAGATGGCGACCGAGAACAGCATCGCGCCGAACGTGATCGAATACGGGATCATCGCCAGCGCGGCACCGGTGAACGGTCGGATCCGGAACAGCGTCGGATCGACGAGCGGGTTGGACGATCGCAGGCTGTGCGCGACGAACAGCGCGAGCAGGGCGAGGGCGGCGGCGGCACACGCGATGACCCGCGGCGATTGCCATCCCCAGGCGTTGACCTTGATGATCGTGAACACGAGGGCGCCGATGCCGCCGGTCATCAACAGCGCGGCGAACACGCTGGGACGTTTTGCTTCGTGGCCGGGCACGTCGGGCAGTTCGCGCCACGCGATGACCAGGGAGATGGCGCCGATCATCGCGGTCACGACGAAGATCCAGCGCCAGCCGATCGACACCAGCGCGCCGCCGATCAACGGGCCTAGCGCGGCCGCGAAGCCGCCGATGCCGGCCCAGTTGCGCACGGCCGCTCCGCGACGATCGGGCGGAAACGACGCGAGCAGCAGGCTCAGCGACGTCGGCGTCATCAGCGCCGCGCCCGCGGCGGCGGCGATGCGAAACGCGACCAGCTCCCAGACACCGGGTGCGGCCGCGCTCGCGGCGGCCGCCGCCGTGAATACGCCGATCCCGACGATGAAACTGCGGTCGCGACGGTAGCCCTCGGCCAGACGCCCGAAGAACACCAGCAGCGCCGCGTACGCGACCGCATAGCCGTTCAGGATCCACGACAGGTCCTCCATCGGCGTACCCGCGAATTCCGCAGCGATCCGGGGCAGCGCGATGTTGACGCTGAACAGGTCCAGGTTGGGGAGCGCGGTGCCGACACACGCGATGGCGAGGACTTTCGAGGGCGAGGTCATCCGTTCGTTCCGTGACAGAGGACGCGACACGGGCGCCGGTCCGATGACGATCGATGTGATCGCCATCATAATACGACCGGTCGTCTTTAATCAGCAAGATACATGGCGTTCGATCGATACGGTATCGATCGACAAAACCCGGATAGCCGTTCACGTGTGATTGCTGCTAGTCTGGACGCCGCCGCGCTGCACCTCGAGCGCTCGCGCGGCCGTGACGAGAACGACTACAGGCGACAAGGAGATCCATGCCCAAAGTGACTTACATCGAGCACGGTGGCGAGACGCACGTCATCGATGTTCCGGTTGGTGAATCCGTGATGCAGGGGGCGGTCAGCAACGGCGTTCCGGGCATCGATGCCGATTGCGGCGGCCAGTGCGCGTGCGCGACCTGCCATGTATTCGTCGATCCGGCCTGGTTCGATCAGTTGCCGGCGCCGCAGACGATGGAAACCGAGATGCTGAACTTCGCGACGGCTACCGAGCCGGTGTCGCGGCTCGCGTGCCAGATCGTCATGCGGGACGATCTCGATGGTCTGATCGTACGGCTGCCCGAAGGGCAGCACTGAACCAGCCCAAGCCTTGCTGCGTACCGGCGCGCGGCCGGTATTCGCAGCCGATCCAGCCGTCGAAGCCGGCGGCGTCGATGACGTCGAACAGATACGGGTAGTGCAGTTCACCGACGTCGGGCTCGTGCCGTTCGGGCACCCCGGCGATCTGCATGTGCCCGACACGGCCGGTCGGCACGTACTGGCGGATCTTCGTGGCGACGTCGCCTTCGACGATCTGGCAGTGGTACAAATCCATCTGCACCTTGAGGTTCGGCGCGCCGACGTCGTCGATCACCGCATGCGCTTCTTCCTGTCGATTCAGGAAGAAGCGCGGGATGTCGCGGGTATTGATGGGCTCGATCAGCAGGTCGACGCCGAGCGGTGCGGCCTGCGCGCATGCCCAGCGCAGGTTGTCGACGTAGACGTCGCGCAGGCGCGTACGATCGACGCCGGCCGGCGCGAGGCCCGCCATCACGTGCAGCCGCGGGCATGCCAGTGCTTGCGCATACTCGAGCGCCCGCGCCAGTGCTTGCCTGAACTCGCCCTGCCGGCCCGGCAGGCAGGCCAATCCGCGTTCGCCGGCCTGCCAATCGCCCGGCGGCAGGTTGAACAACACCTGTCGCAAGCCATGATCGCGCAGGCGTGCGGCCAGCTCGCCTGCCGGATGCTCATAAGGAAACAGGCATTCGACGGCCGTGAACCCATCACGCGCGGCGGCCGCGAAGCGGTCCGGGAACGCGTGCTCGTTGTACATCATGCTGAGGTTGGCGGCGAATTTCGGCATCGCTATGGGGGGGCAGGGGGGGTTACCGCGCAGCATAGCGGAGTCGGCGGGGAGTGCGTTTCGACCCTGGCGCGGGTTCGTCACGGGGGCGCCGCCCCCTTCACACCCGGTGGCGTCGTCGTGGCAGACCTGCGCAAGGGTCGAATGCAACGCTTTCGCACACCCGGCGGCGCCATCGTGACAGACCTGCGCAAAGGTCGACCGCCGCCCACCCTCATACCCAGTGGCCCCCGGCCGTGACGAACTCAGGCGCCGAAGCTCAACCGCCGCCCGACTTCCCGTCGTATCGCGCCTTCACCGCCGCCAGCGCCGCCTGATAAGCGGGCACGATGTCCTCGCTGCTGCACACCGTCATCGACAGGTCTTCGAGCAACCCGTTGTGCAACCCGTAGACCCAGCCGTGCACGCAGACCGACTGCCCGCGCTGCCAGGCGTCGCGCACGATCGTCGTGTGGCAGACGTTCAGCGCCTGCTCGACGACGTTCAGTTCGCACAGCGCGTTCGTGCGCTCGTTCTCGGGCACGCTGTACAGCCAGTCATGGTGCCGGTTGCGCACGTCCTGCACATGGCGGATCCAGTTGTCGACGATCCCGACACGCTGGTCCTTGAGCGCCGCCGTCACGCCGCCGCAGTTCGAATGGCCGACGACGATGATGTGCTCGACCTTGAGCACATCGGTCGCGAACTGGATGACCGACAGGCAGTTCAGATCGGAATGCACGACGACGTTGGCGACGTTGCGGTGGACGAAGAGTTCGCCAGGGGCCAGGTCGACCAGTTCGTTGGCGGGGACGCGGCTATCGGCGCAGCCGATCCACATATAGCGGGGAGCTTGCTGCTTGACCAGACTGTTGAAGAAGCCCGGCTGGCGCTCCTCCATCTTCTTGGACCAGCCGCGGTTGCGGGTCAGTAACGACTCCAGTTTCTTGCCCATGATTGCTGCACTCGCACAATTTTTTGCAGTATACGCGCAGCGTCGCAGGACGGCATTACGGCGGGTCGGGGGTGTCCGGTGGTCTTTCGACGGGCGAGGACCGGGCATCGCGTTCGAGCGCGTCCAGTTCGGCATCGGTGAAGCCCGCACGCCGGCGGGCATCGAGATTGAAGGGTCCCTTCGATCGCGGGGCCTGGTAGCGGCGCGCCAGCACGCCATAAGTGGCGAGCGGATCGAGGCCGCGCTGCGCGCACAGGTAGCGATACCAGTGGTTGCCGATCGCTACGTGGCCGATCTCGTCGCGCAGGATCCGGTCGATGATCGCCGCGCCGTCCTTATCGCCGACGCCGACGAGCTTGCGGCGCACGCCAGGCGATGCGTCCAGCCCGCGCGCTTCGAGCGTGCGCGGTACCAGCGCCATACGCGCCATCACGTCGTCGCGTGTGCGCTCGGCCATTTCCCACAGGCCATGATGCGCGGCGAACGCGCCATAATCGAAGCCCGTTCGCAGCAGATGCTCACGCAGCAGCGTGAAATGCAGCGCCTCTTCGGCGGCCACGCGCAGCCAGTCGCGATAGTAGGCGTCGGGCAGCCCCGCGAAGCGCCAGATCGCGTCGCATGCCAGATCGATCGCGTTCAACTCGATGTGTGCGATCGAATGGATCAGCGCCGCATGCCCTTCGCGCGTGGCCATCGATCGCGTCGGCAGCGACTCGAACGGCACCAGCGCCGGCGCGGCTGGTCGCCCCGGCAGGCTCGGCGGTTCGTCCAGGCGCTGGTCCGCGTCGATCGGCGCCTCGGCGAGGGCGGGGTCGATGGCCAGCCGGGCCTTCTCGACCGCGTCGGGCGTCTGGACGATGCGCAGTGCGCGGTCCCGGAGCGTGAGTGTCGTCATCGGTAAGCGGGCGTCGTCATCGGAGAACGGGGCCGTTCAGCGATCGAGCGGGACGACGGTGTCGCCGGCCGCCGCCTCGCAGCCGCGTGCGATCGGGGTCCACCCTTGGCGGATCACCATCCGCGTACCGTTCAGGCAGAACTCGGTACGCGTCGCGCCCGGAATCCGGGCACGGACGAAATCCTCGATCGATGCCGGCATGCTGACCCGGAAACGCTTGCCGTCGATGTCCTCGTCCGGGTGGTCGCGCGTATGGACCCACGGGACGAAGGCGCTGGCCCAGATCATCGGCCGGTATGCGACGCGGAACAGGCTCGGCTGGTAGCCGGACGCCGACAGCCAGCGTTGCGCGCGCGTGCGCAGTGTCGGGTCGTCGTGCCGATCGGCGGCCCGATCCGTGTTCGGCGTGGCGGCCGAGCCGGCGTTCGGATCGGCATTCGGGGCAGCGTCCGTGACGGCGTCCGTGACGGCGTCCGTGATGGCGTCCGTGATGGCGTCCGGCGTGGCATCCGGCGTGATCCTCGGTGTGGCATCGGGGTCGGCCAGTCCGCCCCACGCGGTCGCCAGCATCTCGATCACCCACTGGTTGCAGTTCTGGAACTGCGTGCTGAACGGATAGGCGTTGGCGCTGTACGCGCCGTTGAGCAGCGTCAGGGCGAGCCGGTTATCGAGCGCGGCAGCTGCCAGCGTCGCATCGTGCGGAGGCGGCACTTGCACGACCGATACATAGCCGTCGCCTTCCGGATCGAGTCCCAGCACGAACCCGGACATGCCCTGGTCGAACAGGCGCGATCGCCGCTCGTCGCAGGCGAAGTACAACTGGCGCACCGACCAGGCGGTGTTCGCGCTGTCGCGCAGGCTGATGCCCGCATGCGAGTAGCGCACACCCATGTCGCCCAGATCCATGCCCGAGCGCGCGACCAGCGCGATCCGCCGGCTGCTGTCGTCGAGCGAGCGCTTGATCAGCGCGGCGAAGCGCAGCAGGCGGTCCTGCTGCGCGGCGTCGAGGTCGGGCGGGCTGTCGCAGAACGCGATCGATGCGTGCGCCACCGATACTGCCGCGCAGAGCATCCCACCCAGCAGCGCGGACGATAGAAGCCGCCGAAGCGAAACACGCGAGAAACGAGACGGCCGCGCCACCCCGCGCGCACGCCGTCCCATCGCCTGGCGATGCACTACGCGATCACGATGCGTCAGAGCGTGACGACGTGATGGTCCAGTTCGCGGCGCACGTCGTCATGGACGACGAGGAAGAACGGCTGTTCGGCGCGTGCCACCGTGAACTCGATGCCATAAGGGCGGTGGCGGGCGGTGATCGATCCTCCCTGCGCGAGCGCGTGCCGTTCGGCGGTGCCGGTGGGCACGTAGAGGAAGACCGCATCGCGGTCGTCCTGGTCGGTCGCGGCCTGCAGCGTCAGCCGCGTCATGCCGGGCCGATCGTCGACGATCGCGACCTGCGTGATACGGTAGTCGCCCTCGGCCAGGTCGACGGTCTTCGACGAGCTGTCGCTCGATCGCTTGATCGAATCGGAAACGCTGCCCACCGACTGGGCCACGCTGTCGGAAATCGATGACGAGATGCCGGTGGCGAGGACGGGCAGCGCGGCGGCGAGCAGTCCGGCGGCGGTGATCAGGCGCAGGGTCGAGGCGGGCATGATGTCGGCTGTCGTAGGTCGGTCAACGGAGGTCGGATGCAGGGGGCTGTGAGCGCGGTCGCGGGCACTGGCGATTGCGAACGATCGCGGGCTCAGGCGACCGCAAACGGTCGCGGACGCGATGCTGGCGATCGTAACATCGGGGTCGACGGCGGCGCCAGCCGGGGGCTGGTGAGGAAAAACAACGGAGGAGGGACATGTGGCGACGGATCTGCTGATCGTCGGTGCCGGCTTTGCCGGGCTCTGCCTGCTCGAACGGGCACGGCGGATGGGATGGAACACGGTGCTGCTGGAAGCGGCCGACGGCGTCGGAGGGACCTGGTATCACAACCGCTACCCGGGAGCGCGCGTCGACATCCAGAGCCTCGAGTATTCGTTCGGCTTCTCCGAGGCGCTGCAGCAGGAATGGCAGTGGAGCGAACGGTATTCGGCGCAGCCCGAACTGCTGCGCTATGCGAACCACATCGCCGATCGATTCGGCCTGCGCGACGCGATCGAGCTGAACACGCGGGTTGACGGCGCGGTCTTCGACGAGGAGCAGGCGTGCTGGCACGTGCGGTCCACCGACGGGCGGAGCTGGACCACGCGCTTCCTGGCGATGGCCACCGGTCCGCTGTCGACGCCCAACCGGCCATCGTTCAAGGGGCTCGATCGCTTCGCCGGTCCGGTCCTGCACACGGCCGACTGGCCGCGCGAGCCGGTCGATTTCCGCGACAAGCACGTGGCCGTCATCGGCACCGGCTCGTCGGGCGTGCAGGCGATTCCGATCCTGGCACGCGAAGCGCAGGCGCTGACGGTCTTCCAGCGCACGCCCGCCTACGCGGTGCCGGCGCGCAACGGGCCGCTTGATCCGGTGTTCGAGCAGCGCGTCAAGGCCGACTACCCCGGGTTTCGCGCGCGCAACCGCCGGATGCGTGTGGGCTTCGGCGCCGAGTATCCGCCAAACCGCGAGAAGGCGGTCGAGGTCGACGAGGCGCGCCGGCAACAAATGTTCGAAGAGCGCTGGCGCTACGGCGGCTTCAGCTTCCTGGCGGCGTTCAGTGACGTGCTGACCGATCCGGTCGCCAACGAGATGGCGGCCGAGTTCCTGCGCGGCAAGATCCGCGAGATCGTCCGCGACCCGCGCACCGCCGAGCTGCTGTCCCCCAGGCATACGGTGGGCTGCAAGCGCCTGTGCGTCGATACCGGCTACTACGAGACCTTCAATCGGCCCAACGTCGAGCTGGTCGACGTCGGCACGCAGCCGATCGACGAGATCGTCGAGCGGGGCGTCGTCACCGGTGGACGGACCTACCCCTGCGACGTGCTGGTGCTGGCGACGGGGTTCGATGCGATGACCGGCACGTTGACGCGGCTGGACGTGCGCGGCCGGGGCGGCCGGACGATCGCGCAGGCATGGCAGGACGGGCCGGTCAACTACCTGGGATTGATGGTGGCCGGCTTTCCCAACCTGTTCAACCTCGTCGGCCCGGGCAGCACGTCGGCGTTCACGACGATGACGGTGGCGATCGAGCAGCACGTCGACTGGATCGCCGATTGCATCGCCTACCTGGCCGAACACGGCAAGCGCACGATCGAGCCGACGCCGCAGGCCCAGACGCAATGGGTGCAAACGGTCAACGAGGCCGCCGACGAGACGCTGTTCCTGACCTGCAACTCGTGGTACCTGGGCGCCAACGTGCCGGGCAAGCCGCGCGTGTTCATGCCGTACGCGGCGGGCTTCCCGACGTATGCGAAGCAGTGCGCGGACGTGGCGGCCGACGGTTATCGGGGCTGCGTGCTGGCGTGAGCGCCGCGCCCGGCAATCCCCTGCCGGATGCGGCGAAGGGGGCCGGGCTGCGTGCGGCTGCGAGCGTCAGAGCAGATTCTTCGCCTGCTTGAGCACCTGCTCGCACACCTGCTTGGTGAACTTCTGCTTCAGGCCGCCGCCCGACAGGTCGACGCTCTGGCCGTCGCTGGTGTTGAACAGGCCCTTGGCGCCAGCCAGGTAGCCGCTGTCTTCGCTCGGCTTCGTGCCGCCGCCGGACAGCTTGCCCATCAGCTTGTCCTTGATGCCGCCGGCGCCGCCGTCCAGGTAGTTGTTCTTGATGCAGTACTCGACGACGCCGGTCGCGTTGCCGAGGCTGCCGATGTTCATCGAACCGAGCGACGGCAGCGCGCCCGCCGCACCGCCGGCCTTGTCCCCGCCGCCGGCCAGGCCCTTGAGCTGATCGAGGCTCTGTGCCGACGCGCCGGGGCCGATGACGGCCAGGCTGGCCGCGGCGGCCAGCAACAGCGGAGCGATCCGCCGCATCGGGTTCGCCGTCGGCGATGCGGGCGGACGCGCGGACGCGCGGCGATGGGGGGACAGGTTGTCAGGGGCGAGACGCATGGTGGTCACTCCGATCGGGACTGAAGGAAAAACACGGGGCCGTGGCGCGGGACGGTGCGGAGCGGCACGGGACGGTCATCGCGCGGCGACCGTCACGCGGCAAGGCTGCCATTGGACCGCGGCCGAGGCGAACACTTACCGCGACGGCGCATCCGGGCCGTCGGGCACGTTGTTCTCGAGTTCGGCGAGCCAGGCGCGGGCATTGCCGTCCGACGGCGCGCGCCAGTCGCCGCGCGGCGACAGACTGCCCCCGTCGGACACCTTCGGCCCGTTGGGCGTGGCCGACCGCTTGAACTGGCTGGTCGTGAAGAAGCGGAACAGGAACACCTTGAGCCAGCGCCGGATCTCGGCCAGCGGGTAAGCCATTCGCCGGTCCGCCGGAAAGCCCGCCGGCCACGCGCCCCGGTCGGCGTGGCCCCATGCGTGCCAGGCCAGGAAGGCGATCTTCGAGGGCACGAAGCCGAACCTCAGCGTGTAGTACAGGTTGAAGTCCTGCAGCGCGTACGGCCCGATCGTCGCTTCGGTGCTCTGCATCGCGCCGGCCGCGTCGGCCGGGATCAGCTCCGGCGAGATCTCGGTGCCCAGGATCGCGTCGAGCGTCGCGCCGACCGATTCGTCGAAATCGCCGGACGTGATCGCCCAGCGGATCAGGTGCTGGATCAGCGTCTTGGGTACGCCGGTATTGACGTGGTAATGCGACATGTGATCGCCCACGCCATAAGTGCACCAGCCGAGCGCGGCCTCGGACAGGTCGCCGGTACCCACGACGAACGCATTCTCGTGGTTGGCCATGCGGAACAGGTAGTCGGTGCGCAGGCCCGCCTGGACGTTCTCGAACGTGACGTCGTAGACCTTTTCACCGCGTCCATAAGGATGGCCCAGGTCCTGCAGCATCCGCGTGGCAGCCGGGCGGATGTCGATCTCGCGGTGTTCGGCACCGATCGCCGCGATCAGCCGCAGTGCGTTGGTGTGCGTCAGCTCGCTGGTGCCGAAACCGGGCAGCGTGCACGCGATGATGGCGTCGCGCGGCATGCCGAGCCGGTCCATCGCGCGGGCCGCGACGATCAGGGCCTGCGTCGAATCGAGTCCGCCCGACACGCCGATGACCAGCCGCTTGACGCCGCTGGCGCGGATGCGCTGCACGAGGCCGGCGACCTGGATGTTATAGGCCTCGTAGCAGTCCTGCGCGAGCCGGGCGGGATCGGCCGGCACGAACGGAAAGCGCTCGATGTGCCGGCGCAGGTCCAGGTCGTCGGGCCGCGGCCGCAGCGCGAACGACACGCGGCGGAACGCGCCGGTGCGGGCGTCATGCACGCGGCGGTTGTCGTCGAACGTGCCCATGCGCATCCGTTCCTGGCGCAGGCGGTCCAGATCGATGTCGGCGATCGTCGCGTGCGCGTCGGCGCGGAAGCGTTCGCTCTCGGCCAGCACGGTGCCGGTCTCGCAGATCAGGCACTGTCCGTCCCAGGCCACCTCGGTCGTCGATTCGCCGGCACCGGCGGCCGCATAGACGTACGCGGCCTGGCAGCGGAGCGACTGCGACTGGCACAGCATCCGGCGCGTGTCGGCGCGACCGATCGTGATCGGGCTGCCGGAGACGTTGGCCAGCACGGTCGCGCCGGCCAGCGCGGCTTCGGCGCTCGGCGGGATCGGGACCCAGAAATCCTCGCAGACCTCGACGTGCAACGCCAGCCCCGGCAGGTCCTCGGCTTCGAAGATCAGGTCGGGGCCGAACGGAGCGGTCTGCCCCGCCACGCGGATCGTGCCGCGCGCCTGGTCGCCCGCGGCCGTCTGGCGGCGTTCGTAGAACTCGCGATACGTCGGCAGGTACGACTTGGGCGCCACGCCCAGCAGCCGGCCGCGGTGCAGGACCAGCGCGGCGTTGTAGACGCGCTGCGCATGCCGCAGCGGCGCGCCGACGACGATGACCGGCTGCAGCTCACGCGTGGCGGCCAGCAGGTCAGCCACGGCCTGCTCGGTGGCATCGAGCAGCGCGTCCTGCAGCAGCAGGTCGTCGATCGCGTAGCCGGACAGCGCCAGTTCCGGAAAGATCGCCAGCGCCGCGCCCTGGGCGTCGACGCCGGCGGCCATGGCGACGATGGCCGTCACGTTGGTGGCCGGGTCGGCGATCGCACAGGGGATCGTGCAGGCGGCCACGCGCGCGAAGCCGTGGCGATACAGCGAGTGGAAGTTTCCGTTCATAGGAGGGTGGGGCGCGCGCGCCGACGGAATGGATCGGTCCGATCTTATTACGAAGCGTTCCAGACGGCGGATTTCACATGTCGGTTCGGGGGGCGGTGCCGGGGGCGGGCGATGGGGAGGGCCTCGGGCCGATGATCGGCGGCTCGCCGGTTTTTCGACGTATATTGTGCGTCCACTGTCGGAGTGGAGCGGCCCGCGGCCGGTTTCCTTTCTTGCTGGGAGCGTTCATGAATCAACGTGCGGGATTCCTGTTGTCGATGGCGGGGCGGCTGGCGGGGGTCGCCTGCATGGTGGCGTTCAGCGCGGCAGCTGCGGCGCAGGGCACGATCAAGATCGGCGACATCAACAGCTACAAGGCTCAGCCGGTGTTCCTCGAGGCCTATCGGATGGGCATGGCGCTGGCCGTGGCCGAGGCCAATGCCGCCGGCGGCGTCGACGGCAAGAAGTTCGAACTGATCACGCGCGACGACAACGCCAACCCCGGCGAGGCCGTGCGCCTGGCCGAGGAACTGATCGCGCGCGAGCGGGTCGACCTGCTGGTCGGTTCGTTCCTGTCGCACGTGGGACTCGCGCTGACCGACTACGCGAAGCAGAAGAAGACGTTCTTCGTCGCCTCCGAGGCGTTGACCGATCGCATCACCTGGGGAAGCGGTAATCGCTACACGTACCGCCTGCGCACGTCGACCTACATGCTGGCCGCGTCGCTGGTGCCCGAGGCGCTCAAGCTCAACAAGAAGCGCTGGGCGATCGTGTACCCGAACTACGAGTACGGGCAGTCGGCGGTCGATACCTTCAAGAAGCTGATGAAGGCCAGGCAGCCCGACATCGAGTTCGTCACCGAGCAGGCGCCCCCGCTGGGCAAGGTCGACGCGGGCAGCGTCGTGCAGGCGATCGCCGACGCCAAGCCCGATGCGGTGTTCAACGCGTTGTTCGCCGCCGACCTGGCCAAGTTCGTCCGCGAAGGCAATAATCGGGGCCTGCTCAAGGACCTGCCGGTCGTCAGCCTGCTGACCGGTGAACCCGAGTACCTCGATCCGCTGCGCGACGAGGCGCCGGTCGGCTGGATCGTCACCGGCTACCCGTGGCAGACGATCGACACGCCCGCGCACAAGGCCTTCGTCAAGGCTTATCAGGCCGCCAACCACGGCGCCGACCTGCGGCTCGGCTCGGTGATCGGCTACAGTCTGATCAAGTCGCTCGTCGAGGGCGTCAAGCGCGCCGGCGGCAAGACCGATACCGAGTCGATGATCAAGGCTTTCTCGGGCCTGAAGGTCGACACGCCGGACGGGCCGATCGTCTATCGCGAGATCGATCACCAGTCGACGCTGGGCGTCTACGTCGGCAAGATCGGGCTGAAGGACGGCCGCGGCATCATGGTCGACTACCGGTACGTGCCCGGCGAGAAGCTGCTGCCGCCCGACGACGAAGTCGCCAAGCTTCGCGCGCGGGACTGAGAACGTGTTCGTGAACACGCTCTGAGCGGGATTCACGGTCGCGCGGCGCCTTCACGGTCCGCGCGAATCCCGTTCTCGCTCGCGCACACGTTCTACGGGGCGGGCACGCTTCCATGGATTTCTCGGGTTTTCTCGCACAGTTGCTCAACGGCCTGGCCGAAGCGTCGTCGCTGTTCCTGGTGGCGGCCGGCCTGTCGCTGATCTTCGGCGTCACGCGGATCGTCAACTTCGCGCACGGCTCGTTCTACATGCTGGGCGTGTACGCGGCGTATTCGGCGGTCGAGCACCTGGGCGGCGGCGGGCTCGGGTTCTGGGCCGGCCTGGTGCTGGCGTCGCTGGCCGTGGGCGTGCTGGGCGCGATCGTCGAGATCGTGCTGCTGCGGCGTATCTACCCGGCCCCCGAGCTGTTCCAACTGCTGGCCACGTTCGCGTTGGTGCTGGTCGTCAACGACGCGGTGCTGTGGCTGTGGGGGCCCGAAGAACTGCTCGGCCCGCGCGCGCCGGGGCTCGAAGGCTCGATCGAGCTGCTGGGCCGCCGCTATCCGGTCTACAACCTGTTCCTGATCGTCGTCGGGCCGGTCGTGCTGGGCCTGATGTGGCTGCTGCTGACACGCACGCGCTGGGGCGTGCTGGTGCGCGCCGCCACGCAGGATCGCGAGATGCTGGGCGCGCTCGGCGTCAACCAGGCGTGGTTGTTCACCACGGTGTTCGCGCTGGGCGCGGCGCTCGCCGGGCTGGGCGGCGCCGTGCAACTGCCGCGCGAGCCGGCCAGCCTGACACTGGACCTGCGCGCGATCGGCGAGGCGTTCGTCGTCGTCGTCGTCGGGGGCATGGGATCGATCCCCGGCGCTTATGTCGCGGCGCTGCTGATCGCCGAGATCAAGGCGATCTGCATCGGCCTGGGCAACACGACGGTGTTCGGCATCGAGATCTCGTTCTCCAAGCTGACGCTGGTCGTCGAGTTCCTGGTGATGGCGCTGGTGCTGGTGTTCCGGCCATGGGGGCTGATGGGCCGGCCGCAGGCCGCCAGCCGCAACTCGGCGCCGATCGAGGCGCCGATCCGGCCCGGCGGCCCGGCGTTCAAGGCCGTGGCCGTCGCCGCCGTCGCGTCGCTGGCCGCGCTGCCATGGGCGTCGTCGTGGCTGCCCTATGCGCCGGTGCTGGCGCAGGACGTCCTGCTGGCGGTGCTGTTCGCGGTCAGCCTGCACTTCATCATGGGACCGGGCGGCATGCATTCATTCGGCCATGCCGCGTACTACGGGCTCGGCGCTTATGGCGCGGCGGTGCTGGTCAAGGCCGCGACGATGCCGATGCCGCTCGCGTTGGCGTTGGCGCCGCTGGCGGCCGGGCTCGGCGCGCTGCTGTTCGGCTGGTTCTGCGTGCGCCTGTCGGGCGTCTATCTGGCGATGCTGACGCTGGCGTTCTCGCAGATCGTCTGGTCGATCGTCTTCCAGTGGGATTCGGTGACCGGCGGCTCGAACGGTCTGTTCGGCATCTGGCCGGCACCGTGGATCACGCCGACCGTCTACTACTATGGCGTGCTGGCGCTGGTCGTGCTGTCCGTCTACGCGATGCGGCGGATGTTGTTCGCGCCGTTCGGCTACGCGCTGCGCGCCGGGCGCGATTCGAGCCTGCGCGCCGATGCGATCGGCATCGACGTGCCGCGCGTGCAGTGGATGGCCTTCGTCATCGCCGGCCTGTTCGCCGGCCTGGCCGGTGCGCTGTTCGTGTTTTCCAAGGGCGGCATCTCGCCGGATGCGATGGCGGTCGGCAAGTCCGTCGATGGCTTGGTGATGGTGCTGCTCGGCGGTGTCCAGACGCTGACCGGCCCCGTGATCGGCGCGACGGCATTCAACCTGCTGCAGGACAAGATCATGCGTGCCACCGAGTTCTGGCGCGCGTCGTTCGGCGGCGTGATGCTGCTGCTGGTGCTGGTGTTTCCGCAAGGCTTGGCGGGGTTCGCGCGGCGGCTCGGCGATTGGCGGGCGGCGCGGCTCGCGCACGGAGGTGCCGAATGAGCCTGCTGCAGGTGCGGGGCCTGAGCAAGTCGTTCGGCGGCGTGCGCGCGGTCGATGGCGTCAACTTCGATCTGGCCGAGGGCGAACTGCTGGCATTGATCGGGCCGAACGGCGCCGGCAAGTCGACGACGTTCAACATGGTCAACGGACAGCTCGCGGCGACCGCCGGCTCGGTGAAGCTGGCCGGGCGCGAACTCGTCGGCCTGAAGCCGCGCCGGATCTGGCGGCTGGGCGTGGGGCGCACGTTCCAGATCGCCGCGACCTTCGCGTCGCTGACCGTCGTCGAGAACGTGCAGATGGCGCTGCTGTCGCACCATCGCCAGGTGTTCGCGTTGTGGCGGCCTGCGGCGTCGCGCCATCGCGTGCAGGCGCTCGACCTGCTCGAACAGGTCGGCATGCGTGCCCAGGCCGATCGCCCGTGCAGCGAGCTGGCTTATGGCGACGTCAAGCGCGTCGAGCTGGCGATGGCCCTGGCCAACGATCCGAAGCTGTTGCTGATGGACGAGCCGACCGCCGGCATGGCGCCGCGCGAGCGCAACGAACTGATGGCGCTGGCCCGGCGGCTCGTCGTCGAGCGCCGGATGGCGGTGCTGTTCACCGAGCACAACATGGACGTCGTGTTCGCTTATGCCGATCGCATGATCGTGCTGGCGCGCGGCCGCCTGATCGCCGAAGGCAGCGCGCGCGAGATCCGCGACCATCCGAAGGTGCAGGAGGTCTACTTCGGCACCGGCAAAACTTTCGAGAGCACGGCACCATGATGAATCTCGTAAAGGTCGTCGTGCGTTCGATCCCGACGGCGGGTGCGTCGAATCGTGCGCATTGACCGACGCTTCGTCCCTGGCGCGCCGATGCTCGAAGTCGAGGGCTTGAACGCCTGGTACGGCGCCGCGCACGTGCTGTTCGACGTCGCGCTGACCGTCGGGCGCGGCGAGGTCGTCGCACTGATGGGGCGCAATGGCGCCGGCAAGTCGACGACGCTCAAGGCCGTGATGGGGCTGCTGGCGCGCCGCGAAGGACGGATCGCGTTCATGGGCCGGGACATCTCGGCGCTGGCACCGTTCGAGATCGCACGGCTGGGCCTGGGCTTCGTGCCCGAGGACCGGCGCGTGTTCACCGACCTGACCGTTACCGAGAACCTCGAGGTCGGGCGCCAGCCGCCGCGGCGCTGGCCCGACGGCAGCCCGGCGTTCGACTGGACGCCGGAGGCGCTCTACGCGCTGTTTCCGAACCTGGGCGAGATGCCGGACCGGCCCGGGGGCCAGATGAGCGGCGGCGAGCAGCAGATGCTGACGGTGGCGCGCACGTTGATGGGCAACCCGCTGCTGGTGCTGCTCGACGAACCGTCGGAAGGCGTGGCGCCGGTCATCGTCGAACAGATGGCGCAGATGATCGTCGCGCTGAAGGCCGCGGGCACCAGCCTGCTGCTGTCCGAGCAGAACGTCCATTTCGCCGGACTGGTCGCCGATCGCGCGTATGTGCTCGAGAAGGGACAGATCCGGTACGAGGGCTCGATGCGCGAACTGGCGGCCGACGAGCAGGTGCGCCGCACTTATCTGAGCGTCTGATTCACCGAAGGGCTGTCGCTCCACGCCATCGCCGCCCGCGATAGCCGCGCTCCTTATTCAGGGCAGACGCGTGCCGCGGGCAGTCCGCCACCCGCTTAGAGTCCGCGGGCGATGACTTCCCGCATGATCTCGGCCGATCCGCCGTAGATCCGGTTGGGCCGCACGTCGACATAAGCGCGCGCGATCGGATACTCGCGCATGTAGCCGTAGCCACCGAAGAACTGCATCAGATCGTCGATCGCGCGGGTGGCCTCGCCGGCCCAGAACTTGGCCATCGCCGCGCCGTCGATGGTCAGCGCGCCGGCCAGGTACTGCGTCAGGCAACTGTCGACGAACGCGCGGGTCGCGCAGGCGAGCGTCTTGATCTCGGCCAGCTTGAAGCGGATGTGCTGGTTCTCGATCAACGCCTTGCCGAATGCGCGACGCTGCTTGACATGGTCGATCGTCCAGTCGAGCGCCACTTCCAGCGCGACCGCGCAGCGCATCGCGATCAGCAGCCGTTCGCGGATCAACCCGCTCATCGCATAGCCGAAGGCCGCGTCGGGCTGGCCGATCAGCATGTCCTCGGGCACGAACACGTCGTCGAAGAACAGTTCGGCCGTGTCCTGCGCGAGCTGGCCGATCTTGTCCAGCAGCCGTCCGCGCCGGAATCCGGCGCTTTGCGTGTCGACCCACAGCAGGCTGATGCCGCGCGCGCCGGCCTGCGGCGTCGTCTTGGCGAACACCAGCACGCGGTCGGCGTGCCAGCCGTTGGTGATGAAGGTCTTCTGCCCGTTCAGCCGCCAGCCGCCGTCGACGCGCACCGCGCTGCTGCGGATCGCCTTCAGGTCGCTGCCGGCGTCCGGCTCGGTCATCGCGATCGAGGCGACGATGTCGCCGCTGGCCATGCCCGGCAGGAACGCCTGCTTGTGCGCCTCGGTACCGAACTCGAGCAGGTACGGCGCGACGTTCTCCGAGTGCGTCGTGAAGCCGGTCACGCCGGAAGCCAGCGCGCGGGCGATCTCCTCGACGACGATCGTGCTGTGCAGGAAATCGCCGCCGCCCCCGCCGTAGGCATCCGGGATGCCGGGACACAGCAGGCCGGCGGCCCCGGCCTCGCGCCACTTGTCGCGGGGAACCAGGCCTTCTCGCTCCCATTCGGCATGCGACGGCAGGATGCGCTCGCGCAGGAAGCGCGCGACGTTCGAGCGATACAACTCGTGCTCGGCGTCGAACATCGGTCGCGGCATCGGCGGGGAGGCGGGCGAGGAGGAGGTGGAGGGGGACGTCATGGATGTTCCTGAGGAAGGTCGGACGCGATCACTGCGCCTTGATGCCGGCGGCCTGGATCACCTGGCCCCAGCGCTGCGTTTCGGCGCGCACGAACTCGTCGAATCTCTGGATCGATCCGCCTTCGGCCTTGCCTCCCTGCTGCGCGATCCGGTCGCGAAGCGCCGGCGTGGAGAGCACCCGGTTCAGGTCGGTGTTCAATGCCTGCACGGTGGCGGGCGGCACTTTCGACGAGACGAACAGTCCCAGCCACACCGATACGTCGAAGTCCGGATAGCCCTGCTCGATGACGGTGGGCACGTCGGGCAGTTCGGGCGCGCGCCCACGCGTGGTGATCGCCAGCGCGCGCAGCTTGCCGGCGCGGATCAGCGGCAGCGCGGTGATCAGGTTGTCGACCATGAAGTCGACCTGCCCGGCCACCAGATCGTTCAGCGCGGGCGCGGCGCCGCGATAGACGACGCCGACCGCCGGCATGCCGATGCGCGACTTCAGCAGCTCGCCTGCCAGGTGCCCCGACGAGCCGCTGGTCGAGATCGCCATCGACAGCCCGTTGGGCCGGGCCACCGCGTGCGACTTGAGTTCGGCGAGCGTATGGATCGGCAGGTTCGGGTTCACGACGACGACGTCGGGCATCGACAGCACGTACACGACCGGCGCGAGGTCGGCGGCCGTGTACGGCAGCTTGTCCTGCAGCGTGTAGTTGGCGGCGTTCGGGCCCAGGCTGCCCATGACCAGCGTGTGGCCGTCCGGATCGGCGCGCAGCGCGCCCTGGATCCCGATCGTGCCGCCGGCACCGGGCAGGTTCTCGACCACGACCGGCTGGGCCAGCATCTCGCCCCAGGTCGTCGCGATCATCCGGCTGGTCAGGTCGAGGATGCCGCCGGGCGAACTGGGCGCGATGATGCGGACCGGCTTGGCCGGTGTGAAGGCGGGCGCAGGGGCCGGCGATACGGCGCGTGCCGGCCTGGCCAGCGGCGCGAGCAACGCGGCGGCCAGGCCGCTGCACAGGGTGGCGCTCGCGCTGCGGCGGGAACGGTGCATGTCGTCTCCTCGATCGTTTTGGCGTCCCGTGGCGACATCCATGAGCGGATGTCCGGGACTCGGTGTCCAGCCGGGAATGCTACCCGAGCGCCGCCTCGATTCGTACAGGTGCATTCGCTGCAATGCCGGCAAGGGCCGAGCGACCGGAACGAAGCAGGCGCCGATCGGCCGAATGGATCGGCGTTCGCCAAGCGGCCGGACCGCCTCGGTGCCGGCCCGGATCAGAGACCACCGACGGGGAGGGACGTGCGATGAAGCCGACGCGGCGTGCGGGTAGCGTGATGGGAGGATGGATCGTGGCGGCCTGCCTGGCGGCCGGGCAGGGGGCAGCGCAGGCGCAGCCGGTCGTGGATGCACCGGAGCAGACGGGGTACAAGCCGTATTCCGGCCAACCGGGCAAGGACGTGGTGTGGGTGCCCACGCAGCAGGCGCTGGTCGACCGGATGCTCGATCTGGCGCGTGTCGCGCCGGGCGACTACCTGGTCGACCTGGGGTCCGGCGACGGACGCACGGTGATCACCGCCGCGCGCCGCGGCGTCCGCGCGCACGGGATCGAATTCAATCCCGACATGGTCGCGCTGGCCCAGCGCAATGCGCGCGACGCGAATGTCGAGCGGCTGGCCACGTTCGAGCGCGGCGACATCTTCGAGACCGATTTCTCGCGCGCCACCGTCGTGACGCTGTTCCTGCTGCCGAACCTGAACCTCAAGCTGCGGCCGACGCTGCTGCGGATGGCGCCGGGAACGCGCATCGTGTCGAACTCCTTCGCGATGGGCGACTGGGAGCCCGACAGAGCGATCGACGTCGGTGACGATTGCACGAACTTCTGCCGGGCGTTCGAATGGATCGTTCCCGCCAGGGTCGACGGGACGTGGCGGCTCCCGCAAGGGACGCTGACGCTCACGCAATCGTTCCAGCACGTGCGCGGCACGATGGTGAATGACGGGCATGAGGAGGCCGTGACCGACGGTATCGTGCGCGGCCGCCACCTGGTCTTCACCGTGGCGGGACGGCGCCATGTCGGCGCCATCGAAACCGATCGGATCGAAGGACAGGTCGATGGGCAAGGATGGACGGCCCGGCGCGAATAGCGGGTAGGCCCGATGCTGTCGACAGTCTGTCGATTTGCATAATGCCAATGATAGTGATTACCATTTGCGATCTCGAATCCTCCATCGACAGAGATCGCCTTGCCTTCCCTCTCCGCGCCATCGAGCGCCGCATCCTGGCCGTCCCGTTCCGTTCCATCCGGCGTTGCCCGCCTCACCGCCGCTTCCATTGCCGCGGATTCGGCGGATGACGCCGCGTCGTCGCGGCCTAAGCGGTGGCCTGTGATCGCTCGGATCGGCCTGGCGGCCGGCGTCGCCATGGCCAGTGCGGCGGCCGTGGCCCAGACGACCGGCACGGGTGATGACGCCAACGCCAGTCCCGGTGCCCGCGAGGCGGGGACGCTGCCCGCCGTCACGGTGTCCGGCCATCTGGATGCGCTGGACGAAGCGCCGCCGCCCGCGCGAGGCGGGCAGGTCGGTTCCGGCGCGCGGCTCGGCGTGCTCGGCAACACGCCGGTGATCGATGCGCCGTTCAGCGTCACGTCATATACGGCCGAGACGATCCAGACGCTGCAGGCGCGTTCCGTCGCCGACGTGATCGCCGTCGATCCGTCGGTGCGCATGAGTTCGGCGCGCTCGAACATCAACGAAGATCTGACGATCCGTGGGTTCCCGGTGTCCTCCAGCGATTTCTCGCTGAACGGCATGTTCGGGCTGACGCCGTTCTGGCGGGCGCCGCTCGAGGCGGCTGAACGTGTCGAGATACTGAAAGGGCCGACCGCGATGCTGACCGGCATGCCGCCGAGCGGCAACATCGGCGGCACGGTCAACCTGGTGTCCAAGCGGGCCGAGGCCGCGCCGCTGACGCGCTTCACCGGCTCGTACATGGGTGATTCGATCTTCGGCGGCCATCTGGACGTCGGGCGCCGCTTCGGGCCGGCGAACGCGGTCGGCGTCCGGTTGAACCTGATGCAGCGCCAGGGCGACACGGTCATCGACAAGCAGTGGACGAAAGAGCGTCTGGCATCGCTGGGACTCGATTACCGAGGGAGCGGCTGGCGGATGTCGGCCGACCTGCTGTGGCAGTCGCAGCGGATCGACAATGTCGTGCGGCAGTTCCAGGCGGCGCCGACGCTGACGGCGATTCCGCGCGTGCCCGACAACAAGATCGCTTACCCTGGTTATGGCTACAGCGACAGCCGCGACGGCAGCGCCGTCGTCAAGGCCGAGTACGACGTCAACGAGCATGTCACCGCGTATGCCGGATACGGCCGGTACAAGGGCGACTGGGACGCGGTGGCCGGCAATCCGATCATGCTCGACACCGCGGGCAACTATTCGTACTTCGGCGGATGGCAGCGGCAGCACGTGCGGTCCGACTCCATCGAGGCCGGCTTGCGCAGCGAGTTCCGTACCGGGTCCATCGGTCATAAGCTGACGCTCGGCTACACGCTGGTCGACCAGAAGCGCGAGCTGGGCTTCTACACCGGTTATCCCGCCGGCGTGAACAACCTGTATTCGCCGATGGACCCGGACTCTCCGTCGACCGCCGGCGTCGCCAACCCGCTGCGGCCTTACCAGGACTCGCGTCTGGCCAGCGTGGCGCTGGCCGACACGCTGTCGATGCTCGACGATACGGTGCTGGTGAGCCTGGGCTTGCGGCGCCAATCGATCGCCGCGCAGAACTACAACTTCGCCACCGGGGCCGCGCAGGGCGAGCGCTACGACGACAGCGCGGTGACGCCGATGATCGGCGTGGTCTACAAGCTGCGGCCGAACCTGTCGCTGTATGCGAGCCACATCCAGGGCTTGTCGCGCGGCGATACCGCGCCGATCACGGCGGGCCTGGCCAACCCGGGCCAGATGCTGGCGCCGTACAAGTCCAAGCAGTACGAGGTCGGCGTCAAGGTCGACGCGGCGGGGCTGATGACGACGCTCAGCCTGTTCCAGTTGACTCGCCCCAGCGCGTCGGTGTCCGACAACGTGTTCCGCGTCAACGGCGAGCAGCGTAACCGCGGCCTCGAAGTGGCTACGGCCGGCGAGGTGGCGCGGGGCGTGCGCCTGCTGGGCGGGTTCACCTATACGCGGGCCGAGCTGCACGAGTCGCCGACGGCGGCGTTGGTCGGCAAGGACGCGATCGGCGTGCCGCGCTGGCTGGTCAATGTCGGTGCCGAGTGGGATGCCGGCTTCATGCCCGGCCTGACGTTCACCGGACGCCTGCTGCACAACGGCGGCTCGTACCTGGACGCGGCCAACACGCTGGTCGTCCCATCGTGGAACCGCGTCGACGTCGGCGCGCGCTATCGCACGCGGCTGGCCGGCAAGGACGTGACGCTGCGCCTGTACGTCGAGAACCTCGCCGACAAGGACTACTACGGTGTCGCCACCGCCGGCTACCTGTACCTGGGCACACCGCGCACGGTCTCGCTGTCGGCCAGCGTCGACCTGTGAGCGAGCGGGCTGGTCCATGGATTTCCGCGAGGGGTAAGCGATGAACGTTCGTGCCTGGTCCTGGGTGCACAAGTGGTCGAGCCTGATTTGCACGGTATTCATGCTGCTGCTGTGCCTGACGGGCCTCCCGTTGGTTTTCCATGAAGAGATCGAACACCTGACCGGCGTCGTCGAGGCGCCCGAGCTGGCGGCCGGCACGTCGACGGTCAGTCTCGATCAGGTGGCCGATGCAGCGCGCCAGCGCCGCCCCGGCGACGTCATCCGCTACATGTTCTGGGATGCCGAAGAGCATCCGAACCTCACGTACGTGTCGATGGCCCGCACGCTGGACGCGCCGCCCGACGAGAACTTCCCGGTCGTCATCGACACGCGCACCGCGCAGGTGCTCGACGAGCCCAAGACCAACGAAGGCTTCATGTACGTGATGCTCAAGCTGCACACCGACCTGTTCGCCGGCTTGCCGGGGATGCTGTTCCTCGGCTTCATGGGCCTGCTGCTGGTCGTCGCCATCGTCTCGGGCGTCGTTCTCTACCATCCGTTCACGCGCCGGCTCGCGTTCGGCACCGTGCGCACGCAGCGCAGCGCGCGGGTCAAGTGGCTCGACGTGCACAACCTGCTGGGCGTGGTGACGATCGTCTGGGCGCTGGTCGTCGGCCTGACCGGTTCGATCAACACGCTCAGCCAGATCGTTCTCGGCCTGTGGCAGCAGGATCAGATGGCGGAGATGACGGCCCCGTACAAGGGGGTGCCGCCGCCGACGCGGTTGGCATCGCTCGCCGAATCGATCCGCACCGCGCAGAGCGCCGTGCCCGACATGGACGTGCGCTTCGTCGCGTTTCCGGGCACCGCGTTCTCCAGCCCGCACCACTACACGGTCTTCATGCGCGGCAACACGCCGGTCACGTCGCGGCTGCTCAAGCCCGCGCTGATCGATGCCCAGACCGCGAAACTGACCGATGCGCGCGAAATGCCGTGGTACGTCAAGACGCTGCTGCTGTCGCAGCCGCTGCATTTCGGCGACTATGGCGGTCTGCCGCTGAAGATCCTTTGGGCGATCCTGGACCTGATCACGATCGTCGTGCTGATCACCGGCTTGTACTTATGGTTGCGCAAGCCACGCCTGGTCCGGCGGGAACAGGACCGCGATGCCGATCAGGGGGCCGAGTCCGCGACGCTGCAGCCGGAGGGTTCGCGATGAGCAGCCGCGCCGCTACCGCTTCGCGCCACGGGCGCACCGATCACCCGCAATCGGCCTGGCGGGTGTTTCGTATACCGCTATTGCTCGGGGTGCTGACGATCGTCGGACTGCTGTCGGCGCTGGTCGGCGACGATGGTTGGGACCTGCTGTCGTGGCTGACGCTGCTGGCGCCGATCGCGGTCGCCGCCTGGGGTTGGCGCCGGCGCGGCTGAGCGGCCGGCGTTCTTCGAATCGGCGCCGGCCCCGGTATTTTCAGCCGCGCGTGATCACGGCGCACGCGATGCGCGGCCCCGAATTGCCCGCCGGCTGGGTCGTGAAGTCGTCGGGATCGCGGTGCACGACCAGTGCGCGGCCGACGACGTTGTCGGCGGCCCCGTCGGTCAGCGAGATCGCGTGCACGTCCACGCTGAACCGCGCCACGCCGGCCGCGTCGGCCACCAGGCTGGGCAGTTCGCCCGCATGGGTTCCCGAGGCGCCGAACTTGCCGTGCTTGCCACCGGCGGGATTGAAGTGGCCGCCCGAGGCATTGCCGTTGTCGCCGCAGTCGCCCTTGTCGTGGATGTGGAAGCCGTGTTCGCTGCCCGGTGCCAGGCCGCGCACCTCGCCGGCGACGCGCACGCCGTGATCCAGCGCGGTGAAGGTCGCGGTGCCGGTAGTGGGATTCGGATTGATCGCCGCGGTGGGCGCCAGGTTGGCATGCGCGGTGGCGCGGCCGATTCCCAAGCTGTTGCAGGCGGCCAGCGTGGCGCCGACGGTGAGGACGGCCGCGGCCGTCGCGAGAGTATGCATGCGGATCATTTCGGGGTGCTCCTGTGGATGAAACGGATGGCTGGCGCATCGAGCGCCAGGGTGGCGGTTCTCATCGTCGACGTCTCCTTATGGCGCGTGTCGCGTCAGCCGCCGGAACGCGCTGTAGTGTCTCCGCGCGCCGCGACGATCGCCGCGGCGTTCGAGCAATCGGCCGAGATTGAAATGCGCGTCGGCGAAAGCGGAGTCGAAGGCCAGTGCCAGTCGATAAGCGTCGATCGCCGCCTCGTCGCGTTCGAGGTCCTCGAGCGCGATCGCCCAGTTGTAGCGCAGCGTCGCGTCGTCCAGGCCCATGCGCAGCGCGCGCGCATACACGGCTTCGGTTTCCTGCAGGCGGCCCGCTTCGGACAGCATCGTGCCCAGGTTCAGATAAGCGGCCTTGAAGTCGGGCACCGCATCGATCAATCGACGATACGACTGTTCGGCGGCGATCGGATCGTATCGTTCGAGCGATTGCGCGCGGTCGAGCCAAGCCTGCGGATCGGCGCCGCCGATGCGGGCGCGGCCGTGCTCGCGCAGATCGGCGACGTCGCCGGACTTGGGCGCGGTATCGGCCGGTTCCGCATCCAGATCGAGCACCCGCTGACCCGAGCCCGCATCGCGGGGACCGTGCGCATCGCGCACGATCACGCGGCTGCCGACGGCGACCAGCCGCAGCCGCGTCAATGGCAGCGCCGAAGGCACTTCGGCGCGCAGACGACGAAGCGCCTGCACGATGCGCGCATGGGGAACGTGTTCGCGCCGCAGCGCGTGCGCGGTACGCAACAACGCCAGGTCCTGGAACGAAAAACGGAACTCGCGGCGGCGTCCCCGCGCCGGCTGGACGAAACCGGCACGGATCAGGCCGGCCACCGCATGGCGTGACAGGCCCAACAGTTGCCGCACGCGCTTGAGCGTGAATCCCTGGGTCTCGGAGATCGGCGTCATCGTCTGATCGGCGGAGGCTTTGGCGCAGCGTTGCGAGGATCGATTCTACGGCGGTGGCGGCACGGCCGGGGCTGCCTGGGGGCCGGATCGTCGTTGGCAATGTCCCGTTGTCGCGAGAATGCGCCACAATGCAGACGCAGGCGCCATGCCCGGCATTCGGAGCGCGCGCCGCCGCGGCGCGGAGACCGCCGACGATTCTTCAATCCACCACGGAAGCGCTGATCGATTTCCCTTTCGCTGCGCCCCTCTTTCGGGGGGCTGTCGCCTTGTGTCCCATCCCGATGGCGGGCGCGTCGAGTCCGGCGGATCGATCAGAACCTCCCTAAGGCAGGCTGGCCATGAACACGACGAATATCCACGTCAACGGGCAGGCGCATCGCGTCGACGTGCCCGCTGACACCCCTTTGCTATGGGTGTTGCGCGACGAACTGGGCATGACCGGCACCAAGTTCGGCTGCGGCATGGCGCTGTGCGGCGCCTGCGTGGTCCACATGGATGGGGAGCCGGTGCGCGCCTGCGTGACGCCGCTGTCGGCGGCGGCCGATCGCTCGGTCACGACGATCGAGGCGATGGCGCAGGACTCGGTCGGGCAGGTCGTGCAGCAGGCTTGGCAGGCGCACAACGTCGCGCAGTGCGGCTACTGCCAGGCCGGCCAGATCATGTCGGCGATCGGCCTGTTGCGCACCACGCCGTCGCCGACCGACCAGCAGATCGACGACGCGATGACCGGCAACATCTGCCGCTGCGGCACGTACCCTCGCATCCGCGCCGCGATCCGCCAGGCGGCGGCCGCGCTCGCGCAACGGAGGCCGGCATGAGCGCGCGCCCGTTGTTGCCGTCCGCGCTGGCGTCGGATTTCCCATCGTCGAATCCGCTATCGTCGGCTGCCCGTTCCTCGATGCCGCTCGCCGATCCGCCGCGCCGCCGTTTCCTGCGGCAATCGATCGGCACGCTGGTGCTGGCGGTGACGCCGCTGGGCGTCGTCGTCGCGGCCGAGCCGAAGAAGTACGGTGCCGACTCGATGCCCGGCGGCACCGTCGATGATCCGCTCGCCTTCGTGTCGATCGATGCGGATGGTGCGGTGACGATCGTCGCGCACCGGGCCGAGATGGGCACCGGTGTGCGCACCAGCCTGCCGATGGTGGTCGCCGACGAGATGCAGGCCGACTGGTCGCGCGTACGCGTCGTGCAGGCCGTGGCCGACGAAGCGCGATACGGCAACCAGAACGTCGACGGTTCGCGCAGCGTCCGCCATTTCTACGAGCCGATGCGCCGCGTCGGCGCCGCCGCGCGCCAGATGCTCGAAGCGGCGGCTGCCGCGCGCTGGGAGGTTCCGCCCGGCGAGGTGCGGGCGCTCGATCATCGCGTCGTGCATGCCGGCAGCGGCCGCTCGCTCGGATTCGGAGAGCTGGCCGCCGACGCGGCGCGCATGCCGGTACCGAAGGGCGATGCGCTGCGGCTCAAGGACAAGGCCGAGTTCCGCTATATCGGCAAGGGCGAGGTGCGGCCGTTCGACCAGGCCGCGATCGGCGAAGGACGCGCCACGTACGGCTTCGACATGCACCTGCCCGGCATGGTGTACGCGGTGGTGGCCCGGCCGCCGGTCGTCGGCGGCAAGCTGCGCCGCTGGAACGCCGACAAGGCCCGGCAGGTGCCCGGCGTGCTCGGCATCGTCGAGATCCCCGGATTCAGCGGCGCGCCGATGTTCCAGCCGCTCGGCGGCGTGGCGGTCGTCGCCCGCAACACCTGGGCGGCGATGCAGGGGCGCGCCGCGCTCGAACTCGAATGGGACGACGGCCCCAACGGCGACTACACGTCGTCGTCGTATCGCCGCACGCTGGAAGCGGCGGCGCGCGCGCCGGGCAAGGCGCTGCGCAACGATGGCGATGCGCCGGGGGCATGGGCGGCGGCGCCGGCCGCGCAGCGCCTGTCGGCCGAGTACTACCTGCCGCACGTCGCGCACGCGAGCATGGAGCCGCCGGCGGCCACCGTCCTCGTCGACGGCGACCGCTGCGAAGTCTGGACGTCGGTGCAGAATCCGGCCGCCGCGCAGGCCGGCGTGGCCAAGCTGCTCGGGCTCGAACCGGCCCGCGTCAAGGTCAACGTGCTGCTGCTGGGCGGCGGGTTCGGGCGCAAGTCCAAGCCCGACTACGTGGCCGAGGCCGCGATCGTTGCGAAGACGATGCCCGGCAAGCCGGTCAAGCTGGTCTGGACGCGCGAGGATGATCTGCGCCACGACTATCTGCACACGGTGTCGGTCGAGCATCTCGAAGCGGTCGTCGGCGCCGACGGCAAGCCTCGGTCATGGCTGCATCGCACCGCGGCGCCGTCGATCGCATCGCTGTTCGTCGTCGGCGGCAAAGGGCAGTTGCCGGTCGAGACCGGCATGACCGCGATCAACATCCCGTTCGACATCCCGAACGTGCGCATCGAGGGGGCCGAGGTCGACGCGCACGCGCGGATCGGCTGGTTCCGCTCGGTCTCGAACATTCCGCACGCGTTCGCGGTCCAGTGTTTCGTCGCCGAACTGGCGCACCGCGCCGGGCGCGACCACAAGGCGTACGCGCTGGACCTGATCGGCCCGCCGCGCCGCATCGACCCGACCACGTTGTCCGACGGCTGGAATTACACGGAGTCGCCGCAGCGGTATCCGATCGACACCGGGCGGATGCGCGGTGTCATCGAGGCGGCCACCGGCGGCGCGGGATGGGGCCGTTCGCTGCCGAAGCGACGCGGATTGGGCATGGCGTGGGCTTACAGCTTCCTCAGCTATACGGCCTGCGTCGTCGAGGTCACGGTCGATGCCGGCGGCGACGTCAAGGTCGAGGCCGTCGACATCGCGATCGACTGCGGCCCGCAGATCAATCCCGAGCGCATCCGCGCGCAGCTCGAAGGCGGCGTCATCATGGGTCTGAGCCTCGCGCTCAGCGGCGAGATCTCGTTCGATCGCGGGCGCGTCGTGCAGAGCAACTTCCACGACTATCCGGTCCTGCGCCATCACGAAGCGCCGCGGGTGATCCGCACGCATCTGGTCAACGACGATCACACGCTGCCGCCGGGCGGAGTCGGCGAGCCGCCGGTGCCGCCCGTCGCGCCGGCACTGTGCAACGCGATCTTCGCGGCGACCGGCAAGCGGATCCGGCAGTTGCCGTTGCGCGCCGCGAGCGCCTCGCCCGGAGGAACGAAAACCTGAAGTGCCGGGGCCCTAAGGGCCAAAGGTGAGGAGACCAGGGGCCGGGAACCCTAAGGGTCGGGAACCTAAGGGCCGCTAATCTAAGGGTCGGCAACCCGGGAGCGCGACGGCCGCGCGCACGCGAACGCCGCCGCGGCCAGCAGCACAGCCGGAATCCCGTACAGCCACGGCGTCGACAGCACCGGCAGCAGCATGCCGGCCAGGATCGGCCCGGTCCCGGCGCCGATGTCGCGCCAGACCGAGCGCGTCGCCAGCGCCTGCACGCGCTCCGGGCCAGGTGTGCGCTGCGCGACGATCGGCGCGATCAGCGGCAGTTGCAGCGCGCGCAGTACGACGATCAGCGCGGCGCCGCCCCATATCCAGCCGCAGCCGAACGCGATCAGCGTCAGGGACGTGATCCACGACAGGTGCAGCAGCAGCCGTTCGGCGCCCCAGCGCGCGGCGAGCCTGCCGCCGAGCGGGCTCAACAGGATCTCGCCCAGGTAGCGCGTGGCCATCAGCGCGCCGGCCATCATCACCGCGCCGCCCGGCAGCAGGTCGGCACCCAGATACGACAGGCCGATGATGAACAGCCCGTCCAACGTCAGCCCTTCGAGAAACGACCACAGGTCGAGGCTGTTGGGCCGGCGCAGGCCACGCCGGCGCAAGTGCGCCGGATGCGGCGCGGCGGCGAGGCGGCGCGTGACGCTCAGCCCGAGCAGCGCGACGCCGCACAGCACGAAGAAGATCGCCCGGGGCCCCCAGTGCATCGCCAGCCAGGCGCCCAGCGGCAGCATCGTCACCGGGCCGATCGCGATCAGCGCGCGCGACCGGCCCGACCGGCGCGCCGCGCCGCCCGACTCGGCGGTGGCCAGCGATTGGGTCGCCAGGTTCAGCGCCGCGAACGCCATGCCCCAGACCAGCCGCATCGGCAGCAGCAGCCAGAAGCCGCTGAGCGTGGCCAGGCCCAGCGAACACAGGGCCGCGGCGCCGACTGCCAGCGAGCAGGTCGCGCGATCACCGTGACGGGCATAGAAGCGCGTCACCTGGCCGTAGCCGACGATGCGCACCAGGCGGTTGGCCGCCAGCAGGATGCCCGCCTGCGCGAGGTCGACGCCGAAGCTGTCCGCGTACATCGGCAGCAGCAGGTACAGCAGGACGTCGGTGGGCAGGGACAGGCTCAGCGCCAGCGCGGCGAGCCGTGATTGGCGGTCGGCATGATGCCGGGCGGCATCGACCGGGTCGGCGTGCGGGGAAGGGGGCGGCAACGGGCTGGCGTCAGGCGCGCCGCAGCAACCGCACGCGCATCGGGGCGACGAAGTTCGCGCCCTCGGGCGTCTGGTGGCGTGCATAGCGCTCGCGTACCCGTGCCAGCAGCGTATCGTCGATCTTGTGATCGGCGAAGGTCGGGCGCATCAGCGTGCGCTCGAACTCGGCGAAATCGCGGAAGCGCCGCCGCATGCCGAACCGATGCTCGGTGTCGGGCAGCCAGCGGCCCGATTCGAGCGCGCGATCCAGCGCCTGCTGCGCCAGCGCGCGGACCTCGCCTTCCTCGTTGAACAGCCTGATCAGGTCGTTCAGCTCGCCCGCGTAGACGGGTTCGGACACGTACAGCCAGCCGCCGGGGCGCACGACGCGAGCCAGCTCGGCCAGCGCCGGGTCCATCAGTTCGCGCGGCACGTGGTGCAGCGACTTCAGCATCATCGCGCCGTCGAAGCTCGCATCCGGAAACGGAATCGCCTGCGCGCCCGCGTGCAGGAACTGCAGGCGGGGCACGGGCTCGGTCAGGTTCTTGGCGAGCTGGCGCTCGTCCACTTCGAGGCCGACGATCCGCGCATCGTCGAAGCGCTTCAGCAGCGCCCGGGCGAGGCCCGCCGCGCCGCAGCCGGCCTCGATGATGTGCGCGCCGGCCAGCGGCACCAGCGAAGCGAGCAGGTCGAGTTCGCTGGCCACCAGAGGCAGGTCGGACAGCGTCGACGGATCAGCGGTGGAAGTGGGTGGAGGCATGGGCGACGGCCGGCGAAGGGTAGGGCGGAACAGGCCACAGCATACGCCAGCGCCGGTGGGGTCGGCCCCGGCCGGCACCCGTCTCGTTCCGCTTCCGCGCCGCCCCGGGTTAGGGTCGCGGCCCTAGGCTGAATCGACATTCAGCCGGTATCTTGGTCGGATGTTGAAGACCAAGCATCTGCGGCCCAGCCGCTACGAACTGACGAACACCCAATGGGAGCGAATTGAAGCTCTGCTCCCAGGC